>CAMAWO010000204.1 GCA_945861925.1 Bifidobacterium breve | reverse complement strand
AGTCTGCTCACCATGCTCGAGTGGCCAGCCGGCATCGTCATGACCGTTGCGGCATTGGCGTTCGTCGGCATGCGCATGCGCATGGCTAGGTCCCTCGCCGCCGCTGACCTCGATTATTTCGATGCACGTGGCTACGTGGGCGAGAGTGTTGACGAGGCCCTGACCTCGCCCCACACCATCTCCGGAATGCGTCTTCGCCCGTGGCTCGAATCGCGCTTCAAGGACCGCTCGCGCAACCTCGGTGAAGTATCGCATCACCAGGGCATCCTCATTAGCAGGCTCGTCACCGGCGCTCACGCCGCCGGACTGGCGGGGCTCGTGGCCGTCGTGCTTTTCGGACTCGCGGTCGGCGGCGACGGACTCGCGTCCGTGGCGGCATCGCTGCTTTACGTCGAAGGCGTAGTAAAGGGCCTTGAGGCCCTGCCCCCGTGGGTCCGTCAGGTGCATTTCGCAATTGTGAGCAGTCTGCGGATCGATCAGGTCCTTGTCCACAATGCTGACGGCGATTCGCCTTCTGCGGCGAGGAGCGCCGGGCTACCCCGGAGCGTCACGAATCTGCCCCACAATTGCCTCGTCGGAATCGTCACCCCGCCCGGTATCGATGCAGACGCCGCCCTCGCTCAGATCTCCGATGGGAATCACAAGGAGAGCATCCATGTTCCCCAAGAACCATTGGCTTTCGATGCATCGATACTCGATCACTTCCGGGCTACGGTACCGGACCTAGACGAGGTGGCTGCACGACAGTTGCTGGATCGAGTCGATCTCGGATACCTCATTTCGAATTCCGATGACCTCACCCGACCCCTAGGGCCCGCTGGCAACCGGCTCACGATCAATGAACGCCAGCGCCTAGCGATAGCTATGGCCTTGGCCAAGGAACCTCGGCTGATTTCCATCGGTCCGGTGCTTGCATTAGCTGACACTGACACCGCGTTGCCCCTCATCGAGGCTCTGAGCACGCCACGACTCCCGGCTCTCATCGTCACCGTGAGAACGGCTGAGGTTGCGTCCGCGATGGATCTCATCATCTTCGCCACCGGGACCGATGTGCAGACTGACACCCACGAAAACCTACTCATGAGCAATTCCGATTACTCACAACTGTGGTCTGCTCGCCTTACATCCATCGACGTCGACCTCAGTGTGCTCGGAATCGACGACGAGTCCATGGGTGCCCTGCTCACGCGCCTCGTCACCGAGCGTTACCCGGCGGGCAACATCCTGTATCGCGAGGGAGCACCCGCCGACCGCATCATCTTCACCGTCTCCGGAAAGATCGAGATCATTGCGAGCGATTCCGGCGGAAGGGCCAGACGTGTCGCGCTCATCGGCCCGGGTAATCACTGCGGCGATCTTCGACTCACCACTGGTGAGGTGCGCGCCGAAACCGCCATCGCCATCGAGGACACTGTCGTCCGGAGTCTTTCACGTGAGGCGATTTCCGCCGGCATGGCAGGCCTTCTCGATCGGTCACCAACGGAACGCCGAGTGGTGTCAGCCATCCTTCGTGCCGGGCCGAGCACGATCGATGAACTTCGCACCCTCCTCGTCGACCTCGACGATGCCTCAATCAATTCTGCTCTGGCACTACTCACCCGCGATGGCGCCCTCGTTGAGGAATCAGGGCGATTCCGGACGGTTCATAAGCGGGTCACCAAAACCGGCGCATCCGATATTCTCGACAGGCTCGCCGACCTGTAGCGACTCCGCCGACCCAGGGCGCCTTCGTTTCATCGCCCCGGGTTGACGGGCAGCCTGAACTCCTAGGCGGTTAGGCGCGCCGCGATCAAGCGGATCTGCTCCGACCACGGATGGTCAGGGGTAGTGAGCGAAAACAGGCCCGCGGAAGCGTTCTGCACGACCTCTTCGGACAGCGGAAGAATCGCCGCCGTCTCGGCGGCGTACGCGGCCGTCATCTGCGACCGCAGGTCGTCGAGGTCGACGCCGCTGGGAACCTTGTTGACGACGAGGTACAGCGCCGGGACACCGAGTTTGCGAGCAACATCGACCGTGACCGCTGTGCCCTGGAAGTCCTGGCGATCCGGACGCAGGATGAGCAACAGCACATCGCTGATGGTGATCGAGAGCAGCGTCTCTTCGTTTAGCCCCGGATGGGTGTCGATGAGGAGGTAGTCAAGCTGGAGCTCCTTGGCAAGATCCCGGAACCCGTCATTGAGCGTGCCGACGTCGTACCCCTCGCGTAGGACACGGGCGATATCGCCAGCCTTCATGCTGGAGGGCACGAGGTAGAGGGTGCCTCCCGGCGCAATCGGCGTTGTCGCCGCAATCACCGAGGTCACGTCATGTGCCACCTCCTTGATCCCAAGTTTGCCCCACAGGTAGTCATTGAGGGTGTTGTCGAGATCATCAGAGAAGCCGAAGAGCACGTGAATCCCCGGGCTCTGGATGTCGGTGTCAACGACACCCACTCGATAGCCCATTGACACTAGTTGGCCTGCCACGTTGGACGTGGTGTTGCTCTTGCCCGTGCCACCTCGAAAGGAGTGGATGGAAACTACGGTAGTCATGGAGATCCTTCACATAGGGGTTCAAGGTAGGCGAATCTGTGCACGGGAGTCACCCAACGACATCGGGTGAACCTGATGCTAATCGGTGCCCTATTGTGTCTCAACGTGATGGTGGACGCGACAATTCGGAGTCGTGGATGTCATTTATCCTCCCACCTGACGCACCAACATCAAGCGGCAAGTCCGAGGTTTCCAACGGGAGACCTTTGCGCCAGTCGCGCTGGTCAAAGCTGAGCTATCGCCTCACGATTCTTATCGCCACCCTGTTGGCTCTCTCCGCGGTCGTCACCACAACATTTGCCGTGCGATCTGTACAGAACGCCATGTACGACCAGACAATCCAGTCCATGGAAAACGTACATGCCTGAGTGAACTCCCTAATTTCCGCAGAATACCAAAGCATTCTCGACTTTCGCTCCACGGCTCTCGAAGGGCGTCGTCAGGCACTCGTCGACGTTTCCAAGCCAGTCATCGCTTCACTCGACGAGGTCAGAGCGTCCGTCGATCGGGGGGAGCTAACAACATCCGAGGCACAGACGGCCGCTCTGACCATGCTCAAGTCAATTCGATTCGGAAACAACGACTACCTCTTCACGTATGACGAGAACATGACCGCGTTGGCGCGCCCGGATCCGAAATTCCAGGGCCGGGACCTCATCGACCTACAGGACGCCGACGGGCGATACATCCTTCGCGACCTGCGGGACGTCGCACTGAGTCAGGGCAGCGGCTTTACTGAATACCGATGGGTGAGACTTGGCGAGACCGTACCCGCCGACAAAATTGGCTACGTCTTCAACTACGAGCCATGGGATTGGATCATCGGAACTGGCGTCTACGTCGACAACATTGAAGCCGAAGTCAGCGTCAAGCGGGGGGCGGTCGAGAACCAACTGGCGGAGGCCTTCGGGCTCGTCAGCTTCACGAGCAACAGCACCTTCTTCATCCTCGACGACGTCGGCGATGTCGTCGTGACTCCCGCGGGATCCGATCTCAGCGCGCTCACGTCGACCCCGTCCGGTAAGGCACTGATTACCTCCCTGCTGGCGTCCCCTGCGACAGGTAACGCCAGCATCGTCGAACGCAGCTACGAGGCGAGCCTCCAGGGCGGCAGCATCGAGGAAGGGGTCATGACCGTGTCGAGCTTCGATCCCCTCAAGTGGCTCCTCGTCTCGGCCGCGCCCCGGTCAGAGTTGACCGCTCCCAGTCGACAGCTCGCACTCCAGCAGGCGCTGCTGAGCATCATCGTCCTCATCATCGGCCTCAGCGGTGGCCTCCTCCTCAGTCGGCGCATCGTTCGCCCCGTGGAGTCCATCACCGGGGCTGCGCTTTCGCTCTCGGATGGCACCTTCGATCCCGCTTCTCTGGATGCGGCCGCTGCGCGCAAGGACGAGGTCGGTGAGCTCGCCAGAACCTTCAGGCGAATGGGGCAGGAGATCATCGAACGTGAGCGCAAACTGCTTGAGCAGGTCGCCCGACTGACGGTCGTCGTGGACCACGGCAAGGTCGCGAAGTCCGTCGAGGAGATCACCGAGACCGAGTACTTCCACCGACTCAAGGAACGGGCAGACGAACTTAGAAGCCGTAACGGCTGAGGCACGAGAACGAAGAAGGGGCCGGACACAATGTCCGACCCCTTCTTCGTTCGGTGTCGCTCAGGCGTTGTAGCCCCGGAAGTCGAACTCCTCCAAGGGCACCGCAGCACCCGAAGCCGCCGCGAATGTGGTGTAGTCGATGTCATCGTACCCGGAGAAGCTCGCGTACATCGCTGCCCGAGCTTCCTCGGTCGGCTCCACCTTGATATTCCGGTAGATCGGCATACCCGTCCCTGCAGGGATGAGCTTTCCAAGGATGACGTTCTCCTTGAGTCCGAGCAGCGGATCGCTCTTGGCATGGATGGCCGCATCGGTCAGCACCCGGGTCGTCTCCTGGAAGGAGGCCGCCGAGAGCCACGACTCCGTCGCAAGCGATGCCTTCGTGATCCCCATGAGTTCCGGACGTCCAGCCGCCGGAGTGCCGCCCTCAGCCACGACGCGACGATTGACGTTCTCGAACATATGTCGCTCGATCACATCGCCTGTGAGGAACCCGGAATCTCCGTTATCAATGATCGTCACTCGCTTGAGCATCTGACGAACGATGACCTCAATGTGCTTGTCATGAATCGACACGCCCTGCGAGCGGTACACGAGTTGCACCTGCTCGACGAGGTGCAACTGCACTGCGCGCTGACTCAGGATGCGGAGCACCTGCTTGGGATCAACAGCCCCAACGATGAGCTGCTGCCCGACCGTGACGTGTCCGCCATCCTCGACGAGGAGACGTGCGCGCTTCGACACCTGATGGGCAATCTCCTCCGAGCCGTCATCGGGGGTGAGGATAATCTTGCGGGTCTTCTCCGAGTCGTCGATCCGGATCCGGCCGCTGAACTCACTGATCGGCGCAACGCCCTTGGGGGTGCGCGCCTCGAACAGCTCGACGATGCGCGGCAGGCCGTGGGTGATGTCCTCGCCCGCCACACCTCCAGTGTGGAAGGTACGCATGGTCAGCTGGGTACCCGGCTCACCAATGGACTGCGCCGCGATGATGCCGATCGCCTCGCCGACATCGACGAGCTTCCCCGTTGCCATCGACTGGCCGTAGCACATCGCACACGTGCCGACCTTGCTCTCGCAAATGAGCACCGATCGCGTCCGGACGCTGGTGGCGCCAAGTGCCACGAGCTCGTCAAGGCGAGGTGCTGTGAGTGCCTCACCGGCGAGGGCAATGACCGTGCCATCGACCTCGACATCCCGGGAAAGCACGCGGGTCGCCACCGCCGTGTCGATATTGTCGAGCGGACGCATCACGCCATCAACAAGTTCGCCGATCGCGATCTCGGTGCCACGCTCCGTGAAGCAGTCGACCTCGCGGATGATGACGTCCTGCGAGACGTCAACGAGACGACGGGTCAGGTAGCCAGAGTCCGCTGTCCGCAGCGCAGTGTCCGCTAGGCCCTTGCGAGCACCGTGCGTCGAGATGAAGTACTCAAGGACCGACAGCCCCTCACGGAAGTTGGACTTGATCGGACGCGGGATGATCTCGCCCTTCGGGTTCGCGACCAGTCCGCGCATTCCAGCGATCTGACGAACCTGCATGAAGTTACCGCGGGCCCCCGAATCCACCATCATGTGAACGGGGTTCGTCCGGGGGAAGTTCTCCTGCATGGCCTTGGCCACCTCGTCGGTCGCCCTCGTCCAGATTTCAATGAGCTCCTGGCGCCGCTCCGAGTCGGTGATGAGACCTCGCGCGTACTGCTTCTCGACCTTCTCGGCCTTCTCCTCCGCGACACCGAGCAACTCGGCCTTGCGCGGCGGGCTGATGACGTCAGAGATCGAAATGGTGACCCCGGATCGGGTCGCCCAGTAGAACCCAAGGGCCTTGAGCTTGTCGAGGGTCTCCGCCACTTCGACCTTCGGATACAGCTCCGCGAGCTGGTTCACCGTCTGGCCAAGCACCTTCTTATCGACCTGCGCATTGACGAACGGATAGTCCGCAGGAAGGGCGTCGTTGAAGATCGCCCGGCCCAGTGTCGTTTTGAGGAGGAACGGCTGACCCGGCTCCCACCCCTCCGGTGCCTCAAAGCCCTCAGGCGGGAGGCCCTCGGAGAGGCGGATGGTGATGTCCGACTGGCGCGACAGCACCTTGGCGTCAAAGGCCATCATCGCCTCAGCGATGGACGAGAACGCCCGACCCTCGCCGATGGCACCTGGCTCGTTCATTGTGAGGGAGTAGATGCCGAGCACCATGTCCTGGGTCGGGGTCGTGATTGGCCGGCCGTTCGCCGGCGACAGGATGTTGTTGCTCGACAGCATGAGAATCCGTGCCTCAGCCTGAGCCTCCGCCAACAAAGGCAGGTGGACAGCCATCTGGTCACCGTCGAAGTCGGCGTTGAATGCCGTGCAAACAAGCGGGTGAATCTGGATGGCCTTGCCCTCAATGAGCTGGGGCTCAAATGCCTGAATACCAAGGCGGTGAAGGGTGGGCGCCCGGTTGAGCAGAACTGGATGCTCCGTGATGACCTCCTCGAGGACATCCCACACCACGGCCCGTGACCGCTCGACCATGCGCTTGGCACTCTTGATGTTCTGCGCATGGTTAAGGTCGACCAATCGCTTCATG
>CAMAWO010000203.1 GCA_945861925.1 Bifidobacterium breve | reverse complement strand
AGAACCCCACGAGATCACCGGGAACGAACGGCACCTGCCCACCGCGAGACGTGAGCATCATCAGGCCGAACGACACGACCGCCACCACCGCGACCACCAGCACCGGCAACGCCCGGACCCGCGGCACGTGGTTGCGCAATACCCAGCCCAGCAGCAGCACGAGCGGGAAGACCAGGTAAAACTGCTCCTCCACCGACAGCGACCACGTATTGAGCAGTGGATTCGTCTCAGCCGCAGCATCGAAATACCCGCCAGTGGTGCGGGCGATGACGATATTCGCGACAAGGAATATCGACCCCGTTGCCGTCTGCGCCGTCACCTGCTGCGCCCCCAACGGCGAAGCGATCACCACTGACAGCAGCACCGTCACCGACACCATCAATGCCAGCGCCGGCGTCAGCCGCTTGAACCGCCTCGCGTAGAACGCACGGAACCTGATGCGTCCCGATCGCACCCACTCCCTGCTGAGCATGCCGGTAATGACGAATCCCGAGATGACGAAGAACACGTCGACGCCGACGAAGCCACCCGGCACCGGCAGGCCAGCATGAAAGCAGACAACGACCAGCACGGCAACCGCCCGCAGGCCTTGAATATCCAGACGACGCGAATCCACCGCATTAGCCGGGGCGGTCATGTCGAACGGCCCAGGCGGCGTCGCACCGTGTCACGACCCTTGCTGCGGATCACCTGCCACACCTCGCCGTACGACAGGTAGCGGCTCACCGACTCGGCCTTCGAGGCATGAGCGTCGATGACCCCCATGCCCCGCGAGTAGTTGGAGTTGACGACGACGGCGAGGTACCCGCGCGCGATGTCGTCGGTGGTGACCCCCCGCAGGATGTATTCGAGGTGGTGGCCCTCATGGTGGAACACCTTCACGAACGGCTCTCGCGGGTGGATCTCGATCGTCCGTGCCTTCTGCAGCCACATGTTGTACCAGCTGAACTCGTATGGCGAAGCTTCGAGCGCGTCGACGTAGGCCCAGCCGCGGGGCGCGAGGAACTCCTCCTTGAAGGATCGCAGCACGGCGCCGGAGAACACCTGATGACCGTGACAGGTGCGCATCGCGGGGTCGTCGAGCCCGACGAGGTCCTGGATCCTGCGAATCGCCTGCTCGCGGGGCTGCCAGTGCTCGCGGTAGTAGCGCGGCTCGACCTTGAGCTCGTGGTCCTCGACGAGCACGGTGAAGGGCGTGTGATCGTCCGCCATGAAATCGGACCGGCGAAAGGGCCGGATGAACTCAGCGTCGGAGTCGACGCAGAAGTAGTTCTCGGCGAGCCCGAGCTCCCAGAAGGCGAGCTTGATGATCTCCTGATTGATATAGCCGGGACGAATCCCGTGGACCTCATGATCGGTGAGGTAGCCGCCCAGTGCAGACTCGTCGATCACGCTCACATGCTCGGTGGCCAGTGCGGAGAACTGCTCAACATCGGCTGGTGGCACGACGCAGTAGAGGTGGAGGGCATCCACGTTGAACCTGTTGAAGCTGTCGAGCATGCGCACCGCGTACCCGAAATCCTCGCCATAGGACTTCAGGAGCAGGGCGAGGGTCCGCACTATGCAGGGTCCTTGATGGCTTCGATGAGCCCGGCCGAGCACAGGAACATCCCGCGCCAGCTGCCTTCGTGCTCAAGGTCGAAGCAGGCCTTCCGGTATTCAGTCGCCCCGATCGCCGCGCTGAGCATCGGGGGTGCCGGGTGGTAGTGGTACCAATGCAGGCGCACCTCGGAGAATCCGTGGCGCCGGATCAGGTCGGAGAGCTCCAGCGGGTTGTGGAATCTCGCGAGGATCTCGTCGTAGCCCGGGGTTCCGTCGTCGCGCGTGCGCCGCGGCGGCTTGTCGATAGCGAGCCGCGCATCGAGATCGGCCTCGACCACGGCGCGAATGCTGTCGTCGACCCCTGCCATGAGCTCGTCGAGGACGAACTCCTTCGTGAGCCTGTTGAAGGTGAACAGGTTGAACATCGAGTTGCGGAAGGCGATGAACATCTGCCCGCCCGGCTTCAGGAATCTCGACATGTGGTCGACGAACTGGTCGTCGTCGCTCACATGCGGGATGACTCCGAGGGCCATGACAGCATCGAACTGCCCCAGCCGGTCGATCTGGGGGGTGAGGGTCGCGAGATCCTGAGCATCGGCAAGGCAGATCCTCTCCGGATCCAGGCCATTCGCGCTGAAGTTCGCCCTCGCGTACTCGACCATCTCAGGCGAGACGTCGAACCCGGCGACCTCCATGCCGGCCTTCGCTGCCGCAACAAGCGGCGTGGCATCGCCGACACCGAACTCGAACAGCGAGGTCGCCTTCGCCGCGGCCAGTTCGCGCAGGAGGATCTCCAGGCGGAAGTAGTTCGCCGGGTAGTCCTCCAGCGTCCAGAGATTCTCGCGCTGGTATTGATCCGCTGACGACGACGCACTCCCGTCGTAGTGCGATGCAACCGACATCAGGTTCCTACCCCTTCTGAGAGCGACACGAGCAGCCCGTGCTCGATGAGTTCGTCGACGACCGCCTGAACGTCATCGACGGGGATCTCGAAGATCTCCGACATGTCGAGCACGGAATGCTGGCCGTCAGCGTAGGCGAGCACGTGCGTGCGCAGCAAGACAACATCGGCGACGGTGCGAGCGTGCATCGAGTGGTAGAGGCCGCGTCTGCCGAGTTGCGGCTCGGCAAGGACGGTTGCCGTGAAGTACTCGGCCCTCTCGAGCTCGTCGATGCAGTCGCGCACGAGGTCGAGGCCGCCCTGCAGGCCGGTCGGCGTGATGACCGAGAGGTCATCGAGGGAGGTGTGGTACTCGCGGTAGGCGCCATACTTCGTGCGCATGAGCGAGACGAGCGGCAGGTCGATGCCCGGTGCGCAGTAGGTGCGCTCATCGCTGCCGCGATCGACATATGAGTAGGTGACCGCCGGCGACCTGGTCGCAAGCACCCTTTTGGCGATGCGATCGATCGGGAGATTGCCGAGCCGCGATGCGAGGTACGAGTAGTCGCCGTCGTCGCCGATGCAGGTGAGGTTGAAGCCGGCGATGACGTGACGCTTCAGGTGCTCGAGGTTGCGGCTCGTGTAGGTGATCGCGCCGATACTCTCGGGGACGAAGACGAACCGGTAGGTGTAGCGGCGTCGCGGAAGCGACATGACCCAGCGGGCCAGAGCTGTCGACACCACCGGGCCGGAGAGCTCGTTGTTCGCCAGCGAGGGATGGCACACATAGGTCGAGACGAAGACCTCTTCGGACGAATCCCCCGGGATGACGAGCTCACCGTAGGTGAGGTGGCCGGGCTCGAGCGTGCTGCTCACGACCGCCCGATAGGTGCCATCGGTAAGGGTGTCGCGCTGCCGCTGGCTCAGGCACATGCCCCAGTCGCGGTGGTAATAGCTCGTCACGTACGGGATGGCATCGGGCAGCTCGGCATCGGAGTACAGGTGTGGTTCGAGCTCCTCGCGGCTGAACTCAGCATCGACCGGCATCGAGTAGCTCACGACATGCAGGTTGCTGTTGGCGAAATCGATTATGCGCTCGCCATCGGGGCCCTCGAGGTAGGCGCCGGTGATTTTCCATTCGTCAGGAACAGTCCAGTCGAATGCCTTGGTCCCCGACGGGATCTCGTGCACCTCGAGGCCGGGCAGGTACTCGCCCAGGATCCCGAGCGTTTCGCGAACCCCGGCACCGGTGATACTTCGGCAGATCGGGAACAGCCGGGTCGCGAGGGCGTGCATGAACATGCCCTCGTCGAATTCGTCCGGGAGCAAAGTCACCGCCCTAGGCTACCCGGGCCCTCACCGGCCCCGGCGCAACCGCTGCCAGATCTGTCGCCCCAGCGATGGCCGCCGACTGCCGAACACATGGAGGTTCGTCCAGTGGTCGCGCGCAGCATCCTGCTTGACCTCGGATGGGTGCCGCAGCGGGAATGACATCGGCGCCGTGGCGAGGTTGGACTGCCAGGCATTGACGTCGCCTGTGTGCGTCGCCTCCGGGCCGAAGCCGAGGTTCGTCACGAGGTTGACGGTCGGCTGGATCGATACCACTCGCGCATTCCACATCGAGAAGGTCCACGAGTAGTCCCAGGTATCGATATCGCCCCGATGTACAGCGTCGAAGATCTTGGACCAATGGGCAGCCGACGACTTATCGCCACCGAAGATTTCAATGAGCCAATCCGTATCCCGACGCTCCGGCCACGCCGCGAGCTCGGCATCGAACCGCTGCCACGCGCGCCGCCAGGTGGCCCAGCCCCAGATATGGCTGTTGCGGCTGAAGTAGTAGTCGGTCTCGCGCGGAAAGGTGTTGCCGGCGAAATAGTCGCCGGAGATCATCATCACTCGGTCGTCATCGCGATACCGATCGAGCAGCTCCGTGACGAACGGGTAGAAGGTCGGGTCAGGGAGGCAGTCATCCTCGAGAACGATGCCCTCCTCCTCATGGTTGAAGAACCAGTCAAGTGCCGCCTGCACACCCCGGCGGCATCCGAGATTCGTCTCCGCGAAGAGGGTGCGCACCTCGCACTCCCAGTCGACCTGGGTGGCGATCCTTCGAGTCTCGTCGCAACGCGACTGCTCATCTCGCCCGACCCTCGGGCCATCGGCGGCAACGTAGAGCATCCGTGGCTGCGCCTGCCGGATTGCCTCGAAGGTCTGCGCCGTCAGGTCTGGTCGGTTGAAGACGATGAAGAGGACGGGAGGGACGGCTGCCTGCGCCTCATCGCGGACGTCACTCACGAGACCTGCATCGATCGCTGGTCGACCGGCCCGGGCGTGACGATCCAGCATTCCCCCGCAACGATCTCACCGGCGTCATACATATCCATGAGCACGATATTGAACTTCCAGTCGATGGGCACTACGGGTTCAATCGGCAGGGCATCGAAGCGCGCGAGAAATCGTCCGAGGAAATCCGCCCGGTAGAGGATCGCGCAGACGGTGTTCGAAATCGGACGCGACGCCGCGAGTACCTGCCGTGCGGGCTGGCCCGTCCACTCGAATCCGGCAGCCGGCTCGAGGAGGTACTCCACACCGAGCTCGGCATTCGAGAACGACTGCGAGATGTTCACGTAGGCGGGCTGCTGCTTATCGGCCCTCTCGACCATGAGCGCCTCGATGTTCTCGGCAAGCTGACGAGGGTCGTCGCCGTGCGCATCGTCCTCGAGGATGAGCACCCATCGGGCGCCACTACCCAATCCGGCGCGCATGAGCGAGGCGTGGGAGAGCTCGATATTGAGCAGCCGGCGCACCATCCGCGCGCCTGCGGTTTGATCGTCTGCGACGCCGTGCCACGGCCGGTAGTAGCGAAGCCACCCCGACGCTATGCGAGCCCCGGTGACCGCAGTGAGGGCCGTCGAGCGAGCGAGTCGTTGGGCCCGGCTCACACGTGGATCGCCGCTGCGCAAATACCGAGACCACCGAGCCTCGAGTCGAATCTGTGCGGTGACCGCACGGCGCACGACGCGGCCATCGATGGCCAGCAGTTCAGGGCGATAGGCATCGTCGACGTTCACCAGGCTTGTCGCCGAAACCCCTCGAGCCTCGAACTCTCTGCAGAGGATCGCCGTGAGGCCGTCCGGGCCTTGGCTCCCCGCGAAACGGGAGCCCGCATGGCTGACCAGCCCCACGAAGCAGTCGGTCATGTGAGGACTCCGGGTGAGAGAGGTGAGCGAGAGTTTCGTCCGAGCATTCGCACCCGGCAATCACCAGTATTCACCAGCGCCGCGACTCGGATCGCGCAGACACGGCGGCAGGCAGCACCGGTCTATCATCGTCGACGTGCCCACCCCAGAGCTCGACGAGGCACCGGCAACGCGCTCCTACGTGCTCATCGGCGATCTTGCCGGCCGAGATCCAGACAGCGATGACCAATCCGGGGACTTCCGCTCCTATGTGCACGCCCATGCAGACAGACAACGAGATCGGGTGGTCATCGCACTGTCGAACCCCGACGACGTCCAGCGGCTCACCGGCATCTGGGCTGATTGGCCCCGGTGTTCGATCGAGTGGGTGAGCCTCACGCCGGGAGATTCACCCTCGGCTGCCCACGACTATTTCAGCACGGCAGGGCACCCGTCGGCGCCTGCGGTGTTCACGCGGGATATCCAGTTGCTTCGACGTTCGTTGCCCGCCGGAGCCCCGACGATCATCAGCGTGCCGGCACGACCCATTGGAGAGTTCCTCGAGCAGATCGCACAGCAGGGCCCCATCGCGATGCTCGCCGTCGAAGCCACCCCCGAGTGGTGCGAATTGATCGCTGAGGTCGGCAAGAGCGCCGTCCCATTCGAGCAACTCTCCCTCGCGGTAACCGGCGCTGACCCTTCCTGGGACGGTGCGCTGCGTAAGCGCGGCTACGTGAGGTCGGGGCGCGCGTGGGGCGCGGCGGGGACAAGCACGCTCTACCGCCTGCCGTCCGGGATCGGCTCGCGCCTCAGTTCAGCGAGGCAGGAGGCCACGGTTGCTGTTGGGCGGATCGCAGAACGCTTCAAGTCTGCTGTCCCCAACCGGGCCGACCTGCTCGGTGCCCGGGCGCGGGCCAAGGTCGCGTTCCACCCCGATTATCGTCGCGACGACGTCCTCGATCCGGACCACGGCATGCCTCGACCGCCGGTTGGCGCTGTCGACGTCGATCTCCTCGCCCGCCGCTACGAGGCAGGCGAGAAGCGACCCTTCACCTTCACGATCTCGGACGAGCAATCAGTGCTCGACGTCGCGGCCGAGTGCTTC
>CAMAWO010000202.1 GCA_945861925.1 Bifidobacterium breve | reverse complement strand
GAAGTAGATGTGACGGGATGGGACCCGAGCGCCCATAATCGAACTGATACAAAGACTGTACATCCATCAATTTTGCACCCAGTGACTCGAGTTCATGGATTGCGTACAAATCTTCGAGCGGCAGCCGCGTGATAACCAAACGAATGCCTTCGGCGCGCATCTCCCTCACTCGAGAACCCACGGGACCATCACTCCCGGACCATCGCGCGATAGGGAACCCGAATCGGGCGCTGTCGCTCTGGCTAAGGCTCATCGTGTCGAGATCCGAGTCCGCTATGGTCCCTCATTACAGATTTCAAAACATCCACGATCAAATCGATGTCATCGTCCGCTAGGTGCGTGAACAGTGGAAGCGAAATCTCGCCCCCGTAATACTCCTCTGCTACAGGGCACATTGCCCGCCGGTAACCAAGGTCGGCAAACACGGGATGCTGATGAGCCGGTAGATAGTTCACTTGCACACCGACTCCTTCGATTCGAAGCCATTCGAAAATTGCGCGCCTCGCACCAACCGGCACCCGTATGGGGTACAAGTGCCATGTTGGCTCCACATAAGTGCGCTGAACAGGGGTTGACAACGCGACGGTCCCCATCAGGCTCGCATCGTAATAGGCTTTGATTGCTGCACGGCGTGCCTTGAACTCGCATAGCCGATCCAGTTGCCGCGAGCCCAAAACCGCCAGCACATCTGGAAGCCTGTAGTTGAGTCCAAATGAGTGCACCTCCTGATGCCAAGGGCCCTCCTCGACAATTCGGTGGCGTGCTGAGTCGCGCACGAGGCCTTGCCTCGCGAACTCTCGTGCCTTCATCAGCATTTGCGGGTCCTTCACAGCGACAGCGCCGCCCTCTGCAGTGGTGATGTTCTTGGTGGGAAAGAACGAAAATGCTGTGATGTCGGCCAGAGAGCCAACGGGTCGACCCCGGTATGTCGAGCCAAGGCTATGGGCGGCGTCCTCAATCAAGATGAGGCCGTGCCGATCAGCGATGACCCTGAGTTCATCCATGTCTGCTGGGTGACCGGCGTAATCGACCGCGACGATTGCCTTCGTACGACTCGTGATCGCGGCCTCGACAGCAGCCGGGTCGATATTGGCCGTGTCGGCCTGAACATCGGCGAAGACGATCGTGGCTCCGAGCATGACGGCTGTGGCCTGAGTCGCGATGAACGTGATGGGCGGGGTGATGACCTCGTCACCGGGCCCGATGCCTGCCGCTGCGTAGGCCGTGTGGAGGGCCGCGGTGCCGGACGAGACCGCGACCACCGGCACCCCGCCCGTCCATGCCTTCAAATCCTCCTCGAACTGTTCCACGGCAGGCCCGGTAGTGAGCCAGTCGCCGCGAAGCACCTCAACGACCGCTGCGATATCCGCCTCGTCGACGTCGTGGCGTCCGTATGGAATCATCGGCCTAGCCGAGGCCGAGGATGGTGCGGAGTTCGTCCGCGCTCATCCACAGATCGTTGGTATCGGAGCGGTAACTGAATCCCACGGGCACCGCTTCACCCTCGACCGGCTTGAATCCCCACTCTGCGATCGTCGGCGTGACCACATAGCGATCGGGCTGCCGCACCGTTCGGTGGCTATCGTCGGGGGAGATCATCTCCTCATGAAGTTTCTCCCCGGGGCGGATCCCAGTCGTGACCCTCGGGTAGCCGGGTGCGATTGCCTCGACCAGATCGGTGAGTTTCATGCTGGGGATTCGCGGCACGAAGAGCTCACCGCCGTTCATCGCGTCGAAGGAGTCGACGACGAACTTCACGGCCTGATCGAGAGTGATCCAGAAGCGAGTCATCCGCTCGTCGGTGATCGTAAGCGGCTCACCGGCTCGAACCTTTGCCTGGAAGAACGGGACCACCGAGCCACGGCTCCCCATCACATTACCGTAGCGCACTACCGCCAGCCGGGTTTCCTGCATGTGCGAATAGTTATTGCCAGCGATGAAGAGCTTGTCAGCAGTGAGTTTGGTAGCTCCATACAGATTGATCGGCGAGGAGGCCTTGTCAGTCGACAGCGCCACCACTTTTTTGACGCCCTCGTCGATGCAGGCGTCAATGACGTTCTGGCTGCCGAGGATGTTGGTCTTCACGAACTCGAAAGGGTTGTACTCGGCGGTGTCGACCTGCTTGAGCGCCGCCGCGTGCACGACGTAGTCGATTCCCTTGAGCGCACGGTGGAGGCGCTCACGATCACGGATGTCGCCGAGGAACCAGCGCAGGCGACGGTCGCCGTCGAACTCTGCGCGCATCTCGTACTGCTTGAGTTCGTCACGCGAGAGGATCGCTATACGACTGGGATTGAGGTTATCCAACGCGTAACGGGTGAAGGCCTTGCCGAAGGATCCGGTGCCTCCCGTAATCAAGATCGAGGAATTGCTCAGCTCTGACATTCGACCTCGTTTCGTGGGCACGGGATTGTGGTCGCCCCAAGGATACAGACCGCGGTCTTGATCACAGGCCGAGTAGTTGCGCTTGGTGATCGAAGGCTGGTGACTGCTCCCGCACATCGGCGAAGGTGCCTCGGCCGATCACCTGTCCGGCCTCCAAATAGAGGACTAAGTCGCAATGCCGAACGGTTGCCAGCCGGTGAGCGATCGTCACCGTCGTGACCTGGCCCTCGAGGTCTTGCATTGTCTGAGCAATGGCCTGCTCGGTCTCAGCATCGAGGGCGCTTGTTGCCTCGTCGAGGACCAGGAGCCTTGGCTTGGTGTACAGGGCTCGCGCTATACCGAGGCGCTGACGCTGGCCCCCACTGATCCGCATGCCGTTCTCGCCAATGGGTGTCTCCAAGCCGTCCCTGAAATCACGAAGGTAAGTCGCCAGATGGGCACGCTCGAGGGCCTCCCAGACCCATTGGTCATCAACAGCCTCCCGCGGAAGGCCGAGGGACACGTTTTCCCGCACCGTACCATTCGCTAGCGAAACCTCTTGCGGCACGTATGCGATGCCACCCGGCCACTTCGTTACAGCCTCGCCAGGCGATACGCCCCCCAACCTGGCAAGTCCGGAGTCGGGAACCACAACCCCGAGAATTAGATCCGCCAGTGTAGATTTTCCCGCACCCGTAGAGCCCACAAGAGCCAGGGAGGCCCCTTCGGGAAGGTAGAACGTCACACCCGCAACGGCAGGTACGTCGGACCCTTCATACGAGAGCCATACATCCTCGACTTCAATCGCTGGGTGGAAGTCTGGAAACCCCGCCTTAAGTCTGCTCCGAATTTCAATGGGATTCGTGACACCGAGCGAGAGCGTATGATCCGAATCCGGCTCCAAATCACGCGCCAGTTCAAATACCTTCATCGCAGGAGCCTCCGACCTACGAATTTCCAGCGACGCTCCCTGTAGTCGCATGAGTGCAGGCAGGATGCGAGAGCCCGCCACGACAAAGATGGCCACGACGCCTACCGCGGCAACTGTGTCCTTCAACAGGAACTGCGAAACCCCGAGGGCGATGGCACCAACAACAAGCCCAACATCGAACACATACTTCGGAACGGCAGACATGAATTGGGTCTCAGCAGAGACTCGCGCAGACTGCCAGCGAAGCCCCTGTATGCGCTCAACATACAAGCCACGGCGGTCCGAAACCGTGACCTCACGGTAACTGCTCAGCGCCTCTCCGATCTTAACGTAGCTCTCAATGTCAACAAACGTGTTCTCAAACCCGAGTCGACTAACCCGCTGCGCCATCGTGCGCTGTAAACCTACTGCGAGAATGGCGTAAAACAGGACGGTGAATATGGTCACCACGGGGTCCACAGCAGTCAGCCCTAGACCCAGAATCGCGAGAAGGGCAACATCCGCCGTTGCAGCGGACGCCGCACCGAGAACTCCGACAGTCGCCGCCTGCGCACCCACCGTCAAGAGGAAGTTCAGATCCTGACTGGCTCTTGACATCACCTCGAGCAGCGGTCGTCGAAAGAGCCCAGCCGTAAGTTCTCCCGACAACGACGCCTGACGGTTGGCCAGAAAACGAAGAGTTTGGCGTGCCAACAGCGCGTTAACTACGGTCTTCAAAACTAGTGCGCACCCCGCAATGAGGCATAGCCAGCCGGCAATAGAAATCGGCTCCACCCCCGTCCAACCGAGTCGATCGACCAAGTTCTGGACTGAGGTCGGGAGTGCCTCTCCGCTCACGGCTATCACCGACAGCACGGTTACGAGTCCCAAGATCAAGACGCCTGCTAGGTCTAAGGCGCCCGTTGCCATTTGAATCGCGGTGATGGCCGCCAGCATCCACTTGTGGCGCTTGGAGAGCATCGAGAATGACTCGCGGACTATCTGGAGAACCGTCATGTGATCGCCGCCCCTACATCGTCCATCACTTAATCTCGCACCCAGATCTGGTTGAACGTGTTCTCAAAAGCGCCGCCATCGAACATGTCGGAGTGGCGACGTTCTACAAGGGTAAGTCCAGCTGAGCGGAGGAGATCTTCGATCTCCGTCGCCAAGCTCGGAACATCCTCGTTGACCTCGATCAGGACTGTCTGGAGGCCGGGAAGGGCGAGTACTTTTTCAGCTCCCCGGAGGATCATGTGCTCGATTCCGTCGACATCAATCTTGATCATCGTGGGCGGCTGGGGGATGATGCCCTGCCCGACCATGAAGTCGAGCGCCATGCCCGTCGTTGCGTATGCCAATTGAGTCTGGAGGGCGGCTCCATCGTGGCCGGTCTCGGCGCCGAAAGTCGACATTGATCCGCCTTCGTCGAGCATCGACAGGTGGAACGGAGCGACTTGGTTCTCCGACGTCAACGGATTTGACACGATCACGACGCGATCTGAAAGGTCATTGATCGAGATGTTCTTCGCAAGGAGCCCAAGATTCAGGACTGAGGGCTCAAAGGCGTAGACGGCTCCGCCGTGAGACTTCGCGTAGTAGACGCTATAGAGCCCGACATTGGCACCGATGTCGTAGAAGGCGCCCTCGTTCCCGAAGCGATCGATCCACTCGAGTGTTTCCGGCTCCTTCGTCGAGAAGGTATCCGTCCGATAGCGGCACACCGCATTGGGCGTATAGAAGGTCATTTCCAGCGAGCCGTCTGCTCTTGAGTGGCGCACGGTCGCCCTAGAGTCACGAGTGATCCCGTAGGCGAGATCGGTCCACGCAAAGCCGGCGCTCGGCCACAACCGCGATACTGCAAGGGAGTACGCATCGGCAAGGCGCAGGGGCAGTAAGACGAGCGCCTTCAGAACGGACTTCACGTCTTCTCCCTGCGAGCCTGTGCGAGCCACGCGGCTCCAAGCAACCCCGCGAGCAAGAGCGGCACCGCTTGAACACCAAGATAGCGCCAATCGACGAGATCTTCGCTGACGCCATCCGCGAGACAGGCAGCCAAGAGGACCTCTGAGGCAGCAAACCCAAGGCGGGCACCCTTCGTGGCAATGACTCCCGAGATGAAAATGACGGAAATTAAGGCCACCACCCCGAGGAGGCCGTAGCGCATGAGTGGATCGATCACCAGGTTATGGCCATGATTCGCCCACGACTGAAGAGAGCCGGCGTCGATTGCCGACTGAATGCCGGAGGCACCGACGCCTGACACCGGTGAGGTGCGCCATTGCGAGAGGAAGAACTCCCAGACCGGCGTGCGCAAATTGAGAGTCGGATCAATAACAAGCACGTATCCGCCGAATGCGAGCGCTACGGCAACCGGCGCTGCGACTCTCAGCAACAGCGGCGTTCGAAAGGAGCCCAATTTGGGGGCGAGCGCGATGAGCGTGGCGACACCGACCGCGCACGAGAGCATTGAAGTGCGCGAGTCGCTCGCGAGGATGATGGTGGCTCCCGCGACGACGAACAGAGCGCGAAGCCAATCCGGTCGCAAAAGCCCCCAGACGACTAGGAAGGCGCCAATTGGTCCCGCGTAGTTGACGTTGCCGAATGGCCCCTCCCATCTGCCGATCGGTCCGGTGATGTCGGTCAGGAGCGGCCAACGATTCCAGCCTTCGTAGTGCAGCTCCTTGATACCGGCGAAGTCCAAAAGTTGACTGGCAAGGGCCACGAGGACGAGAGCCAGCGCGAATGAGTCGCCTGAGGTGAAGATTGCCGGCAGGCTCGGCTTCTTGAGCCAGATCATCGCGAGACTCGGCAGCACCAGAATCGCCGTGAGGTTGAACAGATCTCCATGAAGCACCGACAACCCAACCGTCACCACCCACAGCGATGCCCAGGCGCCGACCAGCCAGTCAAACGCCCGTGGCCACCAGTCAGTGGGCCGATAGAGCCACCACAACACCACGGCGACGCCGAATCCGAAGAATTGAGCGACAACCCCCGCAGGCTGACCTTTCAACACGATGGCGGTCGGCCATAGGTACTGGGCGAACTGGGCGACCACCACCGTTGCGAACAGTGCCGAGAGGTATGGGGCTCCGCTCCGCCGCAGCCCCTGAATCCAGAATTCCTGCCGCAAATTCTTGCCGGCAGGTGTTCTCGCGGTCCCCTCAACCTCAGGCATTCATCGCACCGGTCTCAAGGCCATGCAAAGCCGCATTGCGCATGCCATCGTCGGTCGTTCGCCCGAGGCCAGGTGTTCGTTCGATGAGGTTGAGGATGTCCCCTGTGTCGAAGCCGGGGGTCCTTTCGTAAAGCCCCTCGTAGACGCGTCTCACAAAGGCGAGATCGTCGGCGGTGTCGACTGTCCATCGAAGCGATGAGAGGTCGGTGTCGCCCGCAAAGTTCGCCAGGGTGAACCTCTCCGGACGCCGGTAGACCCCTAGCGTCACATGCTC
>CAMAWO010000201.1 GCA_945861925.1 Bifidobacterium breve | reverse complement strand
TTCCCGAGGTCGAGGGAGATGGGATCGCGGTCGTTGGCTTCTGCATGGGCGGGGGCCTCGCGCTCCTTGCTCCGACGGTGAGCGCTGACGTCTGCTGCTCCGTCGCGTTCTATCCGGCCATGCCGTGGCCCGACTTCGCGCCGGACTGGTCGCGGTATGCCGGCAAGTCTGCGCTCATCCACAAGGCCGAATCTGATGAGTCCTGGGCCGGTCCGGTGATCGCTACCTATGCGGAAGCCATCACTGAGAACGGTGGAGCAGCCAAGGTCATTGAGTACCCGGGCTCTGTTCACGCATTCGTTAATGACGACCGGCCTGAGGTCTATCAGGAGGCGAACGCCGTAGCGGCGTGGCGGCGCACATGCGACCACATTCGTGGGTGCCCGTCCTTGGGAGACTGACCCTCGAAACGCCTAGGATTGGGCTCGCGCCTCCGTAGTCCAACTGGCAGAGACACCCGGCTTAAACCCGGCACAGTATGGGTTCAAATCCCATCGGGGGCACCAAGTTGCAATTGGCGATTGTCGAATCGCCTCATGTCGGTTACCGTGTTGCCATGCAGTCAAATAACCCCGTCCTTGCCCGCTACGAGAAGAAGCCCGGCGAGGCCGGCTTCGCCTTTGATGAAGGCCGCACGGCCTATGCATCAGCCAGCGGAACGGCACCGGCCGGTGCCGCCCCCGTTGGTGCCCCGCCAGCGGATACGAACGCCGAATTCCAGGCGATCACGGCCGCCGGTGGCGTGCGAGTAACGATCAACGACGTCATCGTCAAGACGATGATGATGTTCGTGGTCGTCGTCGTCTTCGCGATCCTCGGCTGGAACCTCGTCGACGCAGCCCCGATCATCATCCTGCCGGCGCTCATCGTGGCGACCGTCCTCGGCTTCGTCAACGCACTCAAGAAGCGCGTCTCGCCGCCGCTCATGATCCTCTATGCAGTCTTCGAGGGCGTGTTCCTCGGTGCGATCAGCAATATCTTCGACCAGTACGCGCAGTCATCGGACTACAACGGCATCGTGCTCCAAGCGGTCGTCGCGACGATGACCACCTTCGCCGTCATGCTCACCCTCTACCTCACGGGTGTCGTGAAGGTCACGAAGAAGTTCCAGAGCGTCCTCATGGTCGCAGCGGTCTCCTACCTAGTGCTCGGCCTCGCATCCTTCATCGCGTCGATGTTCGGCGTCGGTGGGGGCTGGGGCTTCTACGGCGTGGGCATGATCGGCCTGCTCATCTGCGTGTTCGGTGTCCTCATCGCGGCCTTCTTCCTCATGCTTGACTTCGAGGCCATCAAGCAAGGCATCGCGCTCGGTGCGCCGGAGCGCGAGTCTTGGCGGATGGCGTTCGGCCTGCTCGTCACCCTTGTGTGGATCTACCTCGAGTTCCTTCGGCTTATCGCGATCTTCAGCCGCAACTAGTACGCGGCCGCTGCAAAGCGGCGGACAAATGCACCTTGAATGCCGATGAGCGAGCCCGTCGAAGGCCCATCATCGGGATTCGGGGTGCGTTTGTTGTTTTACTGCATGCGGTGGCGCGAGATACACCTCGCACTCCTCGCAACGGATTGATTGTGCGGGTACTGTCACATCCGGGAATGGGGAACGGCGATGACCGCGGGAAGGTCCTTGACGCCAGAGGCAGTGGGTACGATTGCATGCCGGGCGCGTGTGCGGCGAAATTGGAGTCAAACCGAGCTTGCGACTTGCGCTGGCGTGACGCGCGAATGGGTTGGTCGCCTCGAGAACGGCGCCCCGCGCCTTGAGCTCGACAAGGTCCTTCGGACCATGGCCGTTCTCGGGCTGCGGGTGGAGGCACCGGCCGACGAGTCTGCCAACGCAGAGGACATTGAGCTCGCCAACGAGATTGCTTGGACAATGGCCCTCGAAGACCGCAAGCTGTCGACCGGTGGGTACGACAGGTTGCTCGACAAGATTGTTGCGGACAGGGTCACGCGGAAGCAGAGCGTGGCCACCGTCTGATGATCGGTGACGGTAGGTCGCACGACGGACCTATTGACCCCGAGGAGGGCCAATACCTTCGGCCCGAATTCTCGGGCTTGTATTGGCGCACCGAGGTGTTCGAACTGGAAGCGCTCAACTTGAGTTACTGACCCAGTCCTTTCAGCATGAGTTGCATCCCTGAATGTACGGTGCTGTGTGGACACTCGCGTTGAAGGGGACCGAGTCGACCTATCGCGGAAACTCGATGGAGACTTTCGCACCCATGGTTGGGACTAGCGCCTGTGAGGCCGGCCGTTCAGAAGGATCGCTCTGGGGCCTACCGGTGTTCCAAGGGTGTTTTGTGGTGAGAGAACGGCTTGACGAGCTTCAGGGAAGCGCGCGGCGCAGCTCGACGAGGATGTCGGTTGCCTCGGAGTAGGCGGCCGCACCGGGTTGCAGTGACTCGAAGTCATGGCCGATGACCGCAAGCTGATCGCCCGCGGCATGGTCGCCGATCCGGGGCAGGAGGGCGGGCACGCGGTCACCTGCGGCTATCGCCATGGAGAGCAGGCGCTCGGACGCCCGGTAGGCGAGTTCCGCGCTGGCCGCGAGCTTGGTGACCGGCATGCCGCGAAGGCGGTCGACGACCCGGTCTAGCTCGCGGGCGAACTCGGCGGCGCCGTCATCCATGGTCGCCCTTCGCACGAAGGAACTTGCGGATCCGCTCCCGGGCGCGGTCGCGGATCTCGGGGCCGTGCGTGAACGCAGCGATGCCGTAGTCGAGGTCGGCGAGGATGGCGGCGGTGGCTTTGCTCTGAGCGAATGATGTGCAGAACCCCGCGAGCGGCCAGGTGCGGCGGGAGGCAATATTGAAGATGGAGTCGCCGGTGATGAGCACGCCGCTCGCTTCGTGGAGCAGGGAGACGTGGCCGGGGGTGTGGCCCGGGGTATGGACGACCCTGAGGTCGCCAGCAACCGGGATGAGGTCGCCGTGCTTGAGCTCAGACGCCACCGAGATCGGGCTGAATCTGCTGGCCGGCAGCCGCTCGAAGATGCGTCCGCTTGTCGTGCTCGTATCGCGAGGCGGGGCTGAACCCTGCCGTAGGTATTCGGCGTCAGCCTCATGGGCCTGGACGCCTTCGATGCCCGTTGCATGGAGCATCGCGCTCGCGCCACCGGCATGGTCCGGGTGGGCGTGGGTGAGGATGATCCGAGTGACGTCGCGGGGGTGTTTGCCGATGTGGGCGAGGCCGGCGACGATCCGGGCGGGCGCGCGCCCCAGCCCGCAGTCGACGAGGGTCACTGATCCGTCCGAATCGGTGAAGGCGAACGAGTTGATGAAGTCGCCGAGGGTGGGGATGCGCACCACCCCCGGGGCGAGCACGATGGCAGGGTTCCCCATGGCTTGAGCCTACGAGGCGAGGTCGTAGGGTCGGACTGTGGACATACATAATTCCGTGACCGACCTCATCGGCAACACGCCGCTCGTCCGCATCCAGGCGGTGACGCGGGGTGTGGTGCCTGAGCCGGGTCCGCTGCTCGTCGCCAAGGTCGAGTACTTCAATCCAGGGGGCTCGGTCAAGGATCGAATCGCGTCGCGGATGATCGACGCGGCGGAGGCCGACGGCTCGCTAAAACCTGGCGGGACCATCGTCGAGCCGACGAGCGGCAATACCGGCGTTGGTCTTGCGCTCGTCGCCCAGCAGCGCGGCTATCGCTGCGTGTTCGTGTGCCCCGACAAGGTGAGCGAGGACAAGCGCAATGTCCTCAAGGCCTACGGCGCCGATGTCGTCGTGTGCCCGACCGCCGTTGACCCGGAGGACCCGCGCTCCTACTACTCGGTGAGCGATCGACTCGCGCGCGAGATCCCCAGCGCCTGGAAGCCTGACCAGTACTCCAACATGAACAATCCTCGAGCACACTATGAGACCACCGGTCCGGAAATCTGGACGCAGACCGATGGTCGGGTCACGCACTTCATCGCCGGCGTTGGCACGGGCGGGACGATCTCCGGCACTGGGCGCTACCTCAAGGAGATGAGCAACGGAGCGGTTCGCGTCATCGGCGCCGATCCGGAGGGGTCGGTCTACTCGGGGGGCACCGGCCGCCCCTACCTCGTCGAGGGCGTGGGAGAGGACTTCTGGCCGACCGCCTACGACCCGACGGTGTGCGACGAGATTATTGCCGTGTCCGACAAGGACTCCTTCGCCATGACACGACGTCTGGCCAAGGAGGAGGGACTTCTCGTTGGTGGATCATGCGGAATGGCGATGGTCGCTGCCGTGCGCGTCGCGGCCACGGCGGGTCCGGACGCCGTCATCGTCGTGCTGCTCCCCGACAGCGGGCGCGGCTACCTCTCGAAGGTCTTCAATGACGAGTGGATGAGCTCATACGGATTTCTGCAGGCTGACACTGAGCGCACCGTCGGCGACGTCCTCCTTGGCAAGTCGGGTGCCATGCCCAGGCTCGTCCACACCCACCCGACCGAGACCGTTCGCGACGCCATTGACATCCTGCGCGAGTACGGGGTCTCGCAAATGCCGGTCGTGCGCGCCGAGCCGCCGGTGATGGCCGCTGAGGTCGTCGGGGCTGTCGTCGAGCGGGATCTTCTCGATGCACTCTTCTCAGGGAAGGCGCAATTGGCCGACCTGGTGTCGGCCCATATGTCGGCTGCGCTGCCGATGATCGGGGCCGGTGAGCCGATCAAGGTTGCCGTGGCGGCCCTCGAGGCGTCCGACGCCGCGGTTGTTGTTGATGACGGCAAACCGACCGGGGTCATCACCCGCCAAGATGTCCTCGGCTACCTCTCGAGGTAGTCGCCTCATCCATGCATATTCGACCGGTCTTCGTATCCATGGACACGAAGACCTTTTATGCGTAACAATGAGGGAACCTAGGTGCTGATGCGATCGCATGCGGCACATTGAGGGGCGCAAAGATGCGAAATGTTCGGGCACTTCTCGTCGTAACAGCAATGGTGAGTCTGACTCTGGGCAGCGCCCCCTCCGTTTTCGCCGAGGATGGCGTGAGCTTGACTGCGGCGCAGGAGGCGTGTCTGAGGAAGGCATTGACCGCAGCCGAGTTCGAGCAGTTTCTCGTGAACCCCCTTGACCTAGCGCTGAAGGAGAAGACCAAGGGATGCCCGGTGTCCGGGAGCGGGAGCGGGAGCGGGAGCAGCGGGAGCAGCGGGGGTGCGGTGGTGAAGCCTGGGAAGGTTGTTACCACAGGGAACTGGATCACTGCGAGTCCATTCGATCTGTCGCGCGTCACCGCGATGACTGTGTTTCGATCCTGCTCGGGGCATGACTACAGCGGTACCAACATCTCCGGCCAGCCCGAGACCGACAGGTCGATGAAGCACTACATCCAGACCGACATTCCTTGGACATCAACTAACTCGCTCAAGGGATTGGCGCCTTTCGAGGGCACTGTGAGGGTGACGAGCGAACAGTTCCCCCTCGGCAAGCAGGTCACCGTGACGTCGCCGGTGACGGGCTGGACAATGGTGTACTTCCACGGCGATCCGCAGGTGAAGAACGGCGCGAAAGTTAAGGCCGGCCAGCCGGTCATCGCCTGGCCACCGAGCAATGCGCCCGCTGTCATCGACCAACTCCGCAAGGAGGGCACCAGTTTCGACGTTGCTCTGAGGGCTTTTGCCGGAGGCTATATGGACTCGCCGCTCCTCCACATGGCTCCGAAGATCGCAAAGGCGTGGGCAGCCAAGGGGTTCACTTCTGCCCGAGCCGTTGTCTCCAAGGCTGCTCGTGACGCCGCCCCCTGCAATGCGACCTACAACGCGACCGAAGCGACGGACTGGATCAGGGCAAAGTGACGGTTGGCAGTGCCAAGCCGGTATTTGCGTGGCAGCGATACCCATTGGGCACCTTGTAGAGGTACTGCTGGTGATGATCCTCCGCGTAGAAGTACTCGAAGTCTGATGCCGGACCGATCTGGGTGGTGATGTCGCCATAGCCTCGCTCGGTGATGACCTTCTGGTACGCCGCCCTTGTGAGCTCGGCTAGGTCGCGCTGCTCATCGGTCGTGTAGAGCAGGGCACTTCGATACTGGGTTCCCATGTCGTTGCCCTGGCGGTAACCCTGGGTCGGATCGTGGTTCTCCCAGAATGTCTTGAGGACGTCGTAGGTGGTGAGCGTTGCTGGCTCGTAGACGATGCGCACGGCCTCGGTGTGGCCGGTGAGGCCGGTGCAGACCTCCTCGTAGGTGGGGTTCGGGCTGAATCCACCCATGTAGCCGACGCTTGTCGACACGACGCCGGGGATGCGCCAGTAGATCTCCTCAGCGCCCCAGAAGCAGCCCATCGCGAGGTAGATCGAGACGGACGTGTCGGGCCAGGAACCGGTCAGCGAACTGCCGAGCACCGCGTGGGTGTCGCCGACCGTGAATGGCCGCGTCGGATGACCGGGGAGGGCCTTGTCCGGGGTGATCATTGACGACTTCGAAAATCCGAACATGCTCATCACCGTAGGGTACGACGTATGAGTGGATTCGACACACGCGCGATTCATGCCGGCCAGGAGCCAGACCCGCTGACCGGGGCGGTCGTGCCCCCGATCTACCAGGTCTCGACTTACGCCCAGGACGGTGTTGGTGGACTTCGCGGGGGTTATGAGTACTCGCGCAGCGGCAACCCGACCCGCACGGCGCTCGAGGAGTGCCTTGCAGCGCTGGAGGCGCCGGGGGTGCTCGGCGCTGCCGGTCTGGCATTCGCCTCGGGCCTTGCTGCCGAGGACACCGTCATCCGTACCGTCTGCCGGCCCGGCGACCACGCGGTCATCCCCAACGACGCCTACGGCGGCACCTACCGGCTCTTCTCGAAGGTGGCTGGCCCGTGGGGGGTCGATCACACTCCGGCT
>CAMAWO010000200.1 GCA_945861925.1 Bifidobacterium breve | reverse complement strand
CCATCTCGAAGGCCCCTGTTCGTCCGCCAGAGCTGGCCGAGGACTCGAAAGTTGAACCACGCGACGATGAGGAGGAAGGCGGCGGCCGCAAAGGTCCCGATTCGACCACCGATGTCCTGGAAGAGCTCCATGCCCTGACCGCTCAGGGCCCCGGCCGTGAGCCCCACGATGATGCACAAAATAAGCACCACGGCTGAATGTCCGAGGGCGAAGAAGAAGCCCAGCGCGAACGGCCGTCGGCCGTTATTCACCATGAGTCGGGCGCTGTCGTCAATGGCGGCGATGTGATCGGCGTCGAAGGCGTGACGGATTCCAAGTACGTACGCGATGACACCGATGCCCACATATGCGGACCCCGCGGGCAAGGTACGCGCGTATCCGAGGTACAGCCCCCAGCCGGCGACATTGATAAGAAGGACGGCCCCGGCAATGAGGATGAGTGTTCTCTTGGAGCGACCGGGCATGCGGTGAAGGCTACCGGTGAGCGGATCTGCTGTCATGTACCTTGATGAATGTTCATCGTAGGTTGATGAACGCGGCCACTGACCACTGAACGGTATCTAGAGGGAGGCCCGATGGCGGATGACCGGTTGGTCACGGCTCGATGGGCGGGCGGCTATCAGGTCGACCTTCAGGCGGGGGAGTTCGGGCTGCGCGTCGATGAACCGGAGCGAGTCGGCGGGACGAACACTGGACCGCAGCCGACTGACCTGCTCCTCAGTGCGGTCGCGTCCTGCTTCGTGCTGTCCTTGGCGTACGCCGCCGCCAAGCGCGACATCGTCGTCGAGAGCATCGGAGTGAATGTCACCGGTACCTATGAGGGTCCGCGTTTTTCGGCGATCCGGATAGAGGTTGACGTCGTTGCTCCGGATGACGTGGTCGCGACACTCATCGCAGCGGCGGAGCGGGTCTGCTACGTCACGAATACCCTCAAGCGGCCGCCGGAGATCACCGTGGTGAACCGGGGAGCCAACTAGCCGCGCGCGCAACCCGCCGAACGTGCGCGTAACTGTCGTGAAACCGCGCCGCACGTGGGATTTCACGACAGTTACGCGCATGATGGCAACATGGTTGAGCTAGCCGTTGCGGAGGGCGACCCACAGCAATTCGGCGGCCTTCTTGCTGTGGTTTCGCCAGTGGTGCGGGACATCGCCATTGAAGTGAAGTGAATCGCCGGGTCCCATGCTGAGTTCCTGCTCGCCGACCGTGAACTGCACCCTGCCGCTGAGGACGAAGACCAACTCCTCGCCCGGGTGTTTGAGTAACTTGGTTCCGCTATCAGCGCCGGGAGCCATGGTCGCAACCGCCGCGGCGGCCTGGAACTGGCGATACGAACCGCTGATTCCTGTGAGGGCGAGTCCCTCATGGGGGGTGTAGACGGCGCGGCCGGTGCCGCCCTTCGTGAAGTGGACGGACTCCGGATGCGGGCCTTCTTCGGCGACGAAGTATGCGACAGGCACCCCGAGAGCGCCTGCGATCTTGAGAAGTGTCGTCACCGTCGGCACCATGCCGCTGCGCTCGATCTTGTGGATTGCTGCTGCAGACACGTCGCTGCTCGTTGCCAATTGTTGGAGTGAGAGTCCCTGCGCTTTGCGGAGCGCCGCGATCTTCGGCCCAATCATGTTGACGATCTCTTCGCGCTGAACGGTGGCCTGCGCATGCGGCTCAGACTTCACGGGTGGTTTTGGCTTGGCCCGAGACGCTGGTTTGTCTGCATCTGTTGTGGGCTGATCTTTCAGTTGTGCGACGGTCCGTGCCACTGATACGCCTCCCGTGTCTGAACCCTGATCGTATCCCTGCGACGATGGATGAGGCATCCATCTCAGTAGCCGGGATTTCACATCAAAAAAACTTCAAGCGATGAGGCATTCCGTCAAAGTGATTGACAGCCTCGTCGATATGTAGGATGGTGAACGTATAGCAGCCTATTGTGTACGGCTTGAATCCTTAACTCAGACTGGAGCGACCTGTGGGTCAGCGCATTGTTGTAATCGGCGGCGGGGGTGGTGGCCTCGGTGCCGCAGGAGGCGCGAAGGCAGTTGATCCGGGTGCGGAGGTCATCGTCTTCACCGAGTTTGAAGACGTTGCCTATAGCCCCTGCGGGATTCCCTTTGTGCACGGTAAGGAAATTCCGAGTTTCGAGGCGCTGTTCCTCGCTGATAAGCAGTCCTATGTTGATGCAGGCATCGAGATCCGCTACAACACAACCGTCACCTCAATCGACACCGCAAAGAAGACCGTTCAGGTACTCGACGGGGAGCCCGTGGCGTACGACTCCCTCGTCATCGCCACCGGTTTCGGCTACGCGAATCCCGGGGTTCCGGGTGGTGACCTCGATGGCCTGTACTACGTCAAGAACATCCGCGAGGCCATGGAGTGGGACAAGCGACTCGATACCGTGAAGAAGGCTGTCGTCGTCGAGGCCGGACCTCTCGGAGTCGAGATGATCACAGCACTCGCCCATCGGGGTATCGAGACGCATGTGATCGATCCGAACCCCTGGGCCCTCGGCGAGGTGGCCGACCCTGACATCGTCGAGTTCGTTCATGAGTCGTGGACCGAGCTCGGGGTTCAGATGCATTGGAACACCACGCTTGAGGCCTTCCTCGGTGACGACAAGGGATCGGTACGCGGGGTCATGACGTCCGGCGGCGAAATCGAATGCGACCTTGTTGTCGTCGCCACCCACAAGGTGCCAAACAATGCCCTTGCTGCAGCAGCAGGACTGAAGACTGGGAGCACCGGGGGCGTCATCATCGATGGTGGCATGAAGACCTCGGCGCCATCGGTGTGGGCCTGCGGCGACGTGTGCGAGGTGCCCCATGGCCTCGGCGGATTGCCGTTGCAGGGGCTCACCGGAAGCCACGCGTATGCACAGGGCAAAGTCGCGGGAGCCAATGCCGCGGGTGGGTCGCGAACCTACAACCCCGTCTATGTTCCTTGGGGCATGGTGGCCGGCAAGTGGATGGTTGGTGGCGTGGCGTTCGGTGAGGTCACGGCGGACGCCCTCGGCATGCCGCACGTCATCGGCATCGCCGACGGCATCTCGCGGGCGCGCTACTACCCGGGCGTGAAAAAGGTGCGGGTGAAGCTCATTGCCGAACCCGGCACCCTGCGTCTCATCGGGGCCCAGATGGTGGGCGGCGAGGGCATCAAGGAGCGAGCCGACTTCCTCGGTGTTGCAGTGAAGACCGGCCTCACCCTCTACGACCTCGCGACTATGGAGAACGTGTACTCACCTCCGATCGGTGCGTTGAACGAGCCCATCGCCGTCGCGGCCCAAAAGGGCATTGCGGCATCGAAGGCTACGTGACATGGAGTCTCCATCGGCCTGGCTTCGGGTTAACGCGCAGCATTACCTGCTCCGAGACTCGCAGGCTCGCGTTGCACGCAGGCGCGGGTATGCACCGCCGAACACCGCGGGTTCGTTCTTCTGGACAAAGGTGTTCATCCCGATCTACCGGGTGATGCCATGGGGTCTGCGCAGGCGGATCATGGTGGCAATTCCCGGGAGCCACACGAAGCAGTGGGCAAAGCAAGGACTGCCGGAGGGTCCGGCGGTCTAGGTGGGTGTTACCACAAGGAAAGAGGAGGACAAATGCCAAAGACCGTGCACAGAACTCTCCCAGCAGACGGCGAGTCGCTGTTCAATACCGAAGAGAAGCTATTCCCAGACATCAAGGCCAAGCCGGGACAGAAGGCATTCGTCTTCATTCACTCGGTGCCCTACGAGGGCTCGGTCCTGCTTGTCAACCTGTTGACCTCGACCCGCCTTGTGCGCAAGGGATTCGACGTGAACATCGTCCTGTACGGCCCCGCGGTGCTTGCTGCCTCGGGTACGCGCGGCTACCCGGGTGTCGGCCAGGCGGCCTTCCCCGGTCACCTCGCCATCAACGAGCAGTTGAAGACCCTCATGAAGGAAGGTGCGACGATCTACGCGTGCCGGTTCGCCATGGGTGCCCTCTACGGCTTCGGCGAGGACGATCTCATCCCGGGCGTCGTCCCGTTCAACCCGCTTGACGTCCTTGATTCCGCGCTCACGGCGTGGACCGAGGGCGCGTTCCAGATGAACACCTGGACCGTCTAGTTTCAGTGACGCTGGTCGGGGACATAATCGTCCTCGACCAGCGACTGGAAACCCGGTTCACACTCGAGCGCTCGCACTGACCTGGAGGTAGACATGACTGGCATTCAAGTGGCAAGCGGTGTCGCTGATCTCGGCGGAGCCGAGGGTTGGGGCGTGGCACCCGTGCTCGATCCGGCCGAACCGGTATTCAAGGAGGAATGGGAGGGCCGCGCGTTCGCGCTCTCGCTCCTGTCAATGAGAATTTCGGGAACAAATCTCGACGCGTTCCGACATGCAATGAACCGGCTTGATTCGGAGCACTATTTCGATGACGGTTACTACGGACGCTGGCTCTACGGCGCCGAGAACCTCCTCATGGACAGCGACATCATCGCTCCGGGAGCAGTTGAGGCGAGAGCGGCGAACATGACCGGCGGCCATGTCGATGAGCCCGCAGCCCCTGAGCCCCGCAAGCCCGAGTACGCGCCCACTGCGGGCGGCTCCATCCGGGTGATCGAAGCCCCCCAGCGCTTTCAGGTCGGTCAGCAAGTGCGTGCCAAGGTCATGCAGGCGCCGGGCCACACGAGACTGCAGAAGTACACGCAGGGCCATATTGGAGTCGTGGCGATCGTGGAGCCAGCGCAGGTCCTGCCTGACACCCATGCGCACTTCATTGACGAGAATGCCCAATGGGTCTACACCGTCAGCTTCGATTCCAAGGAGCTGTTCGGCCCCGCGGCCCAGCGGTTTACTCTCAACACTGACCTGTACGAGGAATACATGGAGGAAGCATCATGAGCACCGACGTCAGCGCCGATCGCATTCCGATCAAGCTCCGCGCGGAGGCCCTCGAGCAGCTGCTCGTTGAACGCGGCCTCGTCGATCCAAATGTCATGGACTCCTTTATCAAGACCTACGAAAAGGACGTCGGCCCGCTGAATGGGGCGAAGGTGGTCGCGAAGGCCTGGACGGACCCTGAGTTCAAGGCGCGTCTCCTCGAGAACGGAACGACGGCTGTCGCGGAACTCGGCTTCAAGGGGCCGCAGGGGGAGCACATCGTTGTCGTCGAGAACACCGACACCGTCCACAACGTCGTTGTGTGCACCCTGTGCTCCTGCTACCCGTGGCCGCTCCTCGGCCTGCCGCCGACCTGGTACAAGGATCCAGCGTATCGAGCGAGGGTCGTGAAGGAGCCGCGCACGGTGTTGGCCGAGATGGGCCTGACGCTTCCGGAGAGCACCGAGATCACGGTCTGGGACAGCAGCTCCGAGGTGCGATTCTTCGTTCTGCCGCAGCGTCCTGCAGCGTCCGAGGCGATGTCGGAGGAGGAGCTCGTGGCAATCGTCTCGCGCGACTCGATGGTCGGCGTGGCCGTTGTGGGCGCATGATGTCCGCCGTTATTGAACTCGATATTGAGGGGCCAGCAGCCCCGCCGCGGGCGAACGGCGAACTAGTCTTCGCTGAGCCCTGGGAGAGCCGTGCGTTCGGGCTGGCGATGAGCCTGAATGAATCTGGGGTGTTCACCTGGGACGAGTTCCGCGAGGAGCTCATTGCCGCCATCTCCTCCTGGGAGCAGTCCGCTCAGCCGGGGGACTGCTACAGCTATTACCAGTGCTGGCTCACCGCGCTTGAGCGGATCACTGTCACTCACGACCTCATTCCAGCCCATTCGCTGCGCGAGCGGGCTCAGGAGTTGGCCGATCGACCCGCGGGCTACGACCACGGCCATGACCATGACCACGATCACGATCATGACCACGACGATCACGATCACTGACCAGCAACGTAGCTGACCGGGCGGTCAGAGGAGTTCGGGGTACAGCTGCTCATGTCGCGCGGCAGATGCGTCCCATGTGTAGCGCGGTACGACCTCGCGGCCCGCGGCGACCAGCCTCTCGCGCAAGCCGGGGTTGAGGATCAATTCCTCAACCGCATTCGCCAGCGCCACCGGGTCTGAGACCCGGGGGAGCAGCGCGTTGACGTGATCGGTGAGGAATTCGCTAAACACCGGGATGCTGCTCGCAACGACGGGTAAATCAGCGGCGAGGGCCTCAAGAGCGACGAGGCCGAATCCCTCCTTGACGGAGGGGTAGGCGAGCATGTCGGCGGCCCTGAACCATTGCGCGAGCGTGAGGTCGTCGACAGTACCGATCTGGTGGACGTCGTCACCGAGGCAGAGGCCTAGGCTCGGTAGCAGGGCGAGCGTCTGGAGGCGGTACGCCTCGTAATCCTGGAATGAATGGCCGCCGAGGATGACGAGCACGACCCTGCGCCCGCGGGCCCGAAGGAGCCCGACAGCCTCGAAGAGTTCGCGGCTGCCCTTGCGCGGCTCTACGCCGCCAACGGCGAGGAGCACCGTCCGATCCTCCGCTCGGACGGAGTCGCGCAACTGTGATCGCACGTCGTCACTGATCGGCGGAAACCGGTCAGTGCGCACCCCATTGTGAACGATCTGAGCGTCGACCCCGTAGTCACGCAGCAGGGTCTCCTGCCAAGCCTGGCTCACGACAAGCACATGATCGGGTTCGAGGATCGCCTTGCGCTGACAATCGATGAGTGCGGCGGTGGTGAAGTCATCAACGTGATGAACGGTGCGCACCAAACGCGGGCCAGCGCCGGCATCGCGAACTCGGGCCGCTGCCCTGGCTGAAATGCAGTCCTGCGCATGGAGGAGGTCGAAGGCCGCAGCGGTCGTGGCGAGTCCGCGTGCCATCGAGTCGACGGATGCGAACACCTTGTCATCGAGGGTTGTCGCCCCTTCGATGGCCGGGAAGAGGGTGAAGGGGACCGACGT
>CAMAWO010000199.1 GCA_945861925.1 Bifidobacterium breve | reverse complement strand
TCAGCAGCAGCCTCTACGTAGCGATCGAAGTCTCGGTCTGGCTGATACCGGCGAACGATGTCGAGTGCCTGGGACAAGCGGGCATCCAAGTCGACCGCAAGGAGTACCACCTCATGCTCGATGGCCTGCTCGGCGATGTCTGTCATCGACATTCCAGTGAGCTCAGCAATGTGCCGTAGAGCGTCTCGGTTGGCGGGGTTCTTGAAGCGAAGGGGAAAGGCCGTATCTCGTGTCGTCACCTGACCAACTATGCGCGCCGATTCTACGGATGTCAAGATGTCATTCTGACATCCATACCGCCGCAGGGCGACTTCCTGCCAGAGCACCATCGAGTAGGCGCCCATTCGCTCGACATGCAGTCGACGACCGCCCGCGCGCGAGCCGCCAGAACCGGGTCTGTTCTCGCCATCGACGCGTTCATCGGCCCGAATCAAGTGGGAGCGCCCAATCACGCTTGATGGCGGCCATCCACGTCCGGCCGTGGCCAATTTCCTCGGCCAACGCCAACGCCAACGTGACGAACGGACGGACGGACGGCTGAGTGTCGAGACTGGAAGTGTCGAGTGCCGCGTCTGGACCGGAGCGTCGCAACTGAACCATGCGACACTCCGACTGGACTCCGCAAGGCCCGCGAAACGCAATAGGTGCGGTGTGTCGCTGAGTCACGGAACTCCAGTCCGGACGCCGCACTCAACGCTTTCAGCCGCGACAACCATGGGATCGAAGCCCCTGATTGCGCGTCAACGGATTGCTTGCGATGGCCTCTGACGGGGCCCAACGGTGAATGACTGACTACCGAGTACGTGGGCCCGTTTCACACGGGCCCATCATTCTGCAGCGCATCGATTTCGCGTCCGGCTTCAGTGAGAACTGAAGCGATCAGGCTCGCGCTCTCCGTATCGAACCCGAGGATCTTGAGACCCGCTGGGCTTAACCCTTGCATCCGCGGATCTACGGCGACCTGCGTCAGCCTCCTGAGGTCCACCTCCCACATCCCGTCCTCGGCATCGACCGCGACGTACCCGGCGGCGGCGAGCGGGACGAGTAGCCCGCCCGCCAATCCGTCATAGCGGTAGTTCCTCAGCAGCCTGAGGGCTGCGAGCTTGCACGGATTTTGCGAGACGTAGCCCGCGCCGAGCATCCATGCGGTGCGGGCCAGTGCCTCATCCGTTGTGGTATACGCGCTGGGGTGCCCCTTCCGCACATCAAGGAGTTCCTCGGCCACGCCAACATTGCCACCACCAGCATCTACGCCTCGGCCGACAATCAGATGGTCAGGGAAGCAATCCAGAAAGCCGCCAGCGCCACACCCGACCTCGCTCCCATCTGGAAAGGAAGTGATGACCTCATCCTCCGACTCGCTGGACTCAAGTAGTTATCCCGAGGAATGAACGTCCACCCCCACTCAACCAGGGGGCAACCAGCCAGAACTCGGGATAACAAAATCCTCGTGATTTTCCCGAGGCTTCCTCACCCTGGCCGGGATGATCGCGGTGCCGTAATGCTCGCCCAGGCGCGCATAGGCCGGGTTCAGTCCCGGCTCGTAGCGGTCCGACCGAGTCACGCCGGTGCGCAGATTATCGGGCACGAGCAGCCGGGCAGCGCGCCCGAATGCCTCGAACGCGTGAACATGGGCATCGATCCACGACGGCAGCGTCATGTCGGTGAACGCCTCGACATACGAATACGCCGAATACGACAGGGCGGACGCGTTCAGCCACGCATCGACCGGATCGCCGGTGAGCGGATCAGCGAAGGCCATCGCGTCACCGGCCCAGTCGACCTCGATGGACTCTCCGGGGCTGCGCACGATCCGCATCGACGCGCCCGCCGCCTTGACCCACCGGCGATACTGTTCATTGAAGAACGAGTACTGATACGGAACGCCGCTGCTCTCGCGGCACTTGGCGACGTACTCGTTCCAGAGCAGCAACAACGTCACCGACGGGCGGGCCAGCTCACGGTGGACATGCTCGAAATCCGGCACCACCCGGTCAGACTCGGGCTTGACCGGCTCGGGCAACAGCAGGTTGCGGACCTCGTCAGCCGCGAGGTCCGCAACCTGCCCGAACCCGATCCCGGCCCCGTTCGCCGCGGCGAACACCGCAGCGATCGTGTTCCGGGAACAACCCAGCGCGTCGGCGATGCCACGCTGGGACACACCCTCGGCGCGAAGCCGAAGGATCTGCTTGTAGTCGACCATTGAAGGTGACTCCTCTCGTCACGCCCGCACCCCAACGGCACGGACCCGACGAACATCCCACGCAACACCAACCACAACGACGCAACGGCTCAATCAGCAGCGTCGCGATGGCCCAGCCCACCACGGAACAGCGGCTCACCAGAGCGCGGAACGATGGCTCTCACCGAGCGCAATATGCACGACACGAAACTGCGAGGTACCGAGCCACCTCACACCGTCGATGGAAGTGACGGACCTTCTACGAGAACCTGGGAGCGCCTGCTTTCCGCCCACTTTCAACGCGGAGAATCCCTCATAGGGAAAAGCAAAACGGACACATCCATTCCGATGTGTCCGTTTTGTCCAGTAGCGGGGAGTGCCATTTCTGCACCCCCTCTGCACTCCCCTTGGGGTGCAGGCCTCCACCCCTCTCGCACACTTTCGACGACCTCAGGCGACTTGGACGGCGTCCTTGAGCTTGGCGGGCACGGTCTCGGGAAACGAGATGACGAGGTGGCGACCCAGTGCGGTCGCGACACGGGCGAGGGTGTCGACACGATTGCCGCTGCCCCCACCTTCCTCCAGGCGAGAGATGACCGACTGCGTGGTCCCCATACGCTCTGCGAGCTCGCGCTGGCTCAGGCCGACCTCGGTACGCAGGACGTAGATCATTTGCGCGAGGCTGAAGTCCTGCTCGGTCACCGAGCGCATGTCCGCCGCGACTGGCGGGCGCTTGGCCTTGATGTCTTCCCAACGCGAATGATTCGCCATTGCTGTTTGTCTCCTCACGGGTTGCTCGTGGCGTCCGCCACGGCCTGCTTGCATGCTCGTTCGATCTCGGCTCGTTCATTGTTGCGTTGCTTGCGGAATGTCGTGAGCAGCACGATCCGACCGTCCTTGGTGAACCGGTAGGTGATGCGCCGTGCCGTCGGACCTAAGGAAAAGCGCAGTTCGAACAGCCCTGCCCCAGACTCCGAGAAAACGGCATCCGCGCCCGCGAGCCAAGGTCAGCCAGCCGGTCGACCAGCACCACCACCCGGTCATGTTCCTGCTCGCTCAGCGTGCCCAGCCACTCGACGATCTCGTCGAGCAACTCAACTTCAGCCACCCGGCAATCATCGCATACTTACGATCATCGTACAAATGCGATCACGGCAGCAATCGCTTCGGCACAAAACCACCGGCGTGGATCGGGCAACGGACCACGAGACATAGGAGTTTCAGTGCCCCGCGACGTGCTCCAGCATCTGCTGGACGCACCGCTCCTTCACCTTCGGATCGAACTTCTTCGGCATGGTGACATCCTCCTAGACTCACTAGGAGGCGGCATCAAACCTGGGGCGCTTCACGCATCGCTGCCGCAAGTGCGTCGAGGTCCTCCACGCGACCCTCGGCGACATCCGCCTCGGACTCCGTGAGCTGGCGGATGAGCGCTCCATCTGCGAGTACGGCAATTGTTTCCTCGAGGCGTTCCACGTCGTCAGGGGCCATGAACACCGCTGAGGCCTAGCCGTGCACAGTCACGGTCACCCGCTCATGCTGGCTATTCACTCGGCTGACGACCTCAGACAGGTGCGACTTGACCTCGGCACGCGGCATCGTTGACATAGTCACAAGTATGACTAGCCGTGGCGAACGCTTCAACGGCCGGGCCGAATGAGAAACGCCGACCGCGCAGTCATCGAGTTCATAACTGCGCGGTCGGCGAATTATCCAGTAGCGGGGAACAAAATGAGGCTGCGATCTTTGGGTTGCGTGCACCGCGAGATCCATTCACGAAACCCCACGCCTGCACCCCTCATACGCCCTCAGGGGGTGCAGGCGCTGCACCCCCCTTGTCAACAAATTGTGCGCGGGTCAGGCGACTGCCTTGGGCTTGAGCTCGACGGACAGTGTGGTGTCAAAGGCATTGGCGATGCGCTCCAGGATCGGCAGCGTCGGGGTCGTCCCGCCGGCCTCGAAGCGGGCGATCGCCGGCTGGGTCATGCCGGTCAACTTGGCCAGGTCGCGCTGACTCCAGCCCCGCTCCTCCCGCATGCCCCGCACCTGCTCCCCCAGCTCGAACGCAAGTTTGGCTGCCGCGTAGGCGGCCTCGACCGCGGAATCACCCGCACGGGCGGCCTTGAGGTCGTCCCACGATGTGCGTGCCATCACTGCTCCTCGTCCTCGTCCACGATGTGCTTGGCCTCGATGCAGGCGAGCATCGCCTTCTTCGCTCGGGCAACCTGCGCACGATCCCGGTCCTTGGTCTTGGTGAAGACCGTCAGCAGGATGATCCGCCTGCCTGGAGCGATCCAGTAGGTGATGCGGACCGCCTGTCGAGAGAGATCGAACCGAAGCTCACGAAGCTTGCCGTCCAACTGCTTGGTGTGCGGCTCGGAGAGCAAGACACCCCGCTCGGCCAGCAGGTCGATGTAGAACGCTGCGTGACCGAAGTGGGCGCCATTGAGACCTTCAAGCCAGTCCCGGACCTCCGGCTCAAGCTCAACCGAACCCCAAGACATACCAGCGATGCTATCACTTCAATACGCGGTACCGGGCACCCGTACGCCGTTGAACTTCATGACTGTCACATCACCGCGATCCGGGAGGCGCCGCCCAGACGTGCGGGCACCAGCGGACGCGTATAACGCGATCCGACTATCGTAAATAGACCTGTTGACAAACCCCTCGACGAGGGGCTACTGAACCGGGGCGAAATGGAACAAGGCCCCCCGGTCGGGAGGCCTTGTTCCATTTCGTAGCGGGAGAAACTGATGATGCACGACCATCGGGTTGCGAGCCCCGCGAATTACCCTCACAAACAGCCACTTTTGCACCCCCCTGTGCACCCCCGTGGGGGTGCAAGCCTGCACCCCCCTCGCACACTTTCGCGGTTTCGCAGATCGTCGTGAAATCGCATGCGTCGACGGCGCGCACGTTAGTGCTGAGCATCGCGGGCAAAGGCGAACAGGGGCATGACTGCCGCGCGCAGCTGACTGATGGTCTCCGCGATGTCGGGTGTTGAAAGTTGATTGCGCGTTGTGAATGCGCGCCATTGCGCGACGACCCTGGGATCTTCGGCGAATTCGTCAGTCAGTCCTGGTGGCGTGATCGCGGGGATTGGTGTGTTCCGCCGCGCGAAGGTTGCTGAGATCGCAAGTGTCACGTCGGCATGATCGGTGTCCACGGTCACGAGCAGGACCCACAGGTCGAAGTAGTCCTTCAGCCTGGAGTTGACTCGGCCGAACCGGACGATCGCCTCGAGCTTCTCGGCGATGACCGTGGGCTTCGGGTAGGCGCCCAGGACGGGCGACGGCATGTCGTCGAGCAGCACCGGGACCGTCACGGCTGTCGGCCCTGGGGTCACTGCGTCGCCAAAGCCGATGTCGACCTGGACGTGAATCTGCGCACCGTCGAGTTCACCTCGCATCGTTGCCCTGATTCCGGGGTAGCCCGCTTCCTTGCGAATAACGGCCGTCGAGACGGTGTCCGGATCGAAGGTGATGCCGTCGGGGACGTCGAGCGAGCAGGCGGCACGGAACACCTCAGCGATGCGGTCACCATCGGCCGGCCCGAATGCGAGCAGGTCGATGTCCCGCGTCGGCCGTGCCGGAGTGTCGAACCACACGTCGAACAGAAGAGCACCTTTGAGCAGCAACTGATCCCGGCTCTCACCGACGCTGATGCGATAGAGCATTCGCTCGATCCCGTATCAGGTCAGGACGGAACCGAAATCGACGCGATCACGCTCCGCGAGATTCCTGAGTCGAGCACGGACGGACGCGGGCAGATTCGTGGCGCTCATGACAGTGATTCCAGGTACGGGCGCATCACGATGGTCATGCGCGTCTGCGCGGCCGCCTGCCACAGTTCGTCCATCGTGACAGCGCGGGAATCCCATGCTGCACGCAGTGCTTCGATCGCTACGTCGAGGCCGACGCGTCGACGAAACTTGAAGCAGTCAGCAATCGTGCGCGCAGGCGAGGTCACCCGCACAGTCACGCCATCGAGAGTTGTGTCTTGCACACCATCGCGCAGGTTCACCTCGTTCATGCGCACGACCTGCAGCGGCGGATAGTCGACTCGAGGGACCGCTGCCTTGTTGCCGATGGCGATCCACGCCTGGCGCGGCGATTGCGTTGTCAGGCCGTGCATGGCCAGCGCGGACAGTAGGCAGACCACGACACCTGGATGCGTTGCACTCATGATCGCCACCGGGTCGGCCCGCTGGGCCTGCGGCAGCTGGTATACCCCGCGCCCGACCCACACCAGGTCACCGCGTGCAGTCAGACGAGACAGGGCCGTACGGCTCACCCCCGCCGCCACGGCATCGCCGCTGCGCAGCAGCCCGGACTCCCGTCCCAGGCTCAGAGCAAGCTCAGCCTCCGTTCCCATGCCTGCATGTTACAGATAGTCGGTAGATACCCACAAGTACCCATAATTAGGAACGTTCACCGAGCTCAGCGGGGCAACCGGCCTGGTGTGTGGGTCGAAAATGCGAGGTACCGAACCGCTTCACCCCGTTGATGTAGATAGCGGCCCGACGACGAGCAGCTGGAGGAGCCTACTTTCCGCCTACTTTCACCTGGCCCGATCCCTCATAGCCAACAGCAAAACGGACACATCATGTTCGATGTGTCCGTTTTGTCCAGTAGCGGGGAGTGCCATTTCTGCACCCCCTCTGCACTCCCCTTGGGGTGCAGGCCTCCACCCCTCTCGCACACTTTCGACGACC
>CAMAWO010000198.1 GCA_945861925.1 Bifidobacterium breve | reverse complement strand
TCGACCGCTTGCCCGCGTGCTCGTGAAGCACGCGGCCGACGAGGCTTCGGCTGGCGATCCCCGGTGGGATGGGGCCGAGGGCAACGTAGGAGGCGGACCGAAGGTCTAGCAGGACCCCCTGCTGCTCCACGAGTTGGGCAGTCACCTGGTAGCGCCAGACCGCTGACATCGTGCCGAGTGCCGGCAGCGAGGTGTCGCCGCTCAACCGGTAGGCCGGGATGAGGTCGTGGGGCCGGACGAGGCCGAAGAGGGCCGACGAGATTGCGACGAGCCGGTTCAGTCGGCGACGCTCAGCGGCGCGCAGGCTCCCAGCATCAAGGGCCTCGAAGAGGACTCCGGTGTAGACATCGATCGCCAGACCGGCCGGGGCGCGCTTGAGCCCGGCATTCGCCTGAACGTGAGCAGCCTGGGTCGGGCCGAGGGCGAGTGCGGTGGCCGCCGCCGGGTCGGATGAGCAAAGGCTGATCAGGGCACCGAGCACTGCGCGGCGCGTCTTGGTGAGCCCGGTGAAGGACAGTCCCGCGAGGTCGAGTGGCGCCCCAGAAGCCGGCGGGGTCTTGCCCTCACTGGGCGGAAGGAGGATGAGCACGCCCGTGACGGTAGCGGAGGGTTGGATCTGCCATGCTCAGGGCATGAAGAGCAGCAGGCCGCAGGTGTCGAGGATTGTCGCTGGACTCGCCGGTTTGGCGTGCGTAGCCCTCCTTGGCGGATGCACTGGCGCGAGTACTGGGGGCTCTGAATCTGCGGGGGGCCATAGCTCGGAGGCGGGGCATGGGTCCGCCGGGTCGGCGTGCGAGGAAGCGGCGGTTGGTGAAACCCTCGGCCATATCGTCGGTGAGGCGCAAATGGTCGTTGCGTCGATCGACAGCCTTGAGTGCAGTGGTGACTGGGCATCGGCCTCAGCGACAGTAGCCGGGAGGGATGAGGGCAGCCAACCCTTTGCCGAGGTGTTCCTCCTTCAGCGCGACGGCGACATCTGGGTGCTCAAAGCCCGCGAGACGGCATGCGGCACGTTCTCACCTGGTGGTCCGAGGCCGACTGATGCACAGGTGCCGGCCGACCTGTGGGAGGCAGTGTGCCTGACGAGCTGAAGGGCTTTCGGGGACCGCACCCGATCAAGGCCATGCTCGTCGTTGTCATCATCGTGGCGATCCAGATCGCGCTGCCCAGTGAGGTGACGCCGGGCCCCGCTTGGCTCATCATCTTCGTGGAGCTCTCCGGGATCCCGATCGTCTTTATCTCGCGAACGATGGGCATCGTCGAGACGAAGTGCTTTCGGCACGTCATGGATGTCTACTTTTTCCTCCTCATCTGTTCGGGCGCCGCGAACGCCTTCCTGCTCCTCGTCGCGGCACTTGACGACTCTGCCAGCTCAGGCATAGCGCTGCTGTTCGCCGGCTTCGGCGTCCTGGCGATTAGCGTGCTCACCTTCGGCCTCATCTACTGGTGGATTGACGGCGGCGGCCCGGTGCGGCGCATGGAGGGAACCGTGACCCAGTGGGATTTCCAGTTCCCGCAGCAGCAGGCGCTCGTAGAGGAGTGGCAACCGACGCTCTTCGACTACCTCTACGTCGCCTATACGAACATCTTGGCGTTCAGCCCGACTGATGCCATGCCATTGACTCACCGGGTGAAGCTTCTCTTCACCGTCCAGTCCGCGATTTCAGTCCTGACGGTCGTTGTGACCGTCGGTCACGCGATCAACGTCATAGCGAACTGAGTCACATTGGCGAGGCCGCATCGAGGGTGATCCGCAGTCGCAGGCCACCGAGCGGGCTGTCGAGAAGGTCGATTCGGCCCCTGTGACTATCGACAACTGCGCGCATGATGCTCATGCCGAGACCGAAGCCGCCACTGTTCGTCGAGCGCGATGGGTCAAGGCGGGTGAAGCGCTGGAGTGCAACCGCGCGCTGCTCGGGGGGAATGCCCGGGCCGGCATCATCGACGGTGAGCGTGGTCTGGCCGTCACGTTGGCGCAAGGTGACACTGATGGGCGACCCAGCGGGCGTGTGCCGGGTGCAGTTCTGAACGAGATTCGCGGTGAGTTGGCGCCAGGCATCCTCGAGTCCGACGAGCTGTGCGGGCTCAATATCGAGTTCGACGGTTCGATCAGGGTTGAGTGCGGCGAGGTCATCGAAACTCTCCCGGACGACGCCGGCGAGGTCGAATGCGGCGAAGTTGGCGGCCGACACAGCGTCCATCCGTTCGAGGAGGAGCAACTGGGTCACGAGCCGCTCGAGCCGCCGGCTTTCGCTTTCGATGCGCTCAAGAGCCCGAGTCGACAGCTCGGCTGATTCCCCGCCGTCGCGCTGGAGCAGTTCGACGTAGCCGCGGATCACAGTGAGCGGGGTGCGGATCTCATGGGATGCATCGGACACAAATGTGCGAAGGCGCTCCTCGGATGCCTCGACCGTGGCGATGGACGTGGTGAGCGACCCGATCATGAGGTTGAGGGATTCTGAGAGTTCACCGAGCTCGGTTCCGGGTCGCGCGGTCGGCACTCGTCGCTGGGTATCGCCGAGTGAGATTGCTTGGGCGGCGTCGACCATGGCGTCGACCGGCCGGAAGAATCGCCGCACAATGGCCCACGCTGCGATGGCGCCGAGCAGTGTCACGGCGAGGACGCTGCCGATGATGGCCACGGCGAGGCGGGTGAGGTTTTTCTCGGCATCCCCGAGTGGTGCAGCCGCGATGACAGACGCGCGACCGAGGGGCTGGCGAACGATGACACGGTAGGAGGGACTTCCTTCGACCGAGACTGGTGAGATCCTCGCCGCGAGGATAGTTTCAGCCGACAACTGCGGAAAGGTCAGCGGATCCGAGCCGAGGCCCGCTTGGCGCAGGACCGTGACGATCCCGTTGCGGTCGAGGCGGGCGAGCGCGACCGGACTGTAGACGTCGTCCGGGACGGGGCGCGGATTCGTTGCAAGACTCCTTACCCGCGCATCGGTGATGGCACTCGTGAGGGTGGAATCGATCGTGTCGTATTGCAGTCGCGATGACGTGACATACGTGAGTGCGCCCAAGGCGGAGGTCGAGACGAGGATGAGGATTGCCGTGAGGAGCGTGACCCTCGCCCGAAGTGTCATGCCGGGCCCCTGCTGCCGGTGAGCTGATATCCGACGCCGCGGACCGTACGGATGCTCAGCTCCGGCCCTAGTTTCTTGCGCAGGTAGGAGATGTAGGTCTCGACCACGGTCGTTTCGAGCCCATCGTCGATGCCCCAGACACGTCGCAGCAATTGGGCTTTTGAGAGCACGCGGCCTGCGTCCTCCATGAGCACTTGAAGAAGACGGAACTCGGTAGCGGAGAGTTCGACGATGTCGCCATTGCAGGTGACGGCGTGTTGGTCTGCATCGAGGCTGATTGCGCCAATGCGCAAGGTGGCCTTCGGCTCTGCGCCCTGGGCCCTACGAAGCACGGCCTTGACTCGTAGCGTGAGCTCCTCGATGCCGAAGGGCTTTTTCACGAAATCATCGGCGCCGAGCTCGAACCCGGTCTTGGTGTCGTCTCGATCCTGGCGCGCAGTGAGGATGATGACGGGAGTCTGGTCACCGGCCTCGCGCATTCTCGTGAGAACCTCGAATCCATCGACGTTCGGCATGTTGATGTCGAGGACGACGAGGTCGACCGGCGCCTCGCGGAGGAGCCTGAGCGCCGCCATTCCGTGCGAGGCGGATGAGGTGCGGTAGCCGGCCAGCCGCAGGGCGTCACAGATGAGGTCATTCACCGCGGATTCGTCATCGACGACGAGGATCGTGCTGCTCACCGTGCCTCCGTTTCATAGATTCGGCAACTGTAGGGCGACCGAGGCCTTGTGGGCCGCGGCCGCCCTACAGTTGGCGCGAGTGACTACGCGCCGCGGGGGCCGCGGTCGCGGGCTGGGCGGGCCGCCTGGATCGCGTCAGCCTGAGACTGGGTGATGGTGCCCGCGGAGACGAGCGATGCGAGCACCGCTTCGGGCTTCTTGACGACGGAGTCCATCGCGGTCTTCACCGTGGTCTTCACCTGCTGGGCCAGTTCGCGGGTGATGACGCCCGAGCGGACGAGGGTCCGCATGCTCTGCCGACCGTCTGCGGCAGCGATGGCGTCCGACTGCACCTGGGTGAGGGTGCCGGCGGAGACAAGTCCGCGCAGTGCCGAGGATTCGATCGTGTCACGGGCTGCCTTGTTGGCGTCGTGTGCGGCAACCATCGCGGCCTTCACCGCGGTGGCCTGAGTTTGGCTGAGGGTGCCTGCGGTGACGAGTGAGCTGAGTGACGAGGTGCCCGAGCCCGGGCTGGTCTCGGCTGCCCAGGCGGCTCCGGCTGTGCCGGCGACGCCGATGACGGCGAGGGCAAGGGCTCCAGTGGCGAGGGCCGCGCGGGTGGCGAGGGATCTGCTGGCGTTCATGAGTGCTCCTTTGTTGGTGAGCCCCCGGCGGGCGCTCTGCTTCATGGGTTAACCATCCAGACCATTCATTTGAGGAGCCTGAGACATCCTTGTGCGTTTCATGTGAGTCTGTGCGCGTACGCTTCACTCGGACGAGTCGGCCGGGTGATCGCGGTGCGAGTAATCGCATCGAGGAAAGTCCGGACTTCACAGGGCAAGGTGGTGGGTAACGCCCACCCGGGGTGACCCGCGGGATAGTGCCACAGAAAACAGACCGCCAGGAGCGATCCTGGTAAGGGTGAAACGGTGGTGTAAGAGACCACCAGCGCCGCAGGTGACTGCGGCGGCTCGGTAAACCCCACCTGAAGCAAGGTCAAGAGGACCGGGCAACCGGTCTGCGCAGGCGAGCGGCCCGCTCGATGCCTGCGGGTAGACCGCACCAGGCCGCTGGCAACAGCGGTCGCAGATGGATGATCGCCGGCCAGCCTCGGCTGGTCACAGAATCCGGCTTACAGGCCGGCTCGTCCACTCCAGCCGGTAGCTGAATGCGCAAAGTGGGGTGCTAGCACCCCACTTTGCCCGCCGCCGGGTGATTTCGTTCACGGTGCACGTGACTCGCCACTATCGTTCGCTCGAACCCAACGTGGGGCTGATCGACAACGTGGAGCTGACATGACATTCAAGGAAGCAGTCGCGAGCGGCTGGGCAAACAAGATGGAGTTCACCGGGCGGTCGCGACGTTCGGCATTCTGGTTCTGGTACCTCTTCCAGGGTCTGGTCATCACGGCGTTCGTGCTCGTGGCTGTGGGGGTCTTTGCCGGTGCGACTGCCCTACGAAACTCAAACGAGACGCTCGGAACCATCGTGATGGTGATCGGGATCATCCTTGCCATCGCCATGGGGGTCGTCGGGATCATCCTGTCCGTGGCGACCATTGCTGCCGCTGTCCGTCGGCTCCATGATCGTGGCCAGTCGGGCCTCTTTCTTCTCCTGTACTTGGTGCCGTTCGGTAATATCGTCGTCTTGGTCTTCCTCCTCCTGCCGGGCATGCCAACTGACAACCAGTACGGCCCCGCCACCTCGTAGCGCCCGGTGATGAACGGTCTCTCCGGTGGGGCGCCAAGGGTCTGAGGATGGAAGGGGATCTCGACCTTGCTGTGGGTTCCGATTGCATAGCCACGAGTACACAACCGACGCGCCGTTGTATGTTGAGAGTCGGACACGGCCGCGGCGTGTGTCCCGGCAGGCGGGAAATGCTCGCCCTCAGGTTCGCAGAGCGGGACAAACCAGTCAGACTTCGTCAATGGAGTTCTTCGGACACGTCATCGATGGCAAGGAAGTTCCGTCTATTGATGGGCAGACGATGCACGACGTCGATCCATATACGCGTAAGCCCTGGGCCGAGGTCGCCCTCGGCTCGAAGTCCGACGCTGACCGGGCGGTTGCCGCCGCCCGAACGGCGTTCCACGAAGGCCCGTGGCCCCGGATGGGCTACGAGAAGCGGCAGCAAATTCTGCACCGTCTGGCCGACCTCATGGAAGCCAACGCCGATGAACTCGCGATGGCGGACACCCGCGACATGGGCAAGCCGATCAGCCAGGCACACCACGATGTTGCCCGGAGCACGTGGAACGTTCGGTTCTTCGCCGACCATGCCAGATTCTCATCCGCAGAGGCCCTGCCAATGGACTCCGGCCACCACGCATACACGTCCTACGGTCCGGCGGGTGTCGCCGTGGCGATTTCACCGTGGAACTTCCCGCTCATGCTCGGCACCTGGAAGGTTGCGCCAGCACTGGCTTGGGGGAACACCGTGGTACTCAAACCTGCTGAAGACACTCCAGCGTCCGCAACGGTCTGGGCACGGCTGGCCATCGAGGCTGGTATGCCGCCGGGTGTGTTAAACGTGGTGCACGGATTCGGCCCGGACTCGGTGGGATCGGCGCTGACGGAGAACCCGGACGTAGATCGCATCACCTTCACCGGGGAATCCACCACCGGCAAGATCATCAGCGCGGCAGCGTCCAAACACCTCATCCCAGTGAGCTTGGAACTCGGCGGTAAGGGCGCCAACCTGATTTTCGACGACGCCGATCTGGACAACGCCGTGCACTGGGCGGTTCAGGCCATCTTCCGCAATGCCGGTCAGGTGTGCTTGGCCGGAAGCCGGCTGTTTGTGCAGCGCGGCGTTTATGACGCTTTCATGGAACGGTACGTCGCCGCGGCGCAGGCGTTACGAATTGGGGATCCGAAGGAGCCGGCGACCGAGTTCGGACCACTGGCATCCCTCAAGCACTTTACCAAGGTGTCCGGGTACTTCGACACCCTTGGCGCTGATGGGGGCCGGCTGCTCACCGGCGGCGTCGGTGACGGGTGGTTCGTGGCCCCGTCGATCATCGTTGATGCTCCGACCGATGCGCGCGTGTGTCGGGAAGAGATCTTTGGGCCGGTCGTCGTTGTGCAGCCCTTCGACACTGAGGACGAGGTCGTGCACGCGGCGAATGACACCCGGTATGGGTTGAATGCGATGGTGTTCACCGAAAACCTC
>CAMAWO010000197.1 GCA_945861925.1 Bifidobacterium breve | reverse complement strand
GCTGAGCCCTTCTGGAACTCACCCGGTGTCATGTGGCGTCACGGCTATACCTACTCGGGCCATGCCACCGCGGCCGCCGTCGCGATGGCAAACCTAGATGTCATCGAACGAGAGCGACTCATCGAGCGGGTCGTCGAACTGCAGCCGCTGGTGGCGCGACTTCTGCAACCATTGAGCCAGCATGATGTGGTGCACGAGGTGCGCGCCGGTGTCGGACTCCTTGGTGCGGTGCAGGTGAAGCCCGACGTCACTGCGGCCGACCCGACCTTCGGCCCGCGCCTCATTGGGCAATTGCGTGAGCGCGGAGTGCTCACCCGAATGCTCGCCGATGGTTCGGTGCAGGTCTCGCCGCCGTTCGTCATCGAGGAGGGTGATCTCGCGAGCATCGCGACCGCCATCGACGAGTCGCTGTCGGCCCTGGGCTCGACCCGAAGGGCGAGGCCGATGCTCGACGTGAACCTGCTCCCGGATCAGACGTCTGACGAGGTGGGGGGCTTTGAATCAAGTGATGATCGCCTGCTCGCCGATGTGCCCCCGCACCACGGAGGCTAGTGGATCAGGGCGGTGAGATCGGAGTCGGCGGTGGCGTCGGCGATTGCTAGTGCATCGGACTCCGGTAGGGCAATAACGACGAGGGCGCTCGCTGAAGCGCCGAAGCCGTCGGGTGTGCCAATCTTGAGCACTCGTGCCCCGCGCGCGACGACCTGAGAGATTCCGGCCTCTTGATTAGGGATCGCGACGACATCGATGATGTCGCCGACCTGCAGGCTTGCGGCGATGTCGGCGCTCGCCAGGGTGATTGGCGCTGCTACCTCGCCGAAAGCAAGGCTCGGGCCAGTTTCGAGGCCGGAGGCGACGGGGGCCGGCGCTTTGAGGGACGACAGCGTGAGGAGTACGGCGAGGCCGGCGCTGACTGCGGCAAGTGGACGCCGGTAGCGGCGGACGAGCGCTGCGAGCGGTGATCGGTCAAATTTGGCTGCGGAGAACATGCACCGACGGTAGGCCGTAACGGCGTTCAGCGGAAATAGTTATCCACAGGCACGCCCGCATTGGTGCGTTGCTCAGGTGCTGGAACTGCCTGAGGGGGCGGCAGCGGGGGTACTCGAGGGGGCACTCGGGGCGGGTGCGCTCGAACTTGATGAGGAGGTCGAACTCGAGTCGGATGACGAGGATGACGAGGACGAGGACGACGACGAGTCGGAGGAACTCGAACTCGATCCGGAGGATGAGTCAGGAGAACTCGAGCCATCGGATTTCGCTGATCCGCTAGCCGGGGAGGCGCTGCTTGTCTTGTCCCGCGAGTCATTGCGGTAGAAGCCGGAGCCCTTAAACACCACGCCCACGTTGTTGAAGAGTTTGCGCAGGGTCGACTCGTCGCAGTTAGGACAGATCGTGAGGGTGTCGTCACTCATGCTCTGCTGGATCTCGTGCTTGGTGTCGCAGGCGGTGCACGCGTACTCGTAGGTGGGCACGATTCCTCTGGTTCTCCGGTACTCCGGTCCTCTGGGTCACTTCCGAACAATTGGCACTCGCGAGTGCCGAGTGCCAATTGTGCCTCGTCTTCCCTGTCCCGTCCAATTCGCTGTCCCCTACGGTGGGCCCGTGACGACCGGGATGTCTGCAAGCCGGCACGCAGCCCTGCTTGCCGTCATCGCGGCGGGCGGAGCGGTCGGATCGCTCGCGCGTCACTCGGTGAGCATCATCGTCGGCGCACATGACCCACACGCCCTGCCGTGGGGGACGCTCGGGGTGAATGTGGCTGGATGCCTCGCGATCGGGGTGCTCGCCACGATACTGCCCGTGGTTGCAAATCGCTGGTGGCTTCGGCCGTTGCTCATCACCGGCGTGCTCGGTGGGTTCACCACGTTCTCGGCGTTCGCCCTTGAAACCGGCGTGCTCATCGATACCGGCTCGGCTGGGCTGGCGGCGCTCTATGTTGGGGGCACGGTGCTCGCAGGCCTGCTCGCGGTCCACCTCGGCCGGGTGCTGGCGCGGGGCTCGCGATGACCATCCTCGCGATCGTGCTCGGCGCCGCGGTGGGTGCGCCCCTGCGGTACACGGTTGATCGGTGGGTGCATGGACGCACGGCGGGCACCAGCGCCACGACGGGCGCCGGTGGCACTGCTCATCGAAGCGGGCGCTGGCGCATGGTGCCCTGGGGGTTGTTCACGGTGAATGTCACGGGCTCTGCCATCGCCGGCCTCGTCCTCGCGACCACGTCGGGTGACCTGCGGCTCCTCCTCCTCTCGGGATTTTGCGGCGCCTTCACGACGTTCTCAGGTTTTGGCTGGGATGCGAGCCTGCTGTGGTCGGCTGCGCGGACCCAGTTCTGGGTGACGGTCATCGGCATGCCGGTTGCCTGCATCGCCGCGTTCATGGCATTTTGGCACTTGGCGAGCGCGGCGGGCCGCTAGTCCCTACGGTGGGCTCGTGCGTGCACTGTGGCGAGTCCTCGGGGTCATCGGCCTCATCCTCATTCTGGTTGTCGGCGGAGTGGCGCTCTACGGAGTTCACACCGTTCGAGCGTCGTTCCCGGTTGTTTCCGGGGAGGTGACGGTCGACGGACTCACGGCCCCGGTGACGGTGATCCGTGACGATCTCGGGGTTCCTCAACTCTATGCAGACGGACTTGAGGACCTGTTTGCCGCGCAGGGCTACGTGCACGCCCAGGACCGATTCTGGGAGATGGACGTCCGTCGGCACATCACCGCGGGCCGGCTATCGGAGATGTTCGGCGAGAGCCAGGTGACGACCGACTCCTTCCTGCGGACCCTCGGCTGGCGACGGGTCGCGGAGCAGGAGATCCCGATGCTCTCGGCGAGGTCGCGCAGGATCCTCGATGCCTATGCGTCTGGTGTGAATGCCTACCTCGCCGAGCGTCGCGGCGATGAGTTGAGCCTCGAATACGCCGTCCTCGGCCTGCAGAATCCCGATTACCAGCCGGAGCCGTGGACTCCCGCCGACTCGGTGAGCTGGCTCAAGGCCCTGGCCTGGGACTTACGAGGCAACATGGAGGACGAGATCTATCGGTCGATCATGTCGGCGTCAGTGGGGGTCGAGCAGACCGAGAAGCTGTTCCCGCCGTACCCGTTTGCCAAGCATCGCCCGATCGTCACGACCGGCGCCGTCGTGAATGGGGTGTTCGACGCGGGCAACCTGCCGACGTCCGGATCAAAGGGCGCGTCGGCACACATCCCCTCCGAGGCTGTCGGGGCATTGCAGCGGCTTCGGACATCGACCGAGGGACTCACCCGATGGCTCGGGCCGACGGGGCCGGGGATCGGCTCGAACTCGTGGGCAATCTCCGGCGACAAGACCAACACCGGCAAGCCACTGCTCGCGAATGATCCGCACCTTGCCCCGATGATGCCGAGCATCTGGTACCAGGCGGGGCTGCATTGCACGGCCCAGACAGCTGACTGCAACTACGACGTCGCCGGGTGGTCGATGGCTGGCCTGCCTGGGATCTTCATCGGGCACAACGACAGGATCGCGTGGGGATTCACGAACCTTGGCCCCGATGTCACCGACCTCGTGCTCGAGAAGGTCGATGGCGACAGTTATCTCGTCGACGGGAAGGACGTTGCCTTCACGACGCGCGAGGAGGTCATCAAGGTCGCCGGTGGCGAGCCGGTCGTCATCACCGTACGGGAGACGATCGATGGTCCGATGGTGTCGGACGTCGCCGGCATCGATACGTACGGTGCAGTTGGCGCCGATGCTCCTGTGCCAGCACCTGGATCTGCGCTGTCAGGAGCGGAGCCGAGCCGTCCCACTGCCTACGGGGTAGCTCTTCGCTGGACCGCTCTGCAGCCGGCACCGACCTTCGATGCCTTCGACCTGCTCAACACTGCGCGGACCTGGGAGCAATTCCGGACCGCCGCGATGAAGCTCTCCGTGCCAGCGCAGAATCTCCTTTATGCCGACGTGGCTGGAAATATCGGCTACCAGGCGCCTGGCCGCATTCCGATCCGAGATGGCTACGACGGTAAGTGGCCCGTCCCTGGATGGGATTCGGCCTATCAGTGGAAGGGCACGCTGGCCTTCGAGTCGCTGCCGTCCGTCCTCAATCCCTCCGAGGGCTGGATCGTCACCGCGAACCAGGCTGTCATCGGTCCGCCTTACCCGTTCTTCCTCACCGACGACTGGGCCTACGGTGCTCGCTCGCAGCGCATCGTCGATCTCATCGAGGAGTCGACCGCGGGTGGCGCGAAGGTCAATGCCGAGCGAATGCGTGAGATCCAGATGGACGGACACAACGAACTCGCGGCATTCCTCGCGCCGCGACTCGTCGAACTGCCGACGACCGAACTCACCGCGCCCGCTGTCGCGCTCCTTGATGGGTGGGACGCGCAGCAGACCGCCGACTCGGCGCCCGCGGCGTACTTCAATGCTGTGTGGCGCCAACTCGTCCACCGGATGTTCGACGCGGCCGCCGATGAGGAGCTCATCTACGCAAGTGGCGGCGACCGGTACTGGCAGGTAATCGAGAACATCTGGGACACACCGGGTGATTTCTGGTGGGACGACAAGACGATCAGCGGCACGCAGACGCGTGACGAGACGCTCGAGGCTGCGTTGGGAGCGGCGGCCGATGAGCTCACGGCCTCGCAGGGAGATGAGCCATCGGGCTGGTCCTGGGGTGCTCTCCACACCCTTGAGCTCGAGAATCAGACCCTCGGCACAAGCGGGATCTGGCCGATTGAGTGGTTGTTCAACCGCGGCCCCATCGAGACCGCAGGCGGGGAGTCGACCGTCAATGCGACCGGGTGGACGCCGAAGAACGGCTACACCGTCGAGTGGGTGCCGAGCATGCGGCAGGTCATCAACCTCGCCGACCTCAACGCCTCGACATGGGTGAACCTCACCGGTGCCAGCGGTCATGCATTTAATCCGCACTATGACGATCAGATCGAGGCGTGGCGGACCGGAGCCCAGTACCCGTGGCCGTTCAGCCGCGAGCGGGTCGAGGCGGCGGCAGCCGACACGCTCGTGCTCCGACCGCGCGAATGAACGTCAGGGTGTGCCCGGGAAGTGGTGAATGCCAACCTCGGTGAGGGCGAGGTCGACTCGGCAGTCATGATCGTCGGTCGGTACTCGGGGCAGGATCTCACCCTCGAAGATGATCGCGACCCTGAGCGGACCGCCCCGGTCGTGGGCCGCCACGTCGGCCAGGGTCCGGTCGTAGTAGCCGCCACCCTGCCCGAGTCGGTAGCCACGGTTGTCGATTGCCAGCCCCGGCAGGAAGAGCGCGGTGCATGCGGCGAGTGGCGCACTGCCTCGTCCGACGGGAGTTCCGGCGGGCTCGAGGATCCCGAAGGGCCCGCGTGAAACCGGTTGATGGGCGGCAACTTGCAGCCAGTCCAAGTGTTGTCCCGCAACCCTGGGTACGAGAACCGATGCTCCTCGAGTGAGGAGATCCTCGATGAGCGGACCGGTGCCGGGTTCGGTCTCAAGTGACAGGTAGCAGGCGACGGTCACGCCGCCTAGGTGGCCTGGCAGTGGGAGGCCGGCAACAGCGTTCGAGGCGATCGCGATTCCGGCAGCTTGGCGATCGGCTGGCGTCCGCAATCGGCGTTCGGTTCGAATCTGCGCCCGGAGCGCGGCCTTGTCGCCGACACTCGACGTGCCCAACTCGTCCACGTGCCCATCGTTGCCTACTCGGGGCGGCTATCGTCGGCGCATGACGACTATGGCTGGCTACACCGGCGCAGTTCGCAAGGCCGTGGTTCCGGCCGCAGGGCTCGGGACGCGGTTTCTCCCGGCGACGAAGGCCACCCCGAAGGAGATGCTCCCCGTCGTCGACAAGCCCGCCATCCAGTACGTCGTGGAGGAGGCGGTGGCGGCGGGCCTCGATGACGTCCTGTTCATCACCGGACGCAGCAAGCGGCCGCTCGAGGACCACTTCGACCGCAACCTCGAACTAGAAGAAGCACTGATTCGCAAGGGTGATCGGGAGCGTCTGGCCCTCGTCACTGAGTCGACGAACCTCGCGCTTATCCACTATGTGCGGCAGGGCGATCCGCTCGGCCTCGGGCACGCGGTGCTCATGGCGCAGAGCCATGTCGGCAACGAGCCGTTCGCGGTTCTCCTCGGCGATGACCTCATTGACCCACGCGACCCGGTGCTCCCGCGCATGCTCGCCATTCGGGAGGAGTTTGGCGGTTCGGTCATCTGCCTCATGGAGGTGCCGCGCGAGAGCATCTCGCTGTATGGGTGCCCGGCGGTGAGGTCGACTGATGAGACCGATGTCGTGATCGTGACGGACCTTGTCGAGAAGCCCGATGTTGCCGATGCCCCGAGCACCCTTGCGGTCATCGGCAGGTACCTCCTTGACCCCGCGACGTTCGCTGTCCTCGCGCGAACACAGCCAGGCCGGGGCGGCGAGATCCAGCTCACCGATGCGCTCCGGGTCCTCGCGACCATGCCGGCCGATGAGGGCGGAGGCGTCCGGGGTGTCATCTTTTCCGGGCGGCGTTACGACACTGGGGACCGCCTTTCGTATCTCCAGGCCAGCATCATGCTCGCGAGTGAGCGGGAGGATCTCGGCCCAAGCCTTCGGGACTGGCTGAAGGAGTTTGTGGCAGGGCTGCAGTGAACCGGTCAACCACGATCTCTGACGGTGACATCACGCTGCGTCTCATCCGGCAACGAGATGCTGGCGAGTGGCGCGAGGTGAGGCGGCGTAACCGTGAGTGGCTTCAACCGTGGGAGGCGAGCCTGCCCCCGGAGGCGTCGCTCATCACCGACGCGCCGGCGACGTTCGGGCAGATGGTGCGGCGCCTGCGCAAGGACGCCCGAGTAGGCAGGTCGCTACCGTGGGCGATTCTCGTTGACGGGCGGCTGGCAGGGCAGCTGACGGTCGGTGGCATCACCTACGGTTCGCTGCGCTCCGCCTACATCGGCTATTGGATTGACAAGGACCTCGCAGGTCGGGGGATCATGCCCGCGGCAGTGGCGATGGCGTGCGACTACTGCTTCGACAACGTGCGCCTTCACCGGATCGAGATCAACATCAGGCCTGAGAACACGGCCTCACTTCGGGTCGTCGACAAGATAGGCCTGCGCAAGGAGGGTGATCGTCCGAAATTACTTCATATTGATGGTGATTGGCGTGATCACGTGACCCATGTCGTGA
>CAMAWO010000196.1 GCA_945861925.1 Bifidobacterium breve | reverse complement strand
CCGCCCTTGCGGGTGAGCCGCTCGACGGTGGCGACGATGGGTGCAGGGTCGACGACGAAGAGTTGGGGAGACCACGGAACGACAGGCTGAACTTTGCCCTTGCGTGTGTTGCATGCCCGGTGCGCGAGGCGTTCGGCTGATGCCACCGGCTTCTTGCCCTTCGCCACCCCCCAGGAATCCACGCTCGGTCCGCGATCGGCGTTCACGGAAGCTTCGGGGTCAACCGGCTCGTCGCACAGCCAGCAGCGCCAACCGTCACGATCGCCGACATCATTGAGGTCACTCATATCTGCAGGCTACGGCGTGTCCGACGAATCTGGAATCTGCCTCGTCCGCCGTCATCCGGCTAATAGGCTTCCAGCGTGGAAACGTCATTTGTGATCAGGGCCATTCGGGGCCTGCTTGCCCTGGGGTCACTCGTCTTCGCCTTGAGTGCCCTCGCACTTCTCATCATGCCCTCGGCCTTCGCAACACTGCTCGGTCTCACGCCATCGAGCGACCTCGATTGGGCGCTGCGAATGATGGGGGCGATCCTCGTCGCCTTGGCTGGACAGATGTGGCTCGTGCGGCACACCCCGGACCCCTCGACGCGAGGAGCCGCAGCCGTCATGGTGATCGGCGGCGGGCTGATGACCGTCATGACCATATGGCTGCCCGGCGAATGGAGCCCCCTGCGCTGGGTGTACCTAGGGTTTGGCCTGACCTTCTGCCTGCTCTACCTCACCCTGCTGCTCATCGGCCTCAGGGACGCCCCCGAACTGAGGGACGTCTACGACGAGGACGACGAAGAATAGAAGTTACGTTGCGGCCGGGGCCGGTTCAGGATCGTCGATGTATGGATGCTCCGGATCACGACCCGTCACATATTTCGCAATGCCGTAGACAGCACCGGCGATCGGCACCGCGATCAGCGCCCCGACGATGCCGAGTGCGATAGCACCCGCGGCAATCGCAATGACGATCGCAAGTGGGTGAAGGTTGACGGCTTTGCCCATGACGAGCGGCTGCATGACATCGCCGTCAAATGAACCGACGATGATCGTCAGGATGATCACGAGCAAGGCGACGAACGGACCCTTCTCAGCAAGGGCCACGATCGCAGCGAAGAAGGTGGCGATCGGCGCGCCGATGACCGGGATGAACGCACCGATGAACACCACCGCCGCGAGGGCGGGGGCCAGAGGAACCCCGAGGATTACAAGGCCGATGAAGACGAGCAGGGCATCGAGGAAGGCAACGATGACGATGCCGCGCGTGTAGCCAGAGATGGATTCCCAGGCGATACGACCGGCGACATCGACGTGGTGGCTGGTCTTCCTCGGGATCCAGGAGATGACCCACCCCCAGATCGTGGCTGGGGACATGAGGAAGAAGATGACTCCAAAAATGAAGACTGAGCCGGCGATGATGAGCGTGCCGATCGATCCGGCCGCGCCGAGCGCATCGCCGAGCACGCCCTTCGCGATATCGGCGCCCAGGCCCTTCGCTTGATCAAGCAGATTGCCAATATCTGCCGCGTCGAGGTGAAGTGGTCCTGTCTTCATCCACGTTTCGATGTCGGCGAAGCCACTTTGGATCGATGTCGCAAGTTTCGGTCCCTCGCTGATCGTCGACGAGATCACGCTATAGAGGACGAGCACGATTGCCGAGCCGATGGCGAGCAGTGCAAGGATCATCGCGAGAACCTTCGGCATGATCTTGTGGAGCAGATTCATGACGGGTGAGGTCCACGCGGTGACGAGCATCGCGAAGAAGAGGGCGAAGACCACGGGGAAGATCGAATCGAAGACCCTTGCGATGAGGACGAACCCCGCCACGAGGACCAGCAGTCGCCATGTGATGCCAGAGAGCCGTTTCAACGTGTCAGGGATGCCGTCCTCTTCGACCATGGGTGAACCATATTCCCCCTGAGGTGTCTCCATTTTGCAATGCGGGCAATTGTGCCGGGCTCAAGGCTGGGAGGATCACCCCATGGAATCCCCTCGAAGGTCAGTCTTGGTCACGGGCGGCTCGCGCGGCATCGGCGCAGCGATCGCCCTCGAGTTCGCCTCCCTCGGGGATCTGGTGGCGGTTCACTTCGGCGAGTCGAGGCAGGCGGCAGAGTCGGTACTTGGCAGTCTGTCGGGGGACGGCCATGTCATCGTCCAAGCTGATCTCCGCGATCCGGAGGCGGTTCGCCGAATGGTCGACGCGGCCGCCGCCACACTCGGGACCATCGACATCCTCGTGAACAACGCCGGAGTGTTCTTCCCGCATCCGATCGAGGCCTCTACCTATGAGGAGTGGCAGCGGGGCTGGCGCGACACGATCGACATCAACCTCATCGGCGCCGCAAACGCTGCATGGTGCGCCCTCCAGCACATGCCTCGCGGCGGCGATTCGCGGATCATCAACGTGGGATCGCGGGGAGCCTTTCGCGGGGAGCCCGACAGCCCCGCCTACGGCGCCAGCAAGGCCGCCCTCGGTGCCTTCGGACAGTCCATCGCCAAGTCCCTCGGTCACCTCGGCATCGCCGTCACCACCCTCGCCCCCGGGTTCGTCGACACCGACATGGCCGCAGCGTCACTTGCCGGGGCAGGCGGCGATGAGATCAGGGCCCAGAGTCCGTTCAATAGGGTGCCGACGGCCCAAGAGGTCGCGAAGGCGGTCGTGTTCCTCGCATCGCCAGCCGCCGAATGGGCCAGCGGCGGCATTCTCGACTTCAATGGTGCCTCGTACCTGCGGATGTAGCTCGCCGCGAGGCCGAGCGCGGGCTGGCTAGGGTCAGATAGCGTGCGCGTATGCGCCGCCTCATCGAACTCTCCCGCTTCGCCGTCGCCGTGCCGGCGGTCACGTCAATCATCGCGTCCTTCGTTCTCATGGCTATCGGGGTTTGGGAGGTCGTGATGACGATCGTCCACCTCCTCGACTCCAGCGTGAGTGTGAAACTCACCGTGGTCGCGATCCTCACGGCCGTCGATACCTTCCTCCTCGCAACCGTCCTCCTCGTCATCGGTTACGGGCTCTATGAGCTCTTCGTCGATAGCGAGGTGACGCTGCCACAGTGGCTTCAGATCCGCTCGCTGGACGACCTGAAGACGAAACTCATCGGGGTCACCGTCGCGATCCTCGGTGTCGTGTTCCTCGGGGCTCTCGTTGATCGCCGCGACGCAAGTTCGGTCATGTTCATCGGCGCAGGGGTCGGCGCTGTCATCATTGGCCTCGCCGCCTTCACCTTCGCCGCCAAGCGAAAAGAGGGGGGAGGATGAAACTCACCCCCACCGCCATCGTGTACCTCTGCCTCGCGGCCGGTGCCGACTCCGCTGACCGACTCAGGTAGGGCGACTAAGGTCATGGGGTGGCAAAGTCCCTCGAAGAACTCGTACACCCGACCTGGCTCCCGGTCCTTTGGGAGCAGCAGGAGAACCTCACCCAGATCGGCGAGTTCCTGCGCAGCGAACAGGTCGCTGGCCGACCCTGGTGCCCAGGTGGGCAGCAGATCCTCCGCGCCTTCGAGCAGCCCCTGAACGTGGTTCGTGTCCTCATCACCGGACAGGATCCGTATCCGACACCGGGCCACGCCGTCGGTCTGTCGTTCTCGGTCGCCGCCGACGTACGCCCGCTCCCCCGCAGCCTGCAGAACATCTTCAAGGAGCTCGCCAGCGACCTTGACGTCGCGATCCCCTCCAGCGGCGACCTCACCCCCTGGGCCGAGCAAGGAGTGCTCCTCCTCAACCGTGTGCTCACGGTCCGAGTTGGCGAGCCCGGCAGTCACCGCGGGATCGGGTGGGAGGCCTTCACTGAGGCGGCGATCCGCGGCCTCGTCGAGCGGCTCGAGGAGCCCCTCGTCGCGATTCTCTGGGGCAAGGACGCCCAATCGCTCACCGGCATCCTCGAGGATGTGCCAATTATCGAGAGCGCTCACCCGAGTCCGCTGTCAGCGGACCGCGGGTTCTTTGGGAGTCGGCCGTTCAGTCAGGCGAACGAGTTCCTTGACGATCTCGGCGGCGAGCCAGTCAGTTGGGCGTTGCCGTAGCGATCCGCGCCGCAACGTCCGTGTGAACGAAGCGCTCCGCGACGAACGACATGAATGGCACCGTACCAGCCAGCAGGATAAGGACGGTTTTGCCGAGCGAATAGCGAAGCCGGAATGCTAGGTCGACGCCGACGATCAGGTAGATGAAGTACAGCCAGCCGTGCGCGGTCCACAGGCTGCGGTAGAGCCCCGGCTTCACGTCGGTGTTCGCGTAATCGAGGAAGCCGTATCCGACAATGAGCCAGATGGTGAGCGCACCGAGCACGACACCTGTAAGCCAGGCCATCACTCGAAAGCGTGTTGCTGCAGCGCCGAGACCCTTCATGTCTGAAGGCTAGTGGACCTTCATCTCTTGCACATTGGGAGGATCGGCGCCGGGCCGTTGGCAGGTGATTGCGGCTACCGCTATCCCGAACCTTGCCGCACTCAGCACCTCATCGAGGTTCGCAACGTCCGCCCGTCCCAAACCACGAGACTGCCATTGTGCGAGGAAGCCGCCGCTGAAGGAGTCGCCCGCCCCGACCGTGTCGACGACCACGACCCGGGGCACCTCGAGAATGACATCGTCGCTCTCAGTGAGCACATGCACCGACTTGGCCCCGTCGGTAAAGAGCACGACTGCACCCGACTCGCGCTGGAGCCGGACAGCAGCATCGTGGACATCGATGGACGGATAGATGAAAGCCAGATCATCGCCACTGACCTTCACAACATCAGCCCGTTCGAGGACGGCTCGCAGGGTGCGATCGAAAACATCGGACGAGGTCATCACACTTGGGCGACAGTTCGGATCCACCATGACGAGCCTGTCGGCTGGGGATGCCTCCACGACTGCGGCTGTCGCATCGGCCAGGGGCTGAAGGACGAGTCCGAGGGTGCCCACGTGCAGCGCCGAGCACTGTGGCCCGATGTGGGAAAGGGCCGCCTTTGGTGTCACTGCAGCCGCGGAGGTCCCCTCCATCATGAAGCGATAGGTCGCGGCCCCATCGGCGTCGATCTGCGCGATCGCCAAGGTCGTCGGCACATCAACCTGTTCACCGAGCGCATAGCCGACGCCGTCTGCCTGAAGGAGCCTCATGATTCGCGCGCCGAATGCGTCTGTCGAGACCCCGCCGAGAAAGGTCGAGGGCACACCAAGCCTGGCGATTGTGCGGGCGGTATTGAGCGGGGCGCCGCCGACGACCGACGTCACGTTTCCGGCGGGATCAACGATGATGTCGATGAGTGCCTCGCCGACAACAGTGACCACGGACGGAACGCTAGTGCAGGTGCCCCGGACATGCGTGGAGCCCCTGCCAAGCGGCGGGGGCTCCACGACCATTTGGTGCTGTCGACTAGATGCCGCGCACCTTGTCGGCCTGCGGACCCTTCGGGCCCTGCGTGATCTCGAACTCGACGGCCTGGTTCTCCTCGAGGGAACGGTAGCCGTCCGACTCGATCGCCGAGTAGTGCACGAACACGTCCGGGCCACCGTCAGCCTGAGCGATGAAGCCGAAACCCTTTTCGGCGTTGAACCACTTAACAGTTCCTTGAGCCATGATGCACATTCTCCTTGCACGAAGTTGCGTCGGACGGTCGCCCAACACGTGGCCTAGCTTGTTCGAACCTTCGTCCTTGATCTGTGCTCGTGCCCAGAAACATGTGATGCCCGCCGCAAGTTCGATGGGCGGGCATCTCAGAACGGTGGTGCTGACGTAGCCTTGCCGTGGGTAAGCATAGCTGGAAACACCCAGCAAAGGGAACAGTGCCCCAACCGTGATCAAATCGTGAGAATCCGCGGGCGGCCTTCACTGCCGTTCGGCGGGCTCTGCAGCGTCCGGGAGCTCCGCCAGTGCATCGAGCCACAGCCACCTCGCGTACACCGCCGCTATGAAGAGGGCGAAGATCCACCACTGGATGGCGTAAAAGAAGTTCTGCAGGGGGAATGGGACACCGGCGGTCTGCACCGTTGGTAGCGCCGGCTCAGGCGCAGGGGTAGCGAAACCAGTCGTCTGATCTGAAGTAGGTGAGGTCTCGGTGAGCATGACGTAGCCCGAGCGGGTCCCCGGGCCCCACGAGTCGCTCAGACGCGCGCTTGAGATTGCGACGGCGATGCCGGGATCCGTGACAGCATCGGGGTAGAAGCGCTCATCCGGGTGCATGATGCCGGTCACGGTGACCTCGCCGGACGGCGGGATGATGCCCGGTGCCCCCTCTGATTCGAGCCATCCACGCAGCACGCCGATGATTGAGCCGTCCGAGAGTTCAAGGGGGGTGAGGACCCAGACTCCCGGCTGGCCCCGCAAGGAGCGCTGCACGACGATCACCTGGCCACCCTTGAGATAGCGGCCCTGCGCCACTACGGGTCGGCCGATCGACGCATCTGGCAGTTGATCATCGACTCCGGCAATCACCTCGACCGCGACGGGCGCCGACACAGCGAGGCGCTCGGCCTCGACGATGTTCTGGGTCCGGTCCCACTGCCAGCGTCCAAGGAACACGCATCCGGCAATGAGGACGAGTGCGACGAGCGCGAGGCTGATCCAGCGGGGGGTGCGGGCCAGCCGCAGCAGGTCCTCAGCCTGCCGGCTCGGCGTCATCCTCGCCCCGCTTGATGGCCTGCTCGGTGTACTGCCGATCAGCGGCCTGCTCGCGATCATCACGGCCCATGGGCAGACTCGGATCGATGCGCTTGAACTGCCGGTTCATCGATTTCCAGATGACGACCACAGCGCCGGCGAGGAGGAGGACGAAGAGCCCTGCGATTGGACCCGCGCCATCGATCACCGAACTCATGTCTGCTTCAGCCATCACGATCATCATGGGGTCCTCAGTCCTGCGAAAAGGTCGTCCTCGGGGATCGAGGTTTGGACCAGTGAACGAGCAAGTTCGAAGTCTTCGGTTGGCCAGATTGACCGCTGGAGGTCTGGGGTCACCCGAAACCACAGGCCCTCGGGGTCAATCTGCGTACGGTGCGCTAGGAGGGCTTGGTCGCGTACCTCGAACCAGTCGGACGCCGGAATGCGGGTCGTGATGCGGTGGCTGTCGTCCGGTCGCTTCTCCATGCCTTCGATCCAGTCATGGTACGGCGATTCGATGGCGACCGCGAGCAGGGCGTTGTGCAAGGCATGAACCCTCGCCCTGCTGAAC
>CAMAWO010000195.1 GCA_945861925.1 Bifidobacterium breve | reverse complement strand
GCAGGGGATTTCAACGGTGCCTAGTCGGTCAAGTCGAGCGATGATGACGTCGCCGGGGGCCACGGCGACGGCTTCGGTCATCGAACCGGATAGCACTACTTGCCCCGCACGTAGCCCTTCGCCCCGGGCGGCCAGCTTGCGAACCAGCCAGGCAACCGCGGACGCTGGATGGCCCAGAACGGCAGCCCCTGACGCGGTGGCGATGAGTACACCATTCTTGTAGAACGCACAACCGGTTAAGCGCAGATCGAACCCGTCCGGACGAACACCTTGGCCGCCGAGGACGTATGCGGCACCGGAGGAGTTGTCGGCGATCACGTCGGGGAGCGTGAAGGCGTAGCCGGCGAAGCGGGAGTCCAAGACATCAACCGCAGGGAAAACCAACTCCGTCGCTGCCAAGACCTGTGCGGCCGATGTGTCGGCTCCGGAGAGATCCGCCGACAGCAGGAAGGCAATCTCTGGTTCGCACCGCGGCTGGATGAAGCGCGCACATTCCAGCACCGCCCCAGTGTCGATCTGCATATCGCTGGTTAGCCAGCCGTAAAGAGGTTCATTAACCTTCATCTGACGCTGCTTCGCAGCGCTCGTGAGCCCCAATTTTGCTCCCACGATCAGTGCACCGGCCTCAAGTCGCGCAGCGACTACTTCGGATTGGATCTGGTAGGCCATGTCTACGTCGAGATCGGCATCCTCATCACTCAGCGGTGTGGTGGCGGTGCGCTGCCGGGCCGCGGTGATAAGCCGCTCGGCAAGTCGTTTGGTGGTCATGCCTGGGCCTCCGAGTGTTTGCGGGCGAGTTCCAATGCGACATCGATGATCATGTCCTCCTGTCCGCCTACGACTTGGCGACGACCTAGCTCCAACAGGATTTCCGCTTGGGAGACGTTATACCGCTCGGCCGCCCGTTGTGAGTGCAACAGGAATGAACCGTAGACGCCGGCGTAACCGAGGATCAATCCTGCGCGATCGATTACCTGCTGACGTGGCATGAGCGGGCGGATTATTTCCTCGGCAACGTCCATCAGGGCCAGTACGTCCACTCCGGTTGATATGCCGTATTTATCTGAGACGGCAGCGAGAATCTCGGTCGGGCAGTTACCGGCTCCGGCGCCAAGACCGGCACTGGTGCCGTCGAGATTCTTTGCACCTTCTTCATAAGCAGCAATTGAGTTGGCGACCGCCATCGAGAGGTTGTTGTGTGCATGGACGCCCACCGGGACATCGAGTGCTTCGACGAGGGCGTTCACCCGGCGCCGCACATCCTCCGTGGTCATCGCACCCGCGGAGTCGGCGATATAGATCACATCCGCACCGTAGGACTGCATCAGCAGGGCTTGCTCAACGAGTCCTTCCGGTGAATTCATGTGAGCCATCATCAAAAAACCGATTGTCTCCAAGCCCAACTTTTTGGCAGTTTTGATGTGCTGTTCACTGATATCCCCCTCAGTGCAATGGGTGGCAATCCTCGCCATCGAAACACCGAGTTCCTTGACGTCGCGCAGGTCATCGGCCAAGCCGATACCGGGCAGGAGCAGTACGGCAATTTTGGCAGTCGTAGTGGACGCGCACGCCCGGTCGATGAGTTCCTTCTCATCGACCTTGGAAAACCCGTAGTTAAAACTTGAGCCGCCGAGGCCATCCCCGTGGGCGATCTCGATCACCTGGACGCCTGCCCGGTCCAGTCCCCGGACGATGGCAACGACCTCATCCGCGTTGTACTGGTGGCTGATCGCGTGGGAGCCGTCACGCAGCGTGGAGTCAATCAGTCGATAGTCGGTACTCATGCGGGGGCTCCTGCCGGGATTCGTGATTGGGCGATGGCTTCGCCGACGCGAAGTGCCGCAGCGGTCATGATGTCGAGGTTGCCGGCATATGCTGGGAGGTAATCTCCTGCGCCTTCAACTTCAAGTAGCACCACCGCACGGTGGGGTACGACACCACCGGGTGTGCTGAAGGGGCCGCTCTCGATGACGGGCGGGTTCTTGAGGCGATATCCCGGTACATACTTGGCAACCTCAATGGCCATTTCGTGTATTGACGCAATGACTGCGTCCTGGTCAGCACCCTCAGGCATGGCCGCAAACACGGTGTTGCGCATCATGATTGGCGGCTCCGCCGGATTGAGCACGATGATGGCCTTGCTTTGCTCGGCGCCACCGATTTCCCGCAGTGCGGTAGAAGTGGTCTTCGTGAACTCATCGATGTTCTGCCGAGTACCGGGCCCAGCTGACTTCGAGGCCACGGTGGAGACCATTTCGGCGTAGGGGAGGGTGGGGAGCGCTCGGCGGATCGCGAACACCATTGGTGTCGTCGCCTGACCTCCACAGGTCACCATGTTTATATTCGGCGCATCCAGATGCTCGTACAGGTTCACCGATGGGATTACCTTCGGTCCGACGGCCGCCGGGGTCAGATCGATGGCGGTGATTCCGGCGTCGCGGTACTGCCTGTGATGGCGCATGTGGACGTACGCACTGGTTGCATCGAACACCATGTCGAGGTTGCCGGCGTTCTCAATCACCCATTGCGGCCCCGTGTGCGGGGCGTTAAGGCCGGCCGCCCGAGCACGCGCCAAGCCGTCACTGTCGGGGTCGATTCCAACCAGCGCGACAGGTTCCAAGTGATCACTTCTCAACATCTTGTACATCAGATCGGTGCCAATGTTTCCCGACCCAATGATTGCGCAGCGCATTCGGTTCATTGTCCCTTACTTTCCCAGTACACGAACGGTGATGGGTCCAAGGTGGTCGAACTCCGCTCGAAATACGTCGCCGGCGTTGATGGGAACCATGCCATGCAGGGCGCCCGTCATGATCACGCTGCCCGCCGGCAGGGTTACGCCCATTGGCGCCAAGGTGTTTGCGAGCCACGCAACAGCTGCGAGGGGGTCGCCGAGCGCGGCAGCCCCCGCACCGGTGGCGACGAGGGAGCCATTCCTGGTGAATACCATGCCGAGAAGCCGCGGTTCGAAGCCTTTGATCGGCATGACGAAACTGCTCAAGGCGATGGCACCGCCGCTGGCTAAATCAGCGACCGTATCGGCGATCGCAATACGCCAATCAATGATGCGGGAGTCAACGATCTCAACGGCGGCGATGAGACCCACACTTGCCTGTTGCGCTGCAGCGGGAGTGCAGTGCGGGCCGGTGAGATCCGCTCCGAGCAGGACTGCGATTTCCGCTTCGATACGTGGGGCGATGAAATCGGCTAGGTCCAGCTCCGCGCCGTCGCAATGCACTCCCGATGCGAATACCGGCCCGAAGTCTGGCTGGTCCACCCCAAGAAGCTCCTGCATCGGCAGTGACGTGAGTCCGATTTTGTACCCGGTGATCACCTCGCCGTCGGCGAGCAATTTCTTGACCAGCGCCTGCTGAATGGCGTATCCCTCGGCGACCCCTAGGTCGGGTCGCTCCTCGGTAAAAGGTGCGATTGCGCGGCCACTACTACGAGCGTCGTAAAGAGCCTGTGCCCGATCGGTGACATCTTTGGCGGTGAGCTTCATTATAAATTCGGGCCTTTCGTATCTCGGTAGCCAAGACGTCGACCGATCGCCAAGCCAGCCTCGATGCTAGAAGCACTGAAGCGCCGCATGGAATCCCCTGCGAGGCGTTGCACCGGACCTGCAATCGACACCGCTGCGATCACTTCGCCGAGGCCGTTGCGGATAGGTGCAGCCACGGAGGCAACGCCCACCTCGGCTTCGTTGATGTTCTCCGCCCAGCCCCTTTTCCGAACCACTTCGAGTTGTGTCAGCAAGACATCTGTTCTCGTGATGGTGTGCGGGGTGTGCGCCCGAAGTTTCCACCCCCTCACGGTGGCTGCCAACTTCTCCGGCGGCAGACATGCGAGAAGGAGTTTCCCAGTGCTCGTGCAGTGGGCATCGTTTCGGTGCCCGACCTGACGGAAGAGCCTCAGGGTCCGTGGGCTTTCCCTGCGCTCGATGTACACCACTTCCCGACCGTCGAGAACGGCAACCTGCACCGTTTCACTCGTCGCAATGCGTAGTTGATCGAGCACGGGCGCGCAGGCTTCATGAAGATCGGCATACCAGTGCACCAATAAACCGAGTTCGTACATCGCCAGTCCGAGGCGATACGCACCGGTTTCCGGGTCCTGCTCGAGCAGGCGCTCCTCGGCCAGAGTGTTTGCCAATCGATGTGCAGTGCTCTTGCCAATGCCCAGCCGACGAGAAAGTTCCGTGACGCCAATTTCCCGATTCCCCTTACGAAATTCCTTCAGCACTCGAGCCGCATTCGTGACACTCGACAACGTGGAGTGGGCGCGGGGTTTAATCTCGGTCATGCCGATGCACTGCGCAATACCGACAGGGTCTGTCGGCGCACTCCAGCGAAATCCGTCGGATCGGCGGTCAGGTCGTCGGGTTCGAGCAGACATCGGGCGAGCAGATGCCGGGCGAGCAGAAGATGCGCCACCGGCAGATCATTCGTGTTCGCCATATGCATTTCGTTCACGATTGGGCCCTGAGCAGGAGCGAGCGCGGCCATGGTCGAAAAGTCTCGATCGGCCGCAGCGTGTGAATGAGCCAGACCCGTTCCGGCGTGCTGGGCGTGATGGGGGGTCAGACCTCCGCCAGGGGGAAGCGAAAGGTGGTAGAGCACGGAGCGGATTCCAAGGGCCTCTCTGACCTGAAGTGGTTCGGGGGCTTCCCGCTCGTCGATCATGCCCAACTGAGGGGTGATCACGGGATCGAAGAATCGCAGTGACCACTTCAGGTCGCCGAGTTCGTCATCGAGTTGCACCTCGGGACCGAGCGGGGCGGGCAGGTGCTCGGTCGTTCCCAGGATGTGCAGATACCTGGTACCGACGGCAAGCACGGTGAATGCAGTGGATCGGGGAAGGGGTAGTCGAGCACGATCACCCGGCGTCATCGGCTCGGTCGCCTCGATGTACGCCCGGTGCATTGAGCGAACATAAGAGGCCATAGAGGCCCGCATTTGCTCTGGGCCAGTTGCGGCGGCTACACCCTGCATCTGTAGACCGTAGCAGTGAGCGTCCCTCTGGATGGGACGACGTACTTCCATGCGGGACACATTCCAAATACCGTATCTCCTTAATATGGCTCAGGCCAACATTTGCCGCTGTTGTAGAGAGGTGACGTCATGGGCATTCAGCGCCTGGCGCATGTAGATGTGACTGTGACCGATCTTGACCTCGCGGTCGCTTACTACACCGAAGTAATTGGCCTGCTGGAAACTGAGCGCGATAACAATTCAGTCTATCTAAAATGTTGGGATGAGCCCAACCACCATTCCCTTCGGCTCATTTACGGTCCGCGGGTTGGGTTCGACCGGATGTCTTTTAAGGTTCAGCGGGAAGATGATCTCGCTGAATTCGAGCGCAAGGTTTCACAGTATGGATTCCCAGTGATCAGAGTGTCCAAAGGTGACAGGGTCGGTCAGGGCGAGTCGATTCAATTCGAAACGCCATCAGGGCAGTTAATGGAACTTGTTCACGACATCGAAATGGTGGGCCGCGCGACCCTACCGGTGAACCCGACTCCGTTCGTCCATGGGTTGAAGGGCATCGCCCCACCACGTCTGGATCATTTGCTGGTAACCGCTGAGGATGTCGGTGACTCGGCGAAGTTTTACCAGGACGTCTTTGGATTTCGCATCACGGAGCAACTCCTCGACGGCCAGGGACACCAGGCGGCCGTGTGGTTGGAAGTTTCGCACAGCCCACATGACCTCGCGATTGTCGCGGGGCATAACGGCGGCCTTCATCACTTCGCGTGGTGGTTGGACGATTGGGATCACGTTCGCCGTTCGGCCGACATTTTGGCCTACAACGGTATCCAGATCGACGTCGGACCAACCCGACATGGGATTACCCGCGGCAACACCATATATTTCTTCGATCCTCTCGGCACCCGTAACGAGGTCTTCACCGGCGGATACCGCCCGGACCCAGACTTCCCGATGATCACTTGGACCGAGGATCAAATTGGGAGAGCTGTGTTCTATTACGAAGGGGAACTCAATCAGCGCTTTATGTCGGTGCACACATGAGCTGTGGGCCGGCCTGATATGGGTATTCTACGGCTCTCGCACGTGGAGATTCGGGTCCCAGACCTCGAACTCGCCACCGCCTACTACGCCGAGGTAGTGGGAATGTATGAGACAGCGCGCGAGCCTGATCGAGTCTTCCTCAAGTGCTGGGACGAGCACCAACACCATTCGGTAATCCTACGATTCGAGCCCACCTACGGGTTGAATCACATGGGGTGGAAGGTACAGTTCCATGAAGATCTTGACACCTACACCGACCAGTTAACGAATGCCGGATTCAAGGTCACCCGATTCGCGCACGGTGAGATCGGACCCGGACACGGTGAGTCGATTCGTTTCGCCATGCCCAGCGGACACATGATGGAACTCGTCTACGGGATGGATCAGGTCGGAAACCTGCTCCCGCTTACTAATCCGCCGCCAAAACCGTTGAACCTCATTGGATTCGCACCACCGCGGTTGGATCACATCTTTATTACATGTGAAGATGTTGGCCTTAACACGCGATTCCTCCAAGATGTACTGGGATTCCATCTCACTGAGCAGATCCTCGGCGACGACGGATTCCAGATTGCAACTTGGCTGGAGCATTCCCACACCTCACACGACATCGCTTTGGTTACTGGGCAAGATGGCGGTCTCCATCACTTCGCGTACTGGGTGGATGACTGGACAGCGATTCGTGATGTCGCCGACGTTCTGGCGTATCACGGTGTGCACATTGAGAAGAATCCGACGCGGCACGGGGCGACGCGCGGCCACTGCCTGTACTTCTTCGATCCAGCCGGGAATCGTAATGAGGCGTTCACCGGAGGCTATTACGTGGACCCGGAAGAACCGCCCGTCACTTGGACGGAAGCTGAGATGGGTCGGGCGATCTTCTATTTCGACGGTGTAGTGAATCAAGACTTCCTGACAGTTCACAGTTAAGCGAGAAGAGGCACGGTGACAACACCCGAAGTGAGCATCGTTCCGGTCACACTTCCCAGGACCGAGCGCACAGATCCTCCTGCCTACTTGCAGAAGTACCTCGAGCGTGAATCACGTGGCGGCAAGCCGCATGAGGTCGGTGAGTCGGAGGAAGGAATAAGCTCCACGCCGCTGTACCTCCGCAGATTCAGGGAT
>CAMAWO010000194.1 GCA_945861925.1 Bifidobacterium breve | reverse complement strand
GCATATCGATGGGCGTCAACTTCGGGTCGAACCGGGTGCGGTTCCCGGCGGTGGTCCCGGTTGACTCCCGGCTCAGAGCCGGCGCGGAACTCATGACCATTGAGTGGCGTCCGGTTGGCATGCAGGTCACTGTCCTTGTGACCGTCGAGCGCGAGGGCGGCGATAAGCCCGTGTGCATCGCGGAGTTGCTCGCGCTCCTCGTTCCATGACGCAGGCTCCCGGCTCCCCGCCTGGACTTGACCTTGATCGGCTCGCCCGGTTCCTTGATCGTGAATGCCCCGGTCTCATCGAGGGTCCGCTGCGAGCCGAGGTGTTCGATGGCGGCAAGTCGAACATCACCTATCGGGTAACCGACGGGCGGGATCAATGGGTCGTTCGACGGCCGCCGCTCGGACATGTGCTCGCGACAGCCCACGACATGGTGCGTGAGCGCCGGGTCATCGCGGCGCTGGCGCCGACTCCGGTCCCGGTGCCGGGGATCCTGGCCCTGTGCTCCGACCCGGAGGTGATCGGCGCCCCGTTCTACGTCATGGAGCTCATGCCCGGCATCCCCTACCGCCAGCGCGAGCAACTCGAGCTCCTTGGTCCGACGCGAGTCAGGGCGCTCTCGATCCGCATGGTCGAGGTTCTTGCCGACCTGCACGCCGTCGACCCGAGTGACGTTGGTCTCGGTGACTTCGGGCGCCCCGAGGGGTTCCTCGCGCGGCAGGTGCAGCGCTGGCGGAAGCAGTTGGACGCATCAAAGAGCCGCGAACTGCCGGGTGTCGACGAGCTGTTCGACATCCTCGTGAGGAGCGTCCCGCCCCAGCGCCCCCCCGCGATTGTTCATGGCGACTACCGGCTCGACAACCTCCTTATCGACGACGCTGACGCCGTGACCGCGGTGCTCGACTGGGAGATGGCGACTATCGGCGATGCTCTCACCGACCTCGCGCTCCTGCTCGCCTACAACCGCATGTCCCGTCTTGAGGCAGGGGCGATCATCGCGAGCGCGTCGAATGCAGAGGGCTTTCTCACCGAGGAAGAGATTCTCGACACCTACGCGCAACGGAGTGGCAATGATCTCGAACACGTAGGGTTTTACTTGGGACTGGCCTACTACAAGCTTGCCGGGATCGTCGAGGGGATCTATGCCCGTCATCTCGGTGGTCAGACAGTAGGTCAGGGGTTCGACCGGCTCGAATCCCTCACAGAGCCACTCATCCAAGCGGGAATCGCGTCATGCAAAGGGGTTATTCGATGAACCGGCGTCGCCTCGCCGCGGCAGGAGCGTTTGTCACCCTGACGACTGCTGCCGCGCTGATCTCCCCAACGACTCCTGCGACGGCCGGCCCGTGGGACGGAGTTCGCTCCTGGGAGACCGCCACGGTGCAGCGGGTCGTCGATGGCGACACCCTCATCGTGAATGACGAGGTGACGGGCGCCGAATCGCGGATCAGGCTGCTCGGCATCAACGCGCCTGAGATCACCACCTCCGCGCATGCCGGGCAGTGCGGCGGCGCCCTTGGGCGGCAGATCATGAAGTCGCTCGTACCGGTCGGCACCAGGGTGCGCCTTGCGGCGGTTGATCAGACGTCAACGGGCAAGTCGGCGCGGCCGCAGCGCGTCGTCCTCGCCTTCAACCCGAAGACGGGCGAGTTTGACCAGGACCTCGCCTGGGCCATGGCAGAGCGTGGCCTCGGGGTTTGGTTCACCGTCCCGAAGGAGGCGGCGATGAGCTCGCTCTACCGGGAGGCCATCGCCGGCGCCCAGTCGCGTCGTGATGGAATTTGGAACCCGAACCTGTGCCGCCAAGCCCTCCAGCCCGATGCAGCGCTTTCACTGCGGCTTGGCCGCACGGCACCAGGCGGCAAGGTGGTCGATGAATGGGTGAGCGTCCGCAACACCGGGGCAAGTACCGTTGACATCTCCGGCTGGATGCTGCGCGACTCGGGTCTTCAGGGTTGGTACACCTTTCCCGGCGGTTCCATCCTCACCCCCGGCGACTACCGAGTTGTCCACACCGGAACAGGGACCCCGGGCCAGCCTGACGGCCATGATGTCTACGCAGGCGCGACCGCGCGCTTGTATCAGGATGTGGGGACCGGACCTGCGCTCGTCGGCGACGGTGCCTACCTCCTCGATGCCGCGAAGAACTTCAGGTTCTGGCGCGAGTACCCGTGCACGGCGACCTGCGAAGCCGATCCCCTTGCCGGGGGACTCGTCATCGATGCGATCTCGGTCGGGCAGGGCAAGGGAAAGGCGAGGGCGAAGACTCAGTGGGTTCGACTCGCGAACAAGGGTGCGGCCGAGGCCTGCCTCGACGGAGCCAGGCTCGACACCGTGGCCAAGGCTTACCGGTTCGCCCCGGGGACCTGCATCCCAGCGGGCGGCACCTGGACCCTGAACGTGCGGAAGGGGTCGGCAACCCCGACTGAGGCCTTCTGGGGCTTGACTGATCCGGCACTCTGGAAATCGGGAACCGCCCGGCTCATCTCGGATCGCGACCAGCTCATTGCCACCGGATCCTGGTGACACCACTGCACGACGACCTTGAGGCGACGCTCCGGGCGAGTGCAGCGTGGAGACTCCTGCGGACTGATCACGCCCCGCTCATCCTCGGCTTCCTCGGTCAAGTCTTCGTGGAGGAGAACGTCCGATCCATCGCCGGGCCCGACCTCGTGAGCCGGCTCGACGACCTCCTCTTCGCCCTCAATGACGAACAGGTGCCACCCCGCTACCCGCGCCCCCCTGCGGCCTATCTCGACGAGTGGGCACTACCGGAGAAGGGCTGGCTGCGCAAGTACTACCCACAGGGCTCGGATGAGCCGCACTTCGATGCCACCCCAGCACTTGAGAAGGCCTTCGGGTTCGTCCGCAGCCTGCGTAGCCGATCCTTCATCGGCACGCAGTCCCGGCTCAACACGATCATCGAACTGCTCCGCCAGATGGCGTTCGGGGCCGAGGAGGATCCCGAGGTTCGCCTCACCGAGCTTCATCGCCGACGCGACCTCATCGACCGGGAGATCGCCGAGGTCCGCCGCGGGAACGTCGCGATGCTCGACGACGCAGCGCAACGTGACCGCTACCAGCAACTCTCGTCCATGGCGAGCGACCTGCTCTCGGACTTCAGGGAGGTTGAAGCGAACTTCCGCGCCCTTGACCGACAACTTCGCGAGCAGATCGCCGGCTGGGAGGGATCGAAGGCCGACCTTCTCGACGAGGTCATCGGCGACCGCAATGCCATCGCCGAGTCGGACCAGGGACGAAGTTTCCATGCCTTCTACGACTTCCTCCTCTCCGGGGAGCGCCAGCAGGAGTTCACCGAGCTACTCGGGCAGGTGCAGTCGCTGTCATCGATCGAGCCAGACCCACGGCTGCGCCATGTGCATTACGACTGGCTTGATGCTGGCGAGCGGACCCAAGGCACTGTTCGACTGCTCTCGGAGCAGCTACGCCGGTTCCTCGATGATCAGGTCTGGCTCGAGAACCGGCGGGTCGTTGAAATTCTTCGCGGTATCGAGCAGCATGCGCTCGTCCTGCGGGAGCAGGATCTCTCCCAGATGGGTACGAGCATCGATGAGTCCGCTCCCTCGGTTGTCCTGCCCCTCGAGCGTCCTCTCTACCAGCCTCGGGCCAGTCTCACCCTCGACAGCGCACTGGTCGTGGACGACGATGTTGCGGCTGACGCGACCGCCCTCCTCGACCAAGTGTTCGTCGACACCGAGCGACTCTCGGGGCAGGTTCGCAGGCTCGTCCGGCAGGATGCGGTCGTGGGCCTCACCGACGTTCTAGCAGCGCACCCCCTCGAGCAGGGATTGGCCGAGCTCGTCGCGTACCTCACGCTCAGTGACGCTGACCTCGCCGTCGTGTTCGACGAGACCAGGCCGCAGGAGCACCAGTGGACCGATGGGAATGGACGACGGGTCGTGGCTCGCATACCGGCGGTCACCTTTGCTAGGCCGGGGCGCACCGCTTCTTCAATCGACGTCGATCACCCACCGACGCGCGAACCCGACACGAACGCGGAGGCGCGATGACATCACCGCTGACGCCGTCGGGCGAGCTGGACCTGCCGCTCGTCGTGACCTCACTCATGAAGGGGGTTGTCTACCGCGACGATCAGGAGGTCACCTGGCGGCATCTGCTCGCCCTGCAGTCCCAGGTACGTGATCACATCGACGTCCTCGGCCTCGTCGTCGTCATTGATGAGACAGAGGGATATGCATTCCTGCGGTCGGCCCCCGTCGATCCGGAGGTCGAGGAGTCCTCCGCCCTACGGCTCGTGGCCCGCAGGCCCCTGTCCTTTCACCAGAGCCTCCTTCTTGCACTGCTGCGCAAACGACTGGCCCAGTTCGATGCCGATGCCTCCGACACCAGACTCATCCTCACGCGCGATCAGATCGTCGAGATGCTCACCGTCTTCATGCCGGCCCGGACCACCCAGACCCGCATGGTCGACCAGATCGATTCACACATCGCGAAGGCGATCGACCTCGGCTTCCTTCGCCGGGTTCAGGGCTCCGAGGGAGTCTTCGAAGTAAGACGTATCCTCAAGGCGTTCGTCGATGGCCAGTGGCTGTCGGAGTTCGAGGAGCGACTTGCGCAGTACGCCCTCGAGTTCGCCATTCCGGAGGAATCATGAGCCAGGGGCTTTTCAGCGCGGTCGAGCTCGAGGTGGGCGGAGTAGATCCGCGCATCGGCTGGCGCCTTGAACGCCTTGAGGTCCTCAACTGGGGCACCTTCGACCGGCGGGTATGGACCTTCCTCGCGAATGGGAACAACGCCCTGCTCACCGGCGACATCGGCTCTGGCAAGTCCACCATGGTCGATGCCGTGACAACCCTGCTCATGGCATCGCAGAAGATCGCCTACAACAAGGCCGCCGGCGCGGAGCAACGTGAGCGCACACTGCGCAGTTACGTCGCCGGTCACTACAAGAGCGAACAGAACGAGTTCACGAGCGGCAGCAGGGCTGTTGGGCTCCGCCCCGGCAATACCTACTCGGTCATCCTTGGCGTCTTCGCTAATCGCGCCTACGGCACGTCGGTCACCCTGGCTCAGGTCTTCTGGATGAAGGAGGGGCATCAGGGCCAGCCGGACCGGTTCTACCTCACCTCATCCGAGGAACTGTCGATCGCTGGCGACTTCACCGAATTCGGGACTGACGTCTCGGGGCTCAAGCGCAGGCTGCGTGAGCGTGGCGCCCGGCTGCATGACCACTTCCCCGACTACGGCCGCGACTTCCGCCGAATGCTCGGTATCGAATCAGAGCAGGCAATGGACCTGTTCCATCAGACCGTGTCGATGAAGTCCGTCGGAGACCTCAATGACTTCGTCCGTCAGCACATGCTCGAGCCGTTCGATGCCAAGCCTGCGATCGATGATCTCATCGCCCACTTCGAGGATCTGAGCGCCGCGCATGAGGCGGTGCTGAGAGCCCGAGCCCAACTAGCGGAGCTCGCACCACTCCTTGCCGAGTGCGACGAGTTCGCCGCTATCGAGGTGCAGATCGGGTCGATGACGGCCCAGCGTGACGGACTCGAGCGGCATGCGGCGCAGGTGAAGATCGGGCTCCTCGATGCATCAGTCTCCGGGTTGAGTGCGGCGATCGAGGCCCGCGGTCGAACCCTCGCCGACCTCGATGCCCAGATCGCCGGCCTCGACTCCGATCGGCAGCGACTCGAGCTCGAGCGGGCGGGCTTCGGTGGCGATCGCATTCGCGAGATCGAGCAGGCCATGACGGAGGCCGACGCCCAACGGGTCAGCCGACGAGCGCGGTTCGACCAGGCGGCCGAACTCCTTCAACGAGCCCAACTGCCGGCGGTCGCGTCCGCGGAGCAATTTGCCACCGTGCGCACGCTCCTCGAACCCGCGCTCGCCCGGGTTGGTGAGGAGCTCGCGGAGGCTGATAACCGAATCCAGGAGCTCGCGGTTGAGCGCGGTGGGGTCTCCGACGAGAGCCGAGAGGTGAACGAGGAGCTGCTCAGCCTGCAGGGCCGGGTGAGCAACCTGCCGCGCCAGAGCCTGGACCTGCGAGCACGTCTGTGCGAGGAACTCAAGATTGCGGACGACGAACTGCCCTTCGCCGGCGAGCTCATGCAAGTCCGACGCGAGGACAGCGCGTGGGAGGGTGTGGCGGAGCGGGTGCTCCGAAGCCTCGGGCTCTCACTTCTCGTGCCGAAGGAGCACTACGCGGCCGCGTCGCAGTGGATCAATGATCGACACCTCGGCACCCGACTCGTCTACTACCGGGTTCCGGCGAGTCTGGGTCCGGCGTCCGGAGCTTCAGCAGATGCTGTCGAGAACCCGTTGCACGCCATCGTTTTGGTGAAGGCCTGCACCTTTGCGCCCTGGCTCGAGAGGCAGCTCGTCGCTCGCGCGCGCCATGAGCTGACCGAGACGATGGAGGACTTCCGGCGGGCCGAGTGGGCGGTCACCAAGCAGGGGCAGGTGAAATCTGGTGGCGGACGTCACGACAAGGACGACTCGCGCCGCATCGATGATCGACGCTCGTATGTGCTCGGCTGGAACAACGAGGAGAAGGTGCAGCTCCTCCTCGAGGAGGCCCAGCAACTGCAGCGGCAGCTCACGCGCATCGATGATGAGCGGGCCGCGCTGGCCGTTGCTCGAAGGCTGGTTGAGGAGCGACGAACTTCATTGGACCAGTTGCAGGTGTTCGCCGACTGGTCGGAGCTCGACTGGGAGGCGAGCATCAATCGGATCGCGGAACTGACCGCTGAGAAGCAGCGAATTGAGGCGAGCTCAAACGAGTTGGCCAAGGTCACTGAGGCGTTAGCGTTGGTGCTTGGGGCGCTCGTCGAACGCCGGGGTGAGCGTGACATTCTCATCGGTGAGAATCGCGGAGACGAACGCGAACGTGACACCCAAGGCCTAGCACTGCAGCGTTTCCGCGGGGTTCTCGAGGGTGATACCCCAAAGCTGCCGGCCGAGGTAGCGAAAGACCTCGAGCGGCTCTTCGACAAGCGTCTGCGCGCGGAACCCACGGTCGATATCGATGCCGTCGACCGCGCTGACGCATCCATCCGAACCACGCTCACGAATGGCATCGACACCAAGCGGCAAGACCTCCAACGACGCGGTCAGCGAATCGTCGGGCGGATGCGCGAGTTCCGATCAAAGTTCCCGCTCGACGTTGCTGAGGCTGACGACTCCGTGCAGTC
>CAMAWO010000193.1 GCA_945861925.1 Bifidobacterium breve | reverse complement strand
CTCGACGATCCGGTCCACGACCACCGGGTTCGCCAGCACCTGCCGGACACGCGCCTTGCCGATCTTGTGCCTGCGAGCCGACTGGGTGAACTCGACTCTCATCCACCCATTATTGTGTAACACAACTCAGAGATCAACACGGCAACCCTCACCGTTTCGAGTGGGCACTGACGGTTCGCCATCGTTCAGTGAAGGTGGCTGGGTGACAGTCAAACGCAACCGGCGATCGAGCCCGGCACCAAGATCGGCCACGGCACGCGGTTCCGGTGGGGGCAGCGCTTCACGCCGGTCTAGTTGGACGCCGCCGGCCGCTACATCCACCCAGAGGAGGGATCGTTGGTGCACAGACGAGGCGTACCCAGGGTCGCAGGTATCGCGGTGTACGAGCCGAACCGTCGACCAGCACGGCCACGTGACCGGCGTGATCGAGGACCGGGTCCCTACGTCGTTCCACAGCACCAGCCTGATTGTGAACAACCGGTTCCAAGTGATGTTCAATAAGACCGGCCTATCTTGTCGCAGCCGAAGTCCGAATACGTGTCCGGTGTACTGACATCCACCGATCCAAGAACGACTCCACCTTGACGTCATCAACCGAGGGAGCGGTCCGTCGGATGCTTCGGGAACCGGGAGTCAATTGCACTCCCGTTAGCGCCTCCGCGCTGTGCATCCTGATCTTTTCGATGACAGCATGCTTCGTGGCGCCGGAAAAATACTTGCGCTTACCGTCCGCACTGACGTGCCCCCACCGGTACTTGCCGTACTTGCGAACGTGTCCTTCGCCCCGCGAGCGCCTCCCCTTGCCACCATCGTTCGCCATGCCGAGTCCATTCATCGGGAATTTCTGCGGGATGAGAACCCCGCTGCAGGGAAAAGGGTGTGAAAAGGGTGCGAAACTGGCCTCGCCCACCGACCCAAAGCGACCACTCTGTGACCATAAAGCGTTGCGCTGCAACGTTTTTTGTGAGTCGTTCGCCGGGTGCTCGAACCCCGAACCTACGGATTAAAGGCCTTCGCGATCACACCGCAGAAAACCGAATATACAGCGATTGCAACGGATTTCGACCCACCCAGACCCTGTCAGAACCACCCAGACCCATCAAGAAAGGGTCAGCGCCCCGAACATGAAAGGGCCATGTAATGGCCAAAGGCATCGTTCAGGAACCACCTCAGCCGACCTTGAACTGCTCGTCCCCGAATGTTGCCACCAGCCCGAGCTGCCCGCCGAGCGCCTGAACGTAGCGGTCCAGAACGTCCAGACCGGACAGGTCTCCGTGCTCGATCTGGGAGATCCGGCCGGTGCTCACGCCCATCGCGTCGGCGACCTCGCGCTGGGTCAGTCCCTTGCGCCGGCGCACCTCCGCCAAGCTGTGGGCGCGCACACGCGCGAGCATCCGCTCGGCATGCTCGGCCACGACCTCCTGCCCCGCTGCCGCCACGTGCTTGCTCCGCACATCGGACCACTTCTTCGTACTCATCCTCCGGCCTCCTCTTCCATCGTTCGCTCGCTCGCATACTCCTCATACAACCGCTCAGCCCGCGGGATCGCGGTGAAATACCACCGGGTCCAGTTGCCGGACTTGTCACCGCCGACCAGCAGGATCGCGCTGCGCCACGGATCGAACACGAACAGCACCCGGATCTCGGTGCGGCCCGACGAACCCGGCCGCAGCTCCTTCATCCCGTGCAGACGGGAGCCCTTGACCCGGTCGACCAGGGGCCGCCCCAGGCTCGGGCCGACCGCGGCCAGCACGTCAATCCCCGCCACCACCTGCGCGTACGAGTCCGCATCCGACGTGGCTAGGTCATCAAGCCACCGATCGACCTCGTCCGTCAGGAACAGGTCCCACGCCACCACACACCTCCAAGCCGAAGTTTAGCATCCACTAAACATCTGCCGGCCAGGTTGACCGCGGATGCGGACGAGCACGGAAGAGGACGACGCTCCTCTGGCCGACTGCCCGACTGCGGCGAATCACGTGGCGCTTGCCGCCATATCGGTACTGGAGCCCAAGCACGGTGGGGATGCCAAATCAGACAAGCATTCTCAGACCGCGGACCCCGTCCTGCTGCCGTCCTATCAAGAACTGGCCCGGCTCGCCTCCCACCCGCCCCGGCGGGAGGATCGCCTCCTGATCCTGCTGATCGCCTGGGCAGGATTGCGCTGGAGTGAGGCCGTCGGCCTCTCGGTGTCCGACGTGTGGCCCGAACGCCCCAAGCTGAGCGTGCGCCGGATCTTCGTGTGGAACGACGAGGTCGGCGGCTGGCAGGTCGAGCAGGTCAAGGGTGGCAACGCCGCCACCGTCCCCCTCCCGACACCCCTGTGGACCGCACTGCTCGAGCTCGCCGAGACCCGCGCCATCGAGGACCGGCCCGGCGGGGACCTGCTGTTCCGCCCGACCCGGTACGGACGCGGTATGAAACCGACAATGACGATCGACCACACCGACTGGAGTAAGCGCGTCTGGTACCCCGCGCGCAAAGCCGCCGGGCTGACCGGAGACCTGACCCTGCCCGAACTTGACCCCCGCCGCCGCGCCCTGCACATCAAGGACCTGCGCGCCTACGCCGCCAGCGTCGTCGTCGACAGCGGCGGCACCCAGTACGAGGCTGCGGCGCTTCTGCGGCACTCCGACGTTATGACCACGAACCGCTACTACGCCCGCGCCCAGGACGAGAAGAGCCACGACCACGAGCGGGCACGCCTACGCGTCGACATGGACCTCACCCTGCCCCAACGCATCGACGCCCTCTGGGCCGCCTGGTGCACCGCCCACCCCGAACACACCGCCGGACTCCTCACCACCCGAACTGACCGACGCCCCCTTCGGCAACCTCCCGCCCGACTGCCCCAACCTTCGGTGCCTGTGGGCCAAGCAGCGGCATTGAACCGGTCCAAGTCATCGACCAACCTGGCGGTCCGTCGCTGGCCTCCCATGTGCGATGCGCCGGCCCGACGCCTGACCAGCGATCGCCCTGCTCGAACTGCGCACGGCCACATTGGCCGATGCCATCACCTTGGTGAGACACGTACTGAGGACCGGGTCCAACCGCAGGAACGGGCCAAAGATAGGGCCACCCCCGCGCCCGATCGTATGGGAGCAACGTCCCCAGCTGCGGCCCTTCTGGACCTGGACCGACTGGCTGGTCAACTGCGTTGACAGCCATCACATCGGCGCGGAAATCGTGTCGTCGAGCCACCCAACTGGAGCGCCTCCTTGGGATTGCTCCCCTATCCGAACCAGGTGCCCAAATGAGGAGTCCATCACGCGTGCAACTCACGTAATCCACCGCCCGCACGGTCGTGTCAGCGGAATTTTCTCATAATATGGAAATGTTCTTTCCGTTATCAATCGGTGGTAGAAGGTTCGCATATATCTGCCATACTGCAAGGGTGACCAGCGTCCGCAACTCCTACGCGCCATCTGAGTTCGCCCTGCTCATAGAACGCGAGTCGGACTCGATCGAGCTAAAAATGGGCGTCAGTACGTACAAGCTGCAGGAGCCAATGGTGGCCTTCAGTAACGGCTCTGGCGGGGTCATCCTGATCGGCGTCAGTGACGACCGCGTGGTAGCCGGTCGGACCTTGGATCAGGGGACTGATGATCAGATTCACCAGGCCGCCCTTGCCGCCGCCAACTTAGGGCGCTATGTCGTGAAGGCCGTCATGGTGGGGAATCGGCAGATAGTCGCTGTAGTCGTGCAGCCCCGCGCCGAGGGCTTCTCCCAAACCAGTGACGGACGGATCCTGGTACGTCGGGGAGCGCGTAACGTCGCTCTGTTCGGATCCGATGCATGGGACTTCATCAGTAGCCGTGCACTACGACGCTTCGAGCGCACGCCCACCGAACTCGGCGTGTCCGATTCGAGCCGGCCAGCCTTGGAGGCATTGTGTGCGGTCTATGGCTGGTCGCCGGATGACCCAGCGCTGGCGGACCGACTAGCTGAGCGCGGCTTGTGCGCAGGCACCCATCTGACTATCGCCGGTGCGCTTCTCCTCACAGATCCCCGGGACTCGATGGATTTGAACAAAGCAATTGTCGAGGTGCGCCGGTATCCCGATGATGGCCCCAACTACAACCGTCGAGTCGAGTTCGGCGGCACTCTTCCCGAGCAGATTCGGGACACCACGAAGTTCATTGTCGACGAACTCGGGAGCGATCTGGTCGTCACCGGGGTCTATCGGCACGAGATCCCCCGACTGCCCGAAGTGGTCGTCCGAGAGACGATCGCAAATGCAGTCGCTCACCGGAGTTACGAGCAGAATCGAACGGCCGTCATAGTTGAGCTTCGCCCAGAAGAGGTGACGGTGCACTCCCCCGGGCCGCTGCCTGAACCCGTGACCGTCGCGACCATCCGCCAGGCTCAAGCTGCCCGCAACCCAGACGTGATTGATTCCCTCCGCCGATTCAGTCTTGCCGAGGATGCCGGCCGCGGGATCGACGTCATCGAAGACGCGATGAAGGAGGCCCTCTTGGACGCTCCTGTCTTCATTGATGATGGGGCTTCCGTGACAGTTCGGCTGCCACTGCGTGGACCCATCACGCCGCAAGAGCGAGCCTGGGTGAGCGAGTTGGAGAGAGCAGGGGAGCTTACGGCCAATGACCGGCTGCTCCTGGTCCACGCGGCGCGCGGAGACGAACTGGCAAACGCGACTGCTCGCGAGATCCTTGGGACACAAGACAGTTCCGTCGCACGACTGGCCCTTCAGCGCTTGCGAGACCTAGGCCTGCTGGCCCAGCACGGCGACCGGGGCGGTGCCACCTACACGCTTGTGGACCACTTCGCACCAGCGGTCGCCTACCGACTAAGTCCTTCACAAATAGCCGATCTACTGCTGAAAGCCGCCAAGGAATCTGCCCTCACCAATCAACGCGTTCGCGACCTGACAGGCCTCACACGGGAGCACGCCCGAGCAGCACTTCGAGGACTGGTCAAGCAGGGGCGTCTGGTGCAGCGAGGATCGCGACGAGGTACCACTTACGAACTCCCAAAACTGAGGTAATCACACGGAGGATATTCGATAGCACCTCATGGCAAACAAGTCCCTCATAACTACTCATAAGGGCACCTGAGGCACTGGTGCGCAAATCGGTCAGGGCACGTGCGGCACCGCGCAGAAACCCTCGCCCTGTGATCACCCAATGCAACCGCCCGCGGGACCACCCAGACCAGGACCACCCAGACTCAGGGAAGGGGGGCCCGCTGCCCTCGCATCAAAGGGTTAGGCGTGCGTCAGACCAGGTCGGCGTCGTCGCGTGAGAAGCTGACATACGCCCGTCAGCCACCCGCAGGACGGCGGCGGCATTGCCGACATGCCGCAGGCAGCGACTTCACCCTGTGCGCAGGTCAGACGAATCATCAACCCGAGCCATCCCGTCGCCGGCCTCCCATGTGCGATGCGCCGGCCCGACGCCGGCCCCAGAGAACACCCTCCCGAGCTACGCATGGGCCACACCAGCCAGCTCCAACACGTTGGCCTCCGAGCGCGCTGAGACCCACCGAGGCTCAGGCCGACTCACAGGAAAGGGCTAAAGAAAGGGCTACAGACTCATAATCGATGGATTCTGGCAACTCGCGTATCGCTGATAGTTGTTGGTAGTAAACGACTATTTGCAGGTGGGTCGCCGGGGGCTCGAACCCCGAACCTACGGATTAAAAGCCTTCTCGATCACACCGCAGAAAGCCGAATATCAAGTGATTGCAACGGATTCGGGCCCACCCAGACCCTCTCAGAACCACCCAGGCCCGTCAAGAAAGGGCCACGGTCTCGATCCTGAAAGGGCCAGGAAAGGGCCAACTTGGTCGTAATAACCCCGTAGACCAGCATCCCTACAGCGACTCCACTGCCCGAATGACTCCCATAGCCCCGTATAGGCGCCGGTAGCTCTTCTCACTTATCTCCTCAAGCACGCCGATCTCGCAAAGTCGGTCAATCGCCGACTTCGCCGTCGGCGCCGAGACGTCATACTTTTTAAGGGCTATCCATATCGATGCAGTAGCGTGTGATGATGTTGGACGAGCCGAAAGTCGGCAAGCATTATCCCGGTGGGCTCTCCGACCTACGGGCGTGGTTTCCCGACGATGGGGCGTGCTTGGACTACTTGGACTGGCTGCGGTGGCCGGACGGGTTCGCCTGTCCTCACTGCGGAAGCGGGGTCGCGTGGCGGCTGGCCGACGGGCGGTACTCCTGCGGTGGCTGCAAGCGTCGGGTCAGCGTGACTGCGGGCACGATCTTTCATGGCACCCGCACCCCGTTGACGGTGTGGTTCGAAGCGGCATGGCTGATGATGACCTCGAAGTCGGGCACCAGCGCGCTGAACTTGCACCGGGTACTGGGTCTGGGCAGCTACCAGACGTCGTGGGCGATGCTGCACCGCTACCGCGATGTGATGGTCGTGCCAGCGCGGGAGAAACTCTCGGGCGCAGTGGAGATGGACGAAACGTTCATTGGAGGGGTCAAGCCCGGCAAACGTGGCCGGGGCGCGGCGGGCAAGGTACTGGTGGTCGGCGCTATCGAGCGGGCACCGCAGGGCCGGCGTGGTTTCGGCCGAGCCCGGCTGGCGATCATCGCGAGCGCGAAGAGCGACACGTTACGCGAGTTCATCACCGCCAACATCGCCCCCGGCAGCATCGTGATCAGCGATGCACTGTCCAGCTACCCAAACGCGCTCGCCGGGCCGGACTACGAACACGACCCGATCAACATCAAGCGCTCCGGGTTGCAGGCCCATCAACTGCTGCCCGGCGTACACCAGCTGTTCAGCCTGTCCAAGCGGTGGCTGGAGGGCACCCACCAGGGTGCGGTCGAAGGTGATCATCTGCAGTCCTACCTGGACGAGTTCATCTTCCGGTTCAACCGGCGTACCGCACGCCAACGCGGCCTGCTGTTCCTCCGGCTCCTGGAGCGGGCAGTTGAAGCAAAGCCCATCCGCTACCTCGACATCGTCGCCAACCCCCGGCCAGCAGACCGCCCGCACAGGCCGCCGGGGCCACGCTCTTGGCCCGGAACTCTCGCGGTCGATCCGCTCGACAGGCCATGGCGAACTGCGAAATGATCAACCCAATCTACTGCATCGATATGGATAGCCCTTTACTTTTTTTGGACAAACGGGGACGTGATGATGGGCCAGTCGACGAGATCTTCGCAGATCGAAGCGACCG
>CAMAWO010000192.1 GCA_945861925.1 Bifidobacterium breve | reverse complement strand
GGTGGGCTGGTGGCCGCGAGACATGCGGACTAGATGAGTGATTCCAAGGGGTCAGTGGTCGTACGCGGTCAGCGAGCGTAGGACGGGTGCCCCGATCGCGTCGTTGTGCCAGATCGCGGCGGTCAACGCCAGGACGCGTTGACCGACTCGAGCACAGACGCCAGCAATGGTGCGACCGCCGTGCTGTTCCAGGTTCAACTGACCCTTGAAGGTGTCGAAGATCGACTCGACGCACTGGCGCAACGGCTTGAAGAAGCGTTCACCGGCGCGCAGTGCTTCGCCCTTGCGGGTCGGGCGCAGCAGCGTGATGCCGATCTGGTTCAGGTCGGCATCGAACTCGGCACCGTTGTAGCCCTTGTCCGCGATCAGGGTCTGGTGACCCTCGGGGTCCACCGACAGGGCCGGTGTACCGGTGAGCATGTCCCAGCAGACCACTCGCTCATCGGCCTTGGCGCCGGTCAGCGCCCAACCCAGCGGCAGCCCGTGCAACGTCGCCACCAAGTGCAGTCGCAGCCCCCAGAAGAAGCGGGAATGGCTTGCGCAGTAACCGTATTCAGCCCAGCCTGCCAGGTCCGAACGCTTCGCGGTCTCCCGCGAGCGGCCGCACTCGACCGGTGTCGAATCGGCGACCCACACGTCATCGCCGGTGACCGATACCTGCTGGCCCAGCACCCCCGTCAGCCAGCGCATCGTCTCGGCGAGCTTGCGCAGCCGCTTGTTGTAGCCCGGTTGTTGGGGCAGGTGCGGGAACATGGCGACCAGGTTCATCCGGGCGTAGCGCAGTCACCGGGCCTCGCTGGTGTAGCCGAGCAACGCCTGCATGACCGCGAGGGTCAGCAGTTCGGCGTCAGTGATCTTCGGTGCGATCCCGACCCGCGGGCAGGGCGGGACACGCTCGGGGTGTGCAGCCAAAAGATCATCGGTGGTCACATAGAGTGCAGTAGCGAGGGTGTCCAGATCAGCGTCCACGAGGGCCTCCAGGCTCGAGTTGGGTTCACAACGCCGAGTCTGGACACCCTCCCCCGTCAATCACGCACGCCACACCGGCCACACCCCTTGGAATCACTCATCTAGCGTTGAAGGAAGCCCCATGACAGACACCCCTATCGAATCACCAAGGATTCAGACCGGGTGTCGCAGTCCACTTACCGTGCAGGCCGTAAAGGCTGGGCGACGATGCCTTCAGTAAGGTCCGGTAAAGTTGCGTTGTGGCCAGTCCAATGGCTTCCCCAAGTCAGGGTCATCGATCAGAGGAGCATTAGCGCCCATTATTTCACTTGCGACCCCCCTCGCGATGTCAATTGCGCGAGGATAGAAGACGTCCGACAGGGCCGCTGTCGTTGGCGTTGGCGCATTTGGCAGTCCGTACCGCAAGGGGCGCGATAGCAAGTTGATTCCCGCTTCTGCCACTCTCGCCAGAATTTCTCCCGATATTCCAAACCACGTATGCCCCGTATCCGCCACGACGAGTCGGCGTGTATGCTCCACCGAACCAAGAATCGTGGTCATGTCGAGTGGAGACACGGTGCGTAGGTCTACCACACTCGCGGACACGCCAATGTTGGCAAGCAATCTTGCTGCCTCTACGCACTCTAGCGTCATATACGAGCAAGACACTAGGGTGACATCGGTGCCTTCCACCATCAGGCGCGACTCACCAAGTTTTTCGCCGGTTGATTGCGCCGCAACAGGCCCGACGGTGTCGTAGAGCCATCGATGTTCAAGTACGATCACCGGCGCTGGATCGTTCACAGCCGCAATCAGAAGCTGTTTGGCATCAGATGGCGTCGTAGGCATGACAACCTTAAGTCCGGGCACATGAGCGAACCAAGCCTGCAGCGATTGTGAATGTTGCGGACCCTGCCCCCAGCCCCTCCCAATAATGAGCCGCACGGTCAACGGGCACGACACCTCACCGCCGTATGTGTAAAACCATTTGGCTGCTTGATTCACGATGGGCTCCATGGCGAGTACCGCGAAGTCCACCCGGTTGTGCACCATGATGGGCCGCATCCCCGCAATCGCTGCTCCCACCCCCATACCAGTCATCCCATTTTCAGAAGCAGGCATATCAAGGACCCGATCCGGACCGAATTTCTCCACAAGGCCAACAGTTGTGCCGAACACACCGGCATTCGTTGGCACGCCAAGCCCGATGACGAATACTGATGGATCGTGGGCAAGTAAATGTTCTTGCGCCTCAAGAATTGCTGAGGCAAACGAAATCTTCCTCACGACGGCACCACGTCAAGGGCTACTTCTGCTGCATCTGGGTATGGACTATCAATGGCGAACCGAAATGCTGATTCAATCTCTGATGAGATCGAATTCTCCATCCGATCTGACAACTCTTTCCAGACAACTGTTGGCAAACCGATTCTTCGCATTTCTTGCACGAGAGGATCCCTCCGTTCCCAGTGGTCCAATTCGTCTTGCGTTCGGTAACCCAAATTCAAGTCGACCTCAGGCCCCACGTGACCCACTGTCCGGTAGGTATTCAAGACCAAGAAGGACGGCCCGTCACCTTTCCTTGCTCGATTAATGGCAGTTGAGGCAAGCATGGATACCTCCGACACATCATTTCCGTCACCTTCAAAACTCGGTACCCGATGCCCAGTAGCCAATTCGGCGATGGGCCGGTCCGGTTGCCTTGACTTCATGGGTGAATGCACTGAATAGAGGTTGTTTTCGCACACGTAGATGATCGGGAGAGAATGCAGGGAAGCAAAAGCAAGTGACTCGTGAAACACGCCCTCCTCGCACGCCGCATCACCAAAATAGGTAACCACCACCTCGCCTGGGTCGAACTTCGCAAGCTTGAATGCGATACCGGTCGCAATCGAGATCGTACTCCCGAGAATTGGGGCAGCGCCTGCGAAACCGACCGAAGTGTCGATTAGGTGTTGACTCCCCCCTCGACCTTTGCAGCACCCTGTCGATCGTCCATAGAGTTCCGCAATCATCCTCCCGAGATCGCCACCCTTCGCCAGGTAATGAGCGTGATTTCTGTGTGCACTCATAACCTGATCGGCCAGAGTCAGATACATTGAGACACCAACCGCCGGTGCCTCTTGCCCTATGCAGAAGTGCACCGGGGTCCGCATCTGCTGGTCCGAATAGCGGCGGGCAATGGCTTCCTCAACCCTCCGTATCCGGAGCATTCCAAAGTATGGGGCCAGTTCGTGCGGCCAACCATTTGTTGTGTCGTGAAGGACCATGTAGAGAGCATAGGGGCACCATTGATGGCCGCGAGCAACACCAGCAACCGGGTGCTCATGTGAGTCACGCTAACGCCACATTGATTCAATCTGCTGCCCGAACGGACTCATTTCCGCCACTCGAACTCCCTCTGATGGCGGCGTTCATGAGAAGGGACTAAGCCTGAATGCACCGATGGGTGGCGCGTTGCGGCTCTGATTGTCGTTGCGGGCTCGGGCGCGGTCGGAGGCGTGGCGGTCTTCTGGGTGACGGTACTTCCGGGTGTTCCACGTGGCGTCTGGTTGGGGCCGGGGTCGGCGGCGGGGCAGATGGTTGCGACTGCTGGTGGTCCGAGGGTCGCATCGAAGATCGATTGCCAGGGTTCCTGCCACGGCCATGCGGTCGCCAAGTGGATGGTGATGCGCCGTGCGGAAGTCGAGATCCTTGCGGGGATGTTGATGATGCGCCGGCGGATCGTGGCGGTCGTTGCCCTGGTGTGAGCGCCGCCGGCTATGGTTCCCACGGCTCTGGTGAGGTTGAATGCGATGACGGCGAGGACGAGCCAGGCGGCGTTGGCGTTGAACTTTCCGGAGGGCAGGTGGGCGAGGGCGGAGCCCTTGAGGTCGGCGAAGACCTGCTCGATGATCGCGTGGCCGCGGTGGGTTTTGTCCGCAGCGACCGTGTCCATCTGCTCTTCGGGGGCGGTGGTGAAGAATGCATGCCACCGCCAGACGGCAAACAGCGATGCCTGCGCAGGGTCGGCGGGAGGGTTGAGGTCGGGGATGCGGCGCACGACGAGGCGGCCGGGGACCTGCTGCGATGCCTTGGCGGACGCGAAGACGGTGAAGGGGATCTCGGCGACCTCGGCCGTGATACCCAAACGCCGGTGGCCTCGTCGCGGATAGCGTGCGGGTATTCGATTGTGGTCCACGCACCGGCCGGGATCGACTCGATTGCGCGCTGCACCAACGTGTTCTGGCGCACGGTGATGCTGACCTTCGACCCGCCCTTCACTGCGGCGAGGACGGTCGGGCGGCCGTAGTACGCGGAGTCGGCGCGCAGGAGGACCGTCCCGGTCGCGTCTGTGGCTCGCAGGCGGTGGACGGTACGCAGGGCGTCGGCCACGATCCGGCCGGCGCCGCGGGCGGAACCGGCGGAGCCCTTGCGCAGCCGGGTCGCGACGATCACCGGAGCGCCGCCGGGAGCGGTGACGGTCGCCGCTCCGGCGTCTGCGCGGTGGGGGCGGCGAGGAACCGGGACGCGACGGCGTCGAGCGGGCGGACGTGGCCGAACGTGAACTGCCGCGGGAAGCTCCCCAGCGTCGACGGGGCGTAGCAGTAGTCGAATGTCTTGATCATAGCGCCGTGGCGCAGGATCGACATGTCCTGGATCGAGTCCGCCCCCGCGCACATCCCCGCGACCAGACTCATCGCCTTCAGGTCGGCGTTCGCGCCCTTGTCCGTCGGGACCCCGACATGCTCCGACACCAAGTCCCAAAGACCAGCGGCCTCAGCGAGCACGACCAACGCGACCAGGCCCGCGGACGCGATCAGGTTCGGGTCATCGAATGCCGCACCGATCGCGGCCGGGGTATTAGATAGTTGCACCTGCGGGATGTCCCTCGCTTTTGCCGGAATGGAACCTTATATAAGTCCTATTATCCAGCATTTGCAGGGACATTTCGCGTCTCAACCCACCATCAATTTCCGGCCCATCGGTGTATTCAGGCTAAGACATGGTAGGAATACGCAATGGAGTCAGAACGTGGTCACTCAGTTACGACCTGCGAGTGCTTAGAAGATCAGCATTGGGAATCGCTTAGGGATCTCACTGTTGTAGTTGTCACGAGAGATAGGCCAATGGAAGTGGGTCGTCTCCTCAGATCACTCGCGAACATGCCATGCAGCGTTGATGTGTATGACAACGGGCGAGAAGCAATCCCGCGGAACTTACGCTCCCTCTCAGAAAGACAAACTTACACCTACCAACCAGCGGATTATCCGAGTAACCTGCAAAGCGCATCTTATCGGATACGAACCTCCTATGTGTGCATGGTTGATGACGATGGTCTCTTGCAGCCTCACGGCGTGGGCGAGGCACTCTGCTTGTTGCGTGAGTGTCGTGAAGCGGTTGCCGTTGAGGGGCATGTGGCTAATTTTGTTCGACAGAATGGCAAGGCGTTTTTCTACCTCAGTCCTGAGTCAATCAGAGATGCGGAACTTCTTGTTGATCCGATAACGCGTCTAGCCGCTGTCATGGGCAACTTCTCATCAAATCCTTGGTACGCTATACACAGAACGGAGTCCTTCGCGCAAGCGCTTCTCCTAGCGGGCAGCATTGAGGCGATCTCAACCTCTCGGAACGTCTCACCCCAATTCTTCGTCGCCCTTACTGCTGCAAGCGGTCCGATCATAAAGTGCCCCAGGTTAGTTGGCATACGGGAAGATTCCCTTGCGCCTCACGACTTGGATGCGTACAACATATGGTGTGGCGATTGGTTAGCTGACGCGAACTTTACAGAACAAGTAAGGGAGGTGTTTTCCTTGATGCGAGTTGCTTTGGAGTCTTTGGGCATGTCGGCGCAAGAGGTCGAGGATGCCCAAACAGTCATTCGCGCCAGTATTGGTATCCATTCGCATCCTTCGAGTGCGGGACGCACGGGGAGAAGAGAGCGCATCGCTCGACTTGTTCGTGGTCAATCATTACTCATCCGTCGTCGAAGAGCATCGCAGCAGTTAGATTTTCCACTGGATCAAGTGGATGAGCCGGTGTCAATCGTGTTGTCTGATGTGGTCACATCGGGGGAACCGTCGATCATCGAACCGGCTGCCCTTCAATGGGACTCACGAGACGCTCAACTAGTCATGAGTGCGTTGGGGATTCAGGAGGTGATTGTTGTTCGGAGACCTAAAGATTTGCCCGGCTACATGTCATCGCGTACAGGATTATCGCCTTAACTTGGGGCTCGCGCGGATAGGTCGCTCAGGGGTCTGACTGGGCGGGGTCGTCCCTGAGTTGTTGAAGCGTGAGGCTCTCGAGTTCGGATGTGAGTTCGCGTAGTCGTCTGGCGTTGTCGAGGAGCGTGCGTATGACGTCGGCCTGCGCGGTGTCCGGGTGACGGTCTTGTTGTCGCCCTTGCGGGTCCAGGTCAGGTAGGGACCGTGCAACTGTGGCGCGTCGGCGTGACACCGGCAGCCCTGGTTGCCGCACGTGGTCCGTCGCTCGACCAGGCTGCCGGCAGCGGCGGGCCCAGTGCCGTGATCGCTGCCGCGATCTTGGCGCGCCTTCGCTCGATGTCGGCCTTCGGGACACGCGCATTCGGACGGCCTTGAGCTGTGTCAAGGATTTCGGACAGTCTCTCGGTTGATTCGTGGGTGGATTCAAGTAGACAGCGCAACGATCTCGGCTAGTTTCTCTTCTGCCATCTTATAGCCGAGGGTCTTTCGGGGGCGTCCGTTGAGGCTTCGCTGGATGGCGAGGAGGTCGTCTGCGGTGTGGACGGACAGGTCGGTGCTCTTGGGAAGGTATTGGCGGAGCAGTCCGTTGGTGTTCTCGTTCGAGCCGCGCTGCCATGGCGAGTGGGGGTCGCAGAAGTAGATCGGGATTCCGGTGGCGATGGTGACCCGAGTTCGACAGTTCATAGGTCAGTGATCGCGTCTTTCTAGCGGATTTCCATTGATACCCAACAACATCCTTGGTAGCGGTCACCTCGATTGCCTAGATACAGATATTTGGCGTGTCGCGCTGGCTTCGATGCGGTTTTGCCGTATCCTCTGGTCATGTACGTGCGATCGACTCCGGGGAAGCCCCGCAAGGACGGCTCGAAGGTGGAGTACGTGCAGCTGGCGCATAACGTGTGGGACTCCTCGCGTGGCAGGTCGCAGGTGCAGGTGATCCATACGTTCGGCCGGTCCGATCGCCTCGATGCCGAGGCGATGCGGCGGCTGGCAGGGTCGATCGTCAAGTACCTCGACGGCCGTGGTGACGCCGGC
>CAMAWO010000191.1 GCA_945861925.1 Bifidobacterium breve | reverse complement strand
CGAACAACGTCACCCCGCTCGATATCGCGCAGGTGGTAGACCACTTTGTTCACCAGCACCCGATCACCGACCTGAAGGGTCTCCTCCATCGAACCCGAGGGAATCGAGAAGGGCTTCGCCACGAAGGTTGTGACGATGAGAACCATGGTGAACGCGAGCACGAGCGTAAGTGGGATGTCCCACCACGACTGTCGCCCCTCGGTCACCGCCGGTACGGGCTCCGTGTCAGGCGCCGGGCTTGGCAGGGACTCGATCGCGCTTCTCCTTGATCTTCGCCGCCTTGCCGCGCAGATCGCGCAGGTAGTACAGCTTCGCCCGACGGACATCGCCTCGCGAGACGACCTCGATCTTCTCAATGATGGGGGTGTGGAGCGGGAAGATCCGCTCGACCCCGACCCCGTAGGACACCTTGCGTACCGTGAATGACTCGGCAACCCCTGAGCCAGCCCGGGCAATGACGACGCCCTGGAAGACCTGAACTCGGGTCTTGTTTCCCTCAACGACCTTCACATGCACCTTGAGGTTGTCTCCGGCGCGAAAAGCGGGGATATCGCTTCTGAGCGAACTGGCATCGACTGCGTCGAGTGTCTTCATGTTGCGTCTCTTCCTGCAGGCGCCACAGGTCGCCCACGGTTATGGGATCGGATCTGGCTGCAATTGCAGCGGTCGGAACACGACTCCGGTGCACTCCCCTGTGGCGGAGGGCTTCGGCAATGACTCGTGAGCCCCCCTATCCTGCCACAGCCCGCCCTCATGATCGAATCGACCCGCTTCGCGAGGGTCGCCGGACTGAATATTGAGGGGTCCGCTTACCGAAACAGGTCGGGGCGATGCGCCTTCGTCCGGGCACGCGCCTGATCCGCGCGCCAGGATGCGATCTTGCCGTGGTGGCCGCTCAGGAGGACCTCGGGAATGCTCAGGTCGCGCCACACCGGGGGCTTCGTGTACACCGGGCCCTCAAGGAGTTGTTCCATCGCCCCCGGAGCGAAGGAGTCGTCCTCGACGCTCGCGGAGTTTCCGAGGACGCCTGGTATCAAGCGCACAACCGCTTCGATCACCACCAACGCCGCTGCCTCCCCGCCGGCGAGCACGTAGTCGCCGAGCGAGACCTCACGGACGCCAGCCCAATCGCTGCGTCGCGCATAGTGCTCCATCACTCGGGTATCGATCCCCTCATAACGTCCGCAGGCGAACACTAACCAGTCGTCTCGGCTCCACTGCTGCGCCGCCTGCTGGGTAAATCGCTCACCGGATGGGGTCGGGATGATGAGGACAGGCCGACCTGCAGCGTCTGCCCCCGCAATGCAATCGAGGGCCTCGCCCCATGGGGTCGGACTCATCACCATGCCGGGGCCACCGCCATACGGGGTGTCGTCGACAGTGTGATGGCGGTCATGGGCGAAGGAGCGCAGATCATGGACGTGGAGGTCGATGACTCCGCCTTCGACTGCCTTGCCGACGAGCGATAACCGCAGGGGCTCAAGGTAATCGGGGAAGATCGAGACGATATCGATCCGCACGGCTAGTCCTCGGAGTCGATCAGGCCGGCGGGGGGATCGATGACGATACGTCGCGCAGCGATGTCGACAGTGGGGACGAAGAGGGTGATGAATGGAACGAGGAGATCCCGCTCATCCGGCGTTCGGATCACGAGCATGTCCTGACTCGGCAGATGCACGACCTCCGTTACGACACCGATGGTTTCACCATCGAGGCCCTCGACGGTGCATCCGGTGAGTGCACTGTCGTAGAACTCCTCAGGGTCGTCCGGTGTCTCATCGACGCCTCGCTCGACCTCTACGACGAACCCGCGAAGTGACTCCGCATCGGTGCGGTCGAGCACGTCATCGAAGGTGAGGAGGAGCCTGCCGGAATGCCAATGGATCCGTTCGACAGTGAGACGTCGATCGGATCCATTGACGTAGAGCACGGTTCCGGGCGCAAATCGCCTATCTGGCTCGTCGGTGCGCACTTCGACTGTCACCTCACCACGAATTCCGTGAGGGCGCCCGATGCGACCAACGACAACCCGCACGGCCGGACTGCGGAACTCGTCAGCGCTCGGCGGCATCAAGGAAATCGATGCGGACCCCGCGGCCGTCGTTGAGCGCAGTGATGACCGTTCGCAGGGAGGACGCAGTTCGCCCTGCCCTGCCGATGACTCGCCCCATGTCGTCGGGGTTCACCCGCACGTCAAGGCACTGGCCACGGCGCTGGCTGCGCTCGCTAACCATGACGTCCTCGGGATTATCGACGATGCCGCGTACGAGATGGCCAAGGGCCTCCTCGAGCATCAGGCGACATCCGTGGGCTCAGCACCAGGCTCGACCACGGTAGCCTCAACTGCGTCTGCGACCTCAGCGGTTTCGACCACCTCGACCACCTCGACCGTTTCAGCCACCTCAACGGCCTCTGCTACGTCTGCCTTTGGTGCGTCCACTGCAACGTCAAGCTTCGGCTTCCTCGCTGGGCTCTTCGGCTCCTTCGCAGCCTCCTGCACGGCGGCTTCGAACACGAGGACTTTGGCGACCTTTGGCTCGGCCACGCGCAGCGTGCCCTCTGCTCCGGGCAATCCCTTGAAGGTCTGCCAGTCACCCGTGACCTTGAGGATCGCGGTGACAGCCGAGGTGGGCTGTGCACCCACGCCGAGCCAGTACTGCGCCCGCTCGGAGTTCACCTTGATGATGCTGGGGTCGTTCATCGGCTGATAGATGCCGATCTCCTCGATCGCACGACCATTGCGGGCGGTGCGAGCATCGGCAACGACGATGCGGTACTGGGGTGCATGGATCTTGCCGATGCGCTTGAGCTTGATTTTTACGGCCACGGTGGGCGTATCTCCTGTTTTCTGGGACGGTGCGCGCCATCCATCGCGTGGGGACACGACATCGGGCGAAAACCTTGCGGGGTGCCACGCCGGAGGGATAGAGGGCCAACCGGAACGGCAAATGCGTTCTTATCTTGCCAGATGCCGCAGGATGATGAACACCAGTACCCCCGAGCACCGCGGTTGGCCCAATATTCAGCCGACTTCCGCCGCAATATCCCCTATCCGAGGAGTCGCTTGAGTTCATCCGGCAACTTGAGGGCCGCCGGGTTGTCGGCAGGCCCGGGACCGCCCATCCCGAGCATCGAGCCAGGCCCAGCTGTGATTGGTGCGGCCACCGACAGTCCCGCCTCCTGATCGGCACGCTTCGCCGGGTTGCCGGATCGTCCCTTCTTGGACTTGCCCTGCCCCTGCGACTTGCCCTTCGATTTCTTGGCGCCGCCGCCCATTCCCGGCATTCCGCCCATTCCCGGCATTCCTGGCATTCCTCCGCCACGGCCCATCTGCTTCATCATCTTCTGGGCCTGTGCAAACCGATCGACGAGGCCATTGACCTCGGTGACAGTCGTGCCCGCACCCTTGGCGATGCGCAGCCGGCGAGAACCGTTGAGGATCTTGGGGTCCCCCCGCTCGCCCGGGGTCATGGACTGGATTACGGCGGCGACTCGGTCAAGATCCTTGTCATCGACCTGATCGAGTTGGGCCTTCATATCGCCCATACCTGGCAGCATCCCGAGGATCTTTCCGAGCGAGCCCATCTTCTTCACTGCCTGCATTTGCTCGAGGAAGTCATCGAGGGTGAAGTCCTCACCCTGCGCAACCTTCTTGGCCATCCGCTCGGTTTGCTCGGCATCGAAGGCGCGCTCTGCCTGCTCGATGAGCGTGAGCATGTCGCCCATGTCGAGGATGCGGGATGCCATGCGGTCCGGGTGGAAGACCTCGAAGTCGCTGAGTTTCTCCCCGACGGATGCGAAGAGGATTGGCTTGCCCGTGACGCCCTTGACTGAAAGGGCGGCGCCGCCGCGAGCGTCGCCATCGAGCTTTGTCAAAACGATGCCGTCGAATCCGACGGACTGCATGAATTCCTCGGCGGTTCGAACGGCGTCCTGCCCGATCATCGCATCGACGACGAACAGCGTCTCATCAGGTTCGGCTGCGGCCTTCACCTCGCGGAGTTGCTGCATCAGTTCGGCGTCAATCGCCAGCCGGCCAGCGGTGTCGACGATGACAACATCGTGCTGCTTTTGCACGGCAAAAGCCCGAGCTTCCTTCGTGACCCGGACGGGATCGCCAACCCCATTGCCCGGCTCGGGCGCGAAGATTGCGACCCCCGCCCGCTCGGCCATGACGCGAAGCTGGTCCACTGCATTGGGACGCTGCAGGTCAGCGGCGACGAGCAGTGGGGTGTGACCTTGACCCTTGAGCTGGAGGGCGAGCTTCCCCGCGAGTGTGGTCTTGCCAGCGCCCTGAAGCCCGGCAAGAACGATGACGGTCGGAGGCTGCTTCGAAAGGCGAATCGGCCGGGCCTCGCCGCCCAGTATGGTGACGAGTTCCTCGTGAACAATCTTCACGATCTGCTGCGCCGGGTTCAGCGCCCCCGACGCTGCAGCGGCCAGCGCCCGCTCCTTGACGACGGCCGTGAAGGCCCGCACGACCGGTACGGCCACATCTGCCTCAAGGAGTGCCGTTCGAATGTCGAGTACGGTCGCGTCGACATCGGCCTCGGACAGACGACCCTTGCCACGCAGTCCCTTGAAGGTGCCGGCCAGCCGGTCTGAGAGGTTCGCGAACACGGGTTCAGGGTACTTGCTGCTCGAGCGCCCGCGTCACCGTGACCTTCACCTCCTCAGCGCGCCCCTTCCCAAGTGGCAACCCGTCTCCGTCGACGAGGAAGAAGACGTCGACGGCCTCCGAGCCCAAGGTGGCGACGTTGGCCCCGGTGATCCCTGCCCCCGCCGCCGCCACAGCACGGGCGATTCGGTGGAGGAGTCCTGATTCGTCGTGAGCCCGCACCTCCAGAATCGTCGAACGGTGCGCCGCATTAGTGAGCACATCGATTCGCGGCGCCGGTCGCGCGACCACGGGCGTCCGCGCATACGCAGCATCCCGCTCATGCAGCCGAGCCGGCACATCGATCGCCCCATCGAGAGCGCGCCTCAGGTCCTCGGCGAACTGGCCGACGCTCGGCGGGTCACCGAACATCGGCTGGACGGTCCACACCTGAGCCGCACGGTCGCCCACCGTGATGACTCGGGCTGCCCGAACCTGGAGCCGATGCAACGACAGCAGGCCCGCAACCGTCGCGAGCAATCCGACCCGATCAGGGGCGCCGACCGTCACGTTGAAGTGGTCCTCATGGGGTTCCATCAGGACAATGACCCCGTCCTCGGCCAGAGCCGCTTGCTGCCCGGGCGTGAGCGCCGGCGACTGTTGAGCGGGGCGCCCAGCCAGCGCGGCATGGCAGCGGCGGGCCAGATCATCGACGAGCCCGCCGCGCCAATCGCTCCAGGCGGCCGGACCGGTGGCATGAGCGTCGGCCTTCGTAAGGGCCGTGAGGAGCTCAAGGCATTCGATCGCGCCGACACGCTCCGTGATGAGGGCCACCGTTGCAGGGTCGTCGAGATCGCGCCGGGTCGCCGTCTCGATGAGGAGTAGGTGGTGTCGGACGAGGGTGACGATAGTGGCCGACTCCTCCTCGTCAAACCCCATCATCGGTGCAAGGGTGGCGCTAATCTCGGCGCCGATGACACTGTGGTCTCCCCCGCGGGCCTTGCCGATGTCGTGCAGCAGCGCCGCGACGAGGAGGAGGTCCGGGCGATCGACGGATCGGGTCAGGGAACTCGCCTGCACGGCGGTCTCGACGAGGTGGCGATCCACGGTGAACCGGTGGACGGCATTGCGCTGAGGCGCCGACCTCACCACCTCCCAGCCCGGAAGGAGGGCTGCAATGATGCCCGCCTGATCGAGCGCCTCCCAGACCCCGATGGTGGAGGTGCCCGCGCCAAGGAGTGAAATAAAGGACTCCCGCGCTGACCGAGGCCATGGGCGCGGGAGCGGTGCTCCTTCGTCAGCGAGACGCTGCACCGTTATTGGTGCGAGCGGGAGACCCGCCTGAGCGGCCGCGGCTGCTGCTCGCAGTGCCAGAGTCGGGTCCTTCTCCGGGCGGGCGTCGGTTGCGAGGACCACCTCCCCCGCCTGCACGACAACTCCATCGGCGAGTGGGACGCGCTGGGCACTCGCCCTGTGCCCCGAACGCAGCGCGAATCGTGGTGCGATTCGAGGCGCCATGCTTGTCAGCCGGTTCACCCTGTGCCAGGTCGAGTCCGAGGCGTAGGCGATTGAGCGAGCAGCTGCATACGTCTGACGGAGTAGCGCATCAGCGTCTTGGAGCCCGAGTGCGACAGCTACCTGCTCCTGCTCTTGAAGGAGAAGGACATCGCCGGGTCCGCCAGTCAGGGCATGGAGCGCCCACCTGACATCGAGGAGGAACTCAACGGCCTCCTGCCAGCCCGAATGCGGAATGTCGGTGAGCCACGATGCGGCGATGGCCCGCAGGCAGGTTGCCTCGCGCAATCCTCCGTAGGCCTCCTTGAGATCAGGCTCTAGCAGGGTTGCAAGCTCACCGAATCGATCGCGGCGGACGTCGACGAGTGCTCGGAGGTCTGCCATGCGCTTTGACGACATCGAGCGCCAGTCGGCGAACACACTCGATGTCAGCTGATCGGCCACCGTCCCATCACCTGCGACGACCCGGCCGTCGAGGAGACCGAGGAGCACTTTCATGTCCTCGCTCGCTAGTCGCCTTGCCTCGCCCACTGTGCGCACGCTGTGATCCAGCCTCAGCCCTGAGTCCCAGATCGGGTACCACAACCGCTCAGCCGTTCGAGCGGCTCGTCGTGGATCGGTGCGGTGAAGCAGGACCAGGTCGAGGTCGCTGCCCGGCGCTAGTTCCATCCGGCCGTGCCCGCCCACGGCGAGCAGGCACATGTCGGATCCGGTGCCCTCAGCCGAGCGAAACAGCTCCCTGAGCCAGTCATCGGTGAGGACGGTCAACGCCGTTCGCCGCCCCTGACCTATGGGCCCGGGGCGGCGAACGAGATCACTGCGCGCAGCGAGGAAGGAGTCCATGATCGATGAGTTTGGACGTCAACGACAACTAAAGCGCTTCTGCGCCGCGCTCGCCGGTCCGGACTCGCACGACCGACTCGACCGGGACCATCCACACCTTGCCATCGCCGATTTTGCCAGTCTGGGCAGCCCCGACGATCGCATCGATGACTCCCTCCGCGTCGAGGTCGTCGACGAGGACCTCGACGCGCACCTTCGGCACGAGGTCGACCGTGTACTCCGCACCACGGTAAACCTCGGTTTGGCC
>CAMAWO010000190.1 GCA_945861925.1 Bifidobacterium breve | reverse complement strand
CGCCGTCGCAGGCCCGCTCGTCAATGCCTACGGGATATCCACGGTCCTGTACATTGCGGCCGCTTTCGCAGCGACGCCGCCGCTCGCACTCCTCGTACCGGCGGTACGTCGACTTCGTGCGTGATCATGAACCAGGATCGACAGTGATCAGCGTGCGAACCAACTGCTGTCGATAGTCAGGTCACTGCCATCTCGCACGAACAGGGGCACGATGTGAAGCGGTGCCTCGATCGTGATCCACGTGCCTCCTTCGTGCGTGGTGCCCGTCCATGCGTCGCGCCACCGTGCGTCGGACGGTAGGTACACGTTTCGGCTCGTCGCCCCTCGGTGCAGCACCGGCGCGATCAGGAGGTCATCGCCGAGGATGAATTGATCGTCGATTCGAACGGCTGCGGGATCATGGGGATTCTGAAACCAAAGCGGACGCACGGGAGGAAGACCCGATGTCGTCGTTTGATCCATTACCCGTTGCACATAGGGGCGAAGTCGCTCCCGGAAGAACAGCAGGCCGGACATCACCTCGTAGGCCTTTTCGCCGAATGACCAGACCTCGTTGGGTCCGCCGCTGGAGAAAATCCCCGAGTTGAAGAAGTCGGGATGCCGATTACCGTGCAACCGAACGACCGGCCAGAACGTCGCAAACTGGAACCATCGCACCAAGAGCTCGCGAAAGTCCTCACCCTCCACGTCAGCGTCGAAGAAGCCGCCGATGTCGGTTGTCCACCAGGGGATGCCGCTCGCCATCAGGCTGAGCCCCGCACCCACCTGTGTGCGCAGGCTCTCCCAGGTGGACTGGATGTCGCCGGACCAGACGGTGACGCCGTATCGCTGGCTTCCTGCCCAGGCTGAGCGCTCGAGGATCATCGACTCATCGTCGCCGATCTCGTCGAGACCGTCACGGATTGCTCGGGCATCGAATAGCGGAAACATGCCGGCGAACTCAGTCCCGTGCCCGCGAGCGAAGCGAGCTCCTGCTTCGCGCAGGGTGCCGGATGGCTCGCTCAACTCCGGCTCGCACGCATCGAGCCAGAAGGCGCGCACGCCAATGTCGTAGTAGTTCTCACGAACGCGATCCCAGTAGAAGCGGCGGGCATCTGGCTGGGTCAGGTCGAGCAGGGCGAGATCAACGCCCGATGGTTCGGCTCGATCGGCGAACGCGAACACCGCGTGGGACCCGTTTGGTCCGTCCACCAGGAGTCGACGGTCGCGCAACTCCGTGAAGTGCTTACTCTGCGGGCTCACGTGTGGCCACACCGCGACCATCACCCGAACGCCAGCCCGCGCGAGCTCGGCCACCATGGCAGCGGGATCGGGCCACTGCTCGCGGTCCCACTCCCACTCACCAAGGTGAGTCCAGTGCATGAAGTCAACGAACATGGCTGAGAGCGGAAGTCCACGAGACAAGTGGTCACGCGCAACTGCCAGCAACTCGCCCTGAGATGTGTAATAGCTGTTGCTCTGCCAGTAACCGGTCGCCCACTCGGGCATGCGGCGAGGAAAGCCGGTGAGCTCGTGGTAGGAGCGCAGCACCTCGGCTGGCGTATCCCCGGCGTACACGAAGTAGTCGATGCCTGATGCGCGTTGAGCTACCCAACGCGTGTGGTTGGCGGCAAACTCGACCCGTCCAACCGAGGCCGAGTTCCAGAACATGCCGTACCCGCGGGACGAGATGATCGCAGGAATGGAGATTTGGCTGTTGCGCTGGAGTAGGTCGAAAACGCAGCCCTTCAGGTCAAGGGATGTGAGCGAATGCTGGCCAAGCCCGTAGATGCGCTCGTCATCCCAGGCTTGGAAGGTCGCCTCGACCGAGACGCCGCCGTCGTGATCATCGAGGTACAGGCGGTGCGGGCGCAGGGGCGGCTCGTTCGGGTCGTATTCCGACTCGCCAGTGAGTACGCCAACGAGTGACTCGAACTGAACGCGGCCGTGCGACTCGATGACGGCCGTGAGTGTGCCGCTCGTGACTCGGGCGATTTCGCCGTCGATGGTCACGACCGCGTCGGTTGGCTCCGTGACCGCGAGACCCTCGCTGACCGAGGCGGTTTCACCGCTGCGACTACTGCGCACGCGAATCGTTGATGTGCCCCACGCCTCGATGCGCAGCACCTCACCTGGCAGCGTCAGCGTCACTCCTGAGGGCTGGATGGTGAATGGCATCGGTGGTCCTCCTCGGTTGGGGTGCGATTTGCGGGGAAGCTACTCAGGCGGACGCTGCTCTAGGTTCACGATGTTACCGCAATCATATGATGTTTAGAAGGGTGCTGGCCCGCTGCTCGCCCGCACCACCAATGACGGCGGAATCAGCAACTTGTCGTCGGCTACGAAGTCATCGTCGGTCACCAGCCGATCGAGCAGTTTGACGCAGACCTCTCCGAGTTGGGCGAAGTCCTGCCTCACTGTGGACAGGGCGGGGAGGAAGTACGCGGACTCCGGTGTGTCATCGAAGCCCACGACGCTGATGTCCTGTGGAACCCGCACCCCTCGCTCATGCAAGGCGTGGAGGAGGCCTAGGCCCATCTGGTCGTTGGCTACGAAGACGGCGGTCACGGAAGTGTCGTTGGCCAGCCGCATCCCCGCCTCGTACCCGGCTCGGGAGGTCCAGTCTCCGCCCAGTGGCGCGGGTACGGTCGCCCCAGCATCAGCCAGCTCAGCGCGCCAGCCATCGGACCGCAGCCGACTCTCGATCCATTCAACGGGACCGGCGATGTGGTGCACCGTCCGGTGGCCGAGCTCAAGGAGGTGGCGGGTGGCGAGCCGGGCTCCGAGACCCTGGTCGATGCCGACGATGGGGACTTCCCCCTGGTATGCCGCTTCGGCGGCGACAACCGGTGTGCCACGACCAAGGTCGCGGAGCGCACCCGCCATGGCAGCAAAGGGCGCGATCACCACAATTCCGTCGACCATGCGGTCACCGAGGGAGAGGACGGCCGAGCGTAGAGCGTCGTGATCAGGGCGTTCGAGCGCCGTGATCGTGACGCCATAGCCGCGTGCGCGCGCGGCTCGCTCGATACCGAGGACCGCCGAGCCAGGCCCATATTGCGCCGTGTCGTATGTCACCACGCCCATGGTCTGCGACCGGCCGAGCGAAAGGCTACGAGCCATGACGTTGGGTCGGTAGCGCACCTGCTCCATGGCCCGCTGCACGCGCAAGCGCGTCGCGTCGCTGACGTTCCCGCGGTCGTTGAGCACGCGGGACACGGTCATTGCAGAAACGCCGGCAAGGCGTGCTACGTCCGCGAGTGTGGCCGACTTGCCTGATCTGGAATCGCTCATGTCAGCCTGTTCCTTCCTCTCGTGGTCGATTAGACCATGCCGAGGGGTTCGGTGGTGCAGACCCTCAACCCTTGCTCGCCCTGAATGATTGCGCTAACATTTGGGCGCTCGTTCATCATGCTTCCCATGGTGTGAATAGCGGGTCTTGACCGACGGTGAGGTAGCGATGTTCCAAGGGGCGGTTGCGGTAGGGATCGACTTTGGCACGCTCTCGGGTCGTGCCGTCGTCGTGTCGATCGACGACGGACGGGAACTTGGGAGCGCGATCCACCCATACCGTCACGGCGTTCTCGCACAGGCGCTCCCGACGGGGCGACTATTGCCACCCTCGTGGGCCCTACAGGTCCCACAGGATTGGCGCGATGTGCTGGCCAATGCGGTTCCGGATGCACTGCGCGCTAGCGGTGTTGCCGCCGACCAGGTTGTGGGCATCGGAACAGACTTCACCGCGTGCACTGTCCTGCCGGTCACGAGGGATGGCGTTCCGTTGTGCGAGCAACAGGGCTACTTGGATCGTCCGCATGCGTTCCCCAAACTCTGGAAGCACCATGCTGCGCAGGGGCAGGCCGACCGCATCAATGATCTTGCCGCAGGGCGTGGAGAGCCCTGGCTGGCTCGGTACGGCGGCGCGATCTCGGCGGAATGGCAGTTTGCCAAGGCGCTGCAAGTTCTTGAGGAGGACCCCGATGTCTACGCGGCGACCGACCTATGGGTTGAGGCCGCCGACTGGATCGTCTGGCAACTGACCGGGGAATTCATTAAGAATCCCTGCGCGGCGGGATACAAGGGCATCCTTCAGGACGGCTGCTATCCCTCACGCTCGTACCTCGAGGCGCTCAATCCGGGATTTGCTTCATTCGCTGAGGAGAAGTTGAGCGGTCCCATCGGTGACCTCGGCTCCAGAGCCGGCAGTTTGACGGAGCAAATGGCTGCGTGGACTGGGTTGCCGGTAGGCCTACCGGTGTGCGTCGGCAACGTGGATGCCCACGTGACCGCTGCTGCAGCCACCGCCACCGAGCCGGGACGCATGGTCGCGATCATGGGAACGTCGACCTGCCTTGTGATGAATGGTGACCACCTTGCACAGGTGCCCGGCATGTGCGGTGTTGTCGATGGCGGGATCGTGCAGGGCTTGTGGGGCTACGAGGCGGGCCAGTCCGGCGTAGGGGATATCTTCGGCTGGTTTGTTGACAGCTATTTGAGTGCCGAGATGACGGCGCAGGCCGAGCAGGCCGGGATCGGGATCCATGAGCACCTTGCGAACCTTGCGGACCGCAAACCGATCGGCGGACATGGACTGGTTGCGTTGGACTGGCACAGCGGCAACCGGTCAGTGCTGGTCAACCACTCGTTGTCGGGAGCCATCGTCGGGCTGACTTTGGATACTCCACCCGAGGACATCTATCGCGCATTGGTCGAATCAACGGCCTTCGGCACCCGGGTGATCGTGGAGACGTTCGAACGGTCAGGGGTCCCGGTGCAAGAGTTCATCGCGGCCGGTGGCCTGACACGTAACGCCTGGCTGATGCAGGTCTACGCCGATGTTCTGGGGATGCCGATCCGATGTGTGGCCTCCGGACAGGGGCCAGCCCTTGGGTCGGCGATCCACGCCACCGTAGCCGCGGGCGCGTACGAGGACATTCGTTCCGCCGCCGCCTCGATGGGTCGCCTTGATGATCGGGTGTTCGAACCGGATCCCGACAGGCATCGGGCCTACTCGCGCCTGTACGACGAGTACCTGCAGTTGCACGATTACTTCGGACGTGAAGGGAACGATGTCATGATGCGGCTTCAGCAAATGAGACACGAGGTTATGGCGCCGTGACGACTATTGCTCGCGTGCGCGAGAGCCTGGTCGCACTCCATGCGGAGCTTCCAGCAAATGGCCTGGTGGCTTGGACTTCGGGCAATATCTCTGCCCGAGTTCCCGGCGAAGATCTTTTCGTTATCAAGCCGAGTGGCCTGCGCTACTCCGAACTTTCCGCGGAGTCGATGGTCGTCTGTGCACTTGATGGAACGGTCGTCGAAGGCTCACTTAAGCCATCAAGTGACACTGCTACCCACGCCTACGTCTATCGCGAGATGCCCGAAGTGGGCGGCGTGGTTCACACACACTCGACGTACGCCACCGCGTGGGCCGCGGCGGGGGAAGCGATCCCGTGCGTGCTCACGGCGATGGGCGATGAGTTCGGTGGGGAGATCCCGCTGGGTCCCTTCGCGCTCATCGGCGATGAGGAGATTGGTCGGGGAATCGTTTCCACCCTGCGAGGCCACAGATCCCCGGCGGTCCTCATGCGAAGCCATGGAGTGTTCACGATCGGAGCCACGGCGATGGAAGCGGTCAAGGCCGCGGTGATGTGCGAGGACGTCGCCAAGACGGTGCACCTAGCCCGCCAGTTGGGCCCCTTGATCCCGCTCTCCGCTCATGACATCGACCGTCTGCACGATCGCTACACCCACCACTACGGGCAGGAATCATCATGAAGGCGCAAACTCGGCAGTTGTGGTTCCTCACCGGGAGCCAGGAGCTCTACGGGCCCGATGTCCTGACCCAGGTGGCGGCACAGTCACAGGTGGTCGTGCAACTCCTGAATGGGTCAACAGATGTGCCCATCGACATTGTCTGGAAGCCGGTATTGACCGGTGCTGATGCGATTCGCCGAGCATGTCTCGAGGCGACGATCGACGACGCGTGTGTCGGTGTCATCACGTGGATGCACACCTTCTCGCCCGCGAAGGCATGGATCGGTGGGCTCAGCTCGCTGGCCAAGCCACTTCTCCACCTTCACACCCAGGCGTCGATGGAACTCCCGTGGTCGACCATCGACATGGACTACATGAATCTGAATCAGGCTGCTCACGGTGATCGTGAGTTCGCGTTCATGGAGACTCGTCTTCGAATGAACCGTGTCACCGTGTCCGGTCATGCATCCGACCAGGTGGTCGCGACACGAATAGGGAAGTGGGCCAGGGCATGTCTTGGTTGGGCTGAGGCCGGGAGCTTGAAGGTTGCGAGGTTCGGCGACAACATGCGCGATGTCGCCGTGACGGAAGGTGACAAGGTCGAGGCACAGATTAAACTCGGCGTCTCGGTGAACGGCTTTGGCCTCACCGACCTTGTTCACGCGGTCGATACCGTGGATCGCGGCGACGTTGATGAACTGGTCGGCGTCTATGAGACGGAGTACGACGTCGCGCCCGTCCTGCGACGCCAGGGCGAACGACACGATTCCCTGCGCTATGCCGCTGCGATTGAACTTGGGCTGAGGAGCCTGCTCACACAGGGTGACTTCCGCGCCTTCACCACCAACTTCGAGGATCTTGGGGGACTGCGTCAGCTTCCCGGGGTCGCAGTTCAGCGGCTGATGGCTGATGGCTACGGGTTCGGTGGCGAGGGCGACTGGAAGTCTGCGGTGCTCCTTCGGATCGTCAAGACGATGGGGGAGGGCCTGCCTGGCGGCACCTCCTTCATGGAGGACTACACGTATCACCTTGGGCCTGGCACTCCGCAGGTCCTCGGCGCGCACATGCTCGAGGTATGTCCCTCAATCACGTCGGAGGTGCCCAGGCTGGAAATCCACCCGCTATCCATCGGCGGCCGCGAGGATCCCGTGCGAATGGTCTTCACCGCTGCACCTGGCCCGGCGGTCGTCATCGGCATGTCCGATCTCGGGGATCGATTCCGACTCATTGCCAACGCGATCGACGTCGTCGTCCCACCAGAGCAGCTCCCCCGGCTGCCGGTTGCCCATGCCGTGTGGGAGCCGCGCCCCGACTTCGTCGTGGCGACGGAGGGCTGGCTCTACGCAGGAGGCCCGCACCACACAGTGCTTACAACCGCCGTGCCGGCACAGGTGCTTCGCGACTTCGCGGACATCGCCGACATCGAATTCGTTCTCATCGACGAGGCGACGAGCCTTGACCATCTAAGGGATCGGC
>CAMAWO010000189.1 GCA_945861925.1 Bifidobacterium breve | reverse complement strand
TTCGTCAGCGGATCGCCGACGTCTATGTCCGGACGCAACTGCATGCTGCGATGGTCGCGAAGGTCGCGCGGGCGAACGCTGCAGGCGACAAGCCCGGTCCTGCCGGTTCACTTGGCAAGCTTCTCGCGTCCGACAACCTTGTGCGCATCGGCAATGTTGCGAGTGAGCTCCTCGGGTCGGCGTTGGTCGCCGACACAGGGGAGTGGGGGCAGTTCGCGTGGTCCGAGCATGTGCTGGGCGCGCCTGGCTACCGCCTCGCGGGAGGCACCGATGAGGTCCAGCGCAACATCATCGCGGAGCGAGTGCTGGGGCTACCGCAGGAGCAGCGGGCAGATCGCGCTCCGTTCTCGCAGTTGAGCCGAAGCTGAGTCGGAGCTAGTTTCTTGGGTTTGGACTACCAGTCGAGCAGGGCCGCGATGCGTCCCCGATGGAAGGATGCATCGCCGAGGTAGGCCGCATCGAACCGTGCCCGCCTGAAGTAGAGGTGGGAATCGTGCTCCCACGTGAAGCCGACTCCACCATGGAGTTGCACCGTTTCGGCGACAACGGCGTTGTAGGCATCTGAGCACCAGGCCTTGTTGACGGCAGCATCAACGGAGAACTGCTCACTGGGCGTCCAAGTGACTCGATCCAGACCGGATCGTGCCATCTCAACAAGCATGAGGGCATCGGCCATCCGGTGCTTGATGGCCTGAAAACTGCCGATCTCCCGATTGAACTGACGGCGAAACTTGATGTACTCCAAGGTCATGTCGAAGCAGCGCTGTGCGCCGCCGAGCTGGTCGGCAGCGGTTGCAAGAAGTGCTACGTCAAGCCCGTGGCGCAAGGCTTCGGCACCTGATCCGTCGAAGGTAAGGCGCACAGCGGTTGCGGATACGAATGACACGGTGGCGGAGGGGCGCGTGAAGTCGAGCGAGTCGAGTTGTGTGGCGCTCGCGTCGGCGGACTCGACTACGAACAGCTCAGTGCCGTCTGCGGTGATCGCTGAGACGACGATGAAGCTCGCCGAGGCCCCGTATGCCACGAAGCGGACCGTTCCGCTGAGTGCGGCTCCATCGGCGACGCATTCGGGTTCGCTGACCCGGCCGGCGCTGTCGGTGATTGCGGCCGTCGCAATCTCACCCGCCGCGATCCGTTCGAGGTAAGGACGAGCAGGGTCGCCGCATACGGCCAGGATCTGGCCGGCGAGCACTGTGCTGACGAGGAATGGAACCGGCGCGAGGGTGGCGCCAAGTTCCTCGGCGACGGCGAGGATCTCAGCGAGACCGCCGAGCCCGCCTGCCGATTCGGGAAGACCCACCCCGGCAATGCCGATGTCGTCGGCGAGGAGTCTCCAGAGTTCGGAATCAAGACCGGGGGACTGTGACTGAGCCTCAAGTTCCCGGGCGCGGGCGGGGTAGCCAGACTCGCTCACCGCTGCCCGAACCGTGGTTCGAAGTTCGGTGAGTTCTGAGGGATCGAGGCTGCTGAGGGCGAGATCGCCGGACATGAGGCTCCGTGTGGTCGAGGTCGTGTTGGACGCATACTCGTGGACAACAGGCGGTAACGGAGTCAGTCAGTGTTTCGCTACCGCGTCAAAACAAAGTCTACCCAAGCCAGCGAGGCGCGCAGATGGCTACGTCTTCGGCGGTTGGAATTGCTCTTCGGCGGGACCGGCCCATTTTGGTAGGACGTGCATGTATCGTAAGTGCACATCACTGACCCGTCGAGGCTCCCGTTCCGGAAGAGAGATCCATGCGCAAGCCATTGCTCGCACTCGTACTCGCCGCATTCGCGTCCCTGCTTCTTGCCTCGTGCGCCATGCCGGCAGACGACCCGAACTTCGGCAAAGAGGTGGCCGGCGTCGACGGGGCGCCGGGCGGCGGTACGGCCGCGGAGATTGTCGCAACAGCCACTGCCGTGCCGACGAGCATAGGTATCGACACTCCGTTGACAGCAGCGCCCGCAGAGGGAGCCTTGATCGTGAGCCTCTCCGATGGTTCCGATGGGTCTAAACTCTTCAACGATTCGCTTTCCGCTGCGGCGACCGCGCTCGGGTGGACCGTCGAGGTCGTTGAGGGAGCCGAGACCGCTGATGGGGCAGTCGCGGCGTTCGACGAGGCACTTGCCAAGAAGCCCGCCGGTATCCACATCGATGGCGCATACGTCGACTACCTCACCGATGGCCTAGCGGCCGCGACCACTGCCGGGATCCCGGTCGTGTGCACCGAATGCATGGTTGACCCCCTTGATGCACTCAAGGACACCTCGATCGCCGGCCGAACCGAGGTCGATGGCTGGGGCCGGCTCATCGCCGCGTTCGTGCAGACGAACAACGCCAATGAGGATGCGGTCATTGAGATGATCGCGCTTGGGACCCCCGCCCCGACCCAGTTTGATCAGGGCTTGCAGGCTGCGATGATGGACTACTGCGAACCATGCTCGACGAACGAGAACTTCCTCGATCCGCTTGATCCGACGATGCTCCCGCTCGATGTGGCGACGCTGGCACTGCAACTCAATCCGACAGCCACTTGGCTGAGTTATGCCCCCGGATTCCTGTCAGCTGACGCGCAGGAGGCCATCACCATGGCAGCAATGCCTGATGCCGCACTGAAGATCATCGGGATGGGGGCAACCCCGGCGAATTTGGCGGCGATCCAGGCGGGCACGGAGGCGGCATTCACCGGTTATCCGATCCCACTTGCGGCGTGGCGGGTCATCGATCAGTTCGCGCGCATCATCGGCGGCGAGGAGCCGGTCGTGGCAGCGTTGCCGACCCAATTGCTCACGGCGGAATCGGCGGCAACCGCGGCAGTAGATGCGGATGGCAACTACATTGCCGTTGCCGACTTCGAGGCGCAGTTCAAGGCCCTGTGGGGCGTGAAGTAGCGGATGTTCCATCGCCCGTGATGAGACCGAATCCGTCGGAGTATCAGGAGACGATCTTCTGTTTCTGGGGGCGATCCCTCGTGGACCGGAGCAGTTACCGGATTTCTTCTCAAGATTGCTTTGAGTTTCCCTTCCATTTACAGGGACGTTCATGTACTTTGGTGGCAACCGGGTCCGAGTACCCGCTGACTGGAAGAGAGATCCATGCGCAAGTCATTGTTCGCGGTCGCCATCACGGCCTCCGCTTCTGTCGTCCTCGCGACGGCGCTCGCGCCCGCCGCGAGCGCGCAAGAGCCCGCTGAAAATAACACGGCGGCAGCGAAAGCGATCGTCAAGCAATACTCCTCGACACCGACGGGCATCAACATCACCACGAAGCTCAAGGTCAACCCGCAGACCCTCCCCACCAAGTTCATCGTGGGTCTGACCAACGGTGGCGATGAGAACAAGGTGCTTGACGAGGGCATTGCGGCCGCCGGCAAGGTCCTTGGCTGGACCTTCAAGGAGATCCTCGCGGGTGCAACCCCTGAGGATCAGCGCGCTGGCTTCTCGGCAGCTCTGGCCCTGAAGCCAGACGGCATCCACATCTCGGGCATCGAGCCCACCACGATCGGCGACCTGCTCGACAAGGCCAAGGCTGCCAATATTGCGGTTATCTGCTCCGCATGCATGGCCGCGCCAACCAGCGCACTCGTCGACACTCACATTGCCGGCAAGCGCCAACTTGACGTGTGGGGCCGTATGATTGCTGCCTACGTTGTTTACACGACGCCAGCCCCGAACGTTGAGGGCATCACCGTTCCGCTGTACCCGATCCTCGTTCGCTTTGATGAGGCCTTCAAGAACAACCTGAAGCTCCTCACGGGTGGCACGGGCGTGTACTCCGCCAGTCCGGCAAGTGTGCCGGCAATCTTCGCGGGCAAGATGCCGGGAGAGGCAGTGAACATCGTTCAGCGGAACCCGAAGGCCAACTGGCTCGTGTCGGATCTCGGCGGCTGGGTGACCGGCGTGTCTGCGGCTCTCACGACCGCGGGCCTGAACAAGCAGGTTCAGATGGGTGGCCTTACGGCAGGCAAGGGCAACATCCAGGGTCTGAAGGACAAGACTGAGTCCGCATGGACCGGTTACTCCCTTCCGATCGTCGGGTGGACTGTTATCGACAGTTTCGCTCGCTACTTCCAGAAGATGCCGTTCAACACCAAGGATCTGCCCACGCAGCTCCTGACTCAGGCAAATGCCAACTCGTTGGTTCTCACCCCTGCAGGTGACTACCTCGGCATCAAGAACTACGTCTCTCAGTTCAAGACCGTGTGGGGCGCCAAGTAATTCACGCTCTTCGCAACCTAAATAGTGGGCCCCGTCGTCACGACGGGGCCCACTATTTTGCATTCGCGTCGCCCATATTCGGGGGTTCGCTTTGCATCACCGCGCTCGCCGAGTATCTTTATCTGAAGTCCAGTATCTCAACAGGCTGAATTCCGAGGCCTGCAATGCACGAGCGTGATCGAGGAGTGTTTCATGACCGACCTGAGCGTTTCTCCCCAACGCGAATCGACGGAGCCCGATTGCCCGCGCTCCCCGGGCACGAGTGTGCAGGAATATCTCGATCACGATGCTCGTCCAGTACCAGCGGTGCTGCGATACGACGTGAACGAGGATCTTGGCACTGAGCCCCTCGATGTCGAGCGCTTCATCTCCCGTGAGTGGCATGACCGCGAGGTCCAGAAGGTGTGGCGCAAGGTCTGGCAGATGGTGTGCCGGGCGGATGAGATCCCCGAGCCGGGGGATCACATCAACTACGACATCGCCGACGACAAGCTGATCATCATGAGGACGAACACCGGCGAGATCAAGGCCCTGTACAACGCCTGCCTGCACCGTGGACGCGCACTTCGGACCGAGGACGGCCGGGTGAGTGAGCTACGCTGCCCGTTCCACGGGTTCAGCTGGAACATCGACGGCACCTCGAAGTTCGTTCCGTGCGCCTGGGATTTCCCGCAGATCGATCCTGAGAACTTCCCGCTTCCCGAGGCCAAGGTGGCCGAGTGGAACGGTTTCGTGTTCATCAACATGGATCCGGACTCCGAGTCACTCGAGCGTTTCTTTGGCTCGATGCTCAACGACTGGGATCGCTGGGACTACACCGATCGCATCGTCTACTCGCACTTTGGCGGTGTCATTGACGCCAATTGGAAAATCACCGGCGAGGCATTCATCGAGGGCTGGCACTCGCTGGCGACCCACCCGCAGATGATGGAGTGGCTCGGCGACGAGAACACCCAGTATGACGTGTTCAAGGGCGAGAACTGGAGTCGGCAGATCGTGCCGCAGGGCGTCCCGAGCCCGACGATCGCAAACCACATCAGCGAGCAGGAGGTGCTCGACTCCTATTACGAGACCCGGGCCTTTTACTCCGCTGGCGAGGGTCGTGACCTGTCTGCAGGCGCCGAGGGCACGCCGATTGTCCCGGCGGACTCGACTGCGCGCCATGAACTGGCCGATCAAATGCGAACCTCGCTTGCGAAGCAGTTTGGGACCGATCAGGACCACTGGACCGACTCAGAGCTGCTTGACGGGATCCAGTACTTCATCTTCCCGAACTTCTACGTGTTCGCAGGGCCGCGAACCAATGCGGTGTACCGATTCAGGCCGCTGGGCAACGACCCCGACAAGTGCATCGCAGAGGTGTACCTCCTCGCTCAGCAACCTGCCGATGGCTCGCACCCCAAGCCGCCCAAGACGAGGTGGCTGCAACCGGGCGAGACCTTCTCCGACATTAGCGAGATCGGTCTGCTCGGCCCGGTGTTCGATCAGGACTATGCCAACCTTCCGCACATTCAGAAGGGGCTCAAGTCGCTGCGAGCACCCGGTATTCAACTCTCGCGCTACCAGGAGAACCGGATTCGGCACTACCACGGGATCCTCGACGAGTGGATGGATCGCGACTAGTAACGCAGAACGTACGACACACGGTCCATCCGTGCACGACGAGTAACGCGCAGGATCGGGTTTCCGTCCTCATCTGCGGTGAGGCCATCACGCACGATCAGGGGCGTGCCGGGCTTGACGCGTAGGACGGAGGCGTCGGCCGACGTCGCTGCCTCGGCGGAGAACGAACGCCACAGCGGGACCAGCTCGCCGCGATCCTGCAGGAGCATGCCGTACAGGCCGCTCACCGGGCTCCAGTGCCTGCGCGGATCCCTGATGAGCTCCAGCGGCAACCATGAGCTAGACCACATCCATGTCTCCGTGTCGACGACCAACGCATTATCGATGCGCCACAGCGGGCCGGGCGGCAGACCGAACTCCATATTGGTCTGCGGCTGGTTGACTCGCGAGGCCTTGAGGAGGACGTCCTCGTATGAGTGACCGTGCTCGGCGAGCTGTTCGGTTATCCCAGAAACGATGGAGGGGGTTGAAAGGGATTGCGAGACGGGCAGGCGGGTCACCGCGGGGGCGACGTAGGTGCCGGATCCTTGCCTGGATTGGACCCGTCCGGCCCGGGCCAACTCCTCGATTGCGCGGCGGACGGTGAGCCGATTGACGCCCATCCTCGCGGCGAGGGTGCTCTCGCCGGGCAACTTGTCGCCGGGCCCGTACTCCCCGCTTGCGATCGACCCTTCAAGGGACTGCCGCACCCGTTCGTAGAGCGGGATCTCCGTCACCATCACAGGCTACGGCCTGTGTAGACAACTTCAGGGGTGCGGGTAGTTTCTATAGTCGGTCACCACTAGTCTGATGTGGTGACGCTCGAGGACAGGGTTCGCCGGCTTGAGGACCGATTCGAGATCAATGATCTTCTCGTCGCCTACGCAGTCCTCCTCGATGATCGGCAGTTCGAGGCGGTGGGGCGGTTGTTTACCGAGGACGGGGTGTTCGCATCGCCGAACAGCACGACGCGCGGCCGCATGGCGATCGCAGCGAACTTCGAGGCGAAGCACGCCCCATTCACGATGACCCTGCATGACCCGCACGCGAGTTCCTGCTTCTTCACCGGCCCGGATGATGCGCGCGGAACCGTTCTGGGCTACGCAGAACTCGCGAACGAGGAGCACACCATCATCACGAATATCCGATACCAGGATGACTACCGCCGCGAGGCGGGAGTCTGGCGGTTTGCGAAGCGGCATGTGCTGTCGGTCTACGGGATGACGGTCGAAGACTTCGTGTCGGGGCAGGCTGGGGGCACGGACCGCAAGCGGTGGCCGGCCCGGCCCATCGGGCCCGCCGAGTGCCCTGATGTCGACCAGCGCTTCCCCGGTTACCTGATGCAGCCATGAGCGATAACACAGCGGTCATTGGCGAGGCGCATGAACTCGGCGGTCTCTACAACGTCCGGGATATCGG
>CAMAWO010000188.1 GCA_945861925.1 Bifidobacterium breve | reverse complement strand
GTAGCGGGGAGACAAAACAAGACTGAGATCTTCGGGTTGCGTGCACTGCAAAATCCCCTCACAAGCAGCCACTTTTGCACCCACCTCTGCACCCCACTGGGGATGCACACCTGCACCCCCATCGCCTACTTTCAAATTCCGATCAGGCGCTCAGAGCCTGACGTCGCACTGCGGCGAGATCTGTTTCCAGACGATCAAGGGCGGACTTCAAGTCATCGACCGGCGCGATGGCCTTGAGCACGAGCCGGCGAACGACAGTCGACACCGGTAACCCTTGCTGCGCGGCGTAGGCCGCAAGCTCGTCAAATTCATCCTCGCGAAAGCGCACCTGCAGGTTCTTAGCACGCGGGTGACCGCGCGAAATTGTGGTGCCTGATGGGATCTGGGCGTTCGGGTCGTTGGTCAATTCCGCGGCTTCAACTGCCGTGGCCTCAGCATCGAGGATGTCATCAATCTTGCCCATGTACCTCTGCCTCCCTGTAGATCCGCTGATCCTTCTCATTTGCCAACCAACCATTGACGCCGTAGTCAACACCGCCATCAGACAGCACGATCACGGTCGATCACAACTCTGTCCGGGTCCGCGAGCGCATCGTTGGCCACCTGGACGCTGATGCCGTGACTGGCATGCATGTGGTCACCCCGACGCGACCAGTCGAGATTCTCCAACACCGCACAATCGTAATGCATTACATTACGTTAGGCAAGATCCTGAGTGCACCAACCAGGAGAAAATGTAGATACCACTCCGCCCGACACCGTTGAAGACTCAAGGACCGCCCACGCGCACGGGCAAGGGCTTCGGACCCGGACATGCAAAACGGGCACAACATGTCTGTTTTGACAGTTACACCCGTTTTGTCCAGTAGCGGGGGCAATATTTAAACCTGTGACCTCTGGGTTATGAGCGCGGCCGACAAGCTGAGCATCGTCGTGTCGATGGCCCTCGGAGGCAACGCCTTGCCTTATAGCGCTGCCAGGGCGGCGGGGATACGCGCGTTGACTTCTTCCTCTAGCGTCGTGAGTCGATGGACGATCTCGTTCATCGTCGGCGCATTCCCGTCGAACATGCCGTTGTCGATCATCGCCCGATAGTCGGCGGCCAGGGCCTCTACCGCTGCATCGTCGGGCACAAGCCGCATGCCTCCGGTCAAGCACGAGGAGTAGTCGGCCGCTGCGGAGTAATAGACGACGCTCTTGTACTTCACCACGTCGACGAGCAGAGGGGCGTCGTGCAGTGCATTCCGGCCGATCGGCGAGTCAGCCAGCATGTAGAGGTCGTACCAGTGTCGAGATAGGCGGTCCGTGGATGACCTAAACACCGGCTTGTTGCATTCTGCGTGAGCGAGAGTCGCCTTTTCCCAGAACGTTCGCTCGGCCCTCAGTACGGTGACGGTCGCCGTGGGGAAGGTCAGTCTCGGCTGCTCGGCCGCCAGGTACGGAACGACCCTATGTATCTCGTTCGGTTCGACCATGTTCCGGCCTCCGAACTCCAACAGCACGCTGTTCGACAGGTAGTCGGCCGGTCCGGTGCCCAATGCGCTCGGGTAGTAGATGCGCACGGACTCGCCATCGGCCGAGACCTCCAGGGCGCCATAGCCTGCTGGAAGAGCGTCGGTTAGGCGCTGTGTCAGGTGGGGAATGACCGCACCCGTCAGGTGTGCTCTCACGGCCGCATTCATGTCCTCGGTCTGCGCCTTACGCCCTTTCGATGACAGACCCGGCGTGAACGGGTCCAGGCCCGGCCTGAGATCTCGATGGTCGAGAGTGACGTCGACATCCTCAGAGAAGCGGGCGATGGCGTTGTAGATCTTGGACAGCGATGTTCCACCCTTGAATGCCATCGTTACCTGCGAAGGGGTGGTGAACAGTGCGTCCAGAGTCCAGCAGACCCACACGTCCTTCTCCAAGACCTCGGCCGACTTCCCGATCTTGGCGCCGATGGTGGTGTAGATCGCACGACGATCATCGGCATCCAGATCCAGGAAGTCGGTCATGCTAAACAGCCGTCACGTATTCGCGTTCGAAGTGAATGAAGGCATTACTCATCCACGCCGGCATGGACTTTGTCTCTGAGCGAAGAACACCGAACTCCTGTTCAGAAAGCTTGGAGCGGATCTGCTCAATGACGGCCGGCGTCACGTGTTCCTTGCCGAGGTACCAAAGCGCTGCGAGTGCGGTGCCTGCCGGTCGACCAGCAAGTGCCAACTTCTTGGAGCCCACATGACGAAGCCGGATGCGAGTCTTCCCGACCGTCACCTCACGGTTAGGCCCTGACGTCCAGAAGACCGACTGCATGGGGGCCTGAGTGCTTAACTGAAAGCGCCGTGCGGCTTCCGCACCATTGACCTGGATGACAGAGCCGCTGGACTGAGCCACTGCCTCGGCGATCTTGGCCGGCTCGGGGCTGACCTTCCCGACGTACTCGTTGATGGCTGGGCGAACGAACACGCCACGGGCGATCCGCTCTATGGACCCGTCACGGACGAGCCGAGCGAGGTTCTGGTCCACGGCGGCACGAGTGCCGAAGCGGATCAGGTTGGCCGTCGTGAACGGCTCTCCCGCCGGGAACCCCTCGACATGACTGCGGATGCTCTCGGCAACAGTCGCCTGCTTGGCCTTCATGTCAGAAATAATACTAAATTATCTGACGAACAGCAACAATTCGACGAGACTCATGAAAACTGCCCGCGAAACGCTCCCCGTGCCTCACGTAGGAATGCCCGCGTAACGGAGAGCATCCTCAGGCATGAGAAATGGGTTATCGATGACGTCTCGTGCCGAGGTCACTACCGGATACGCGAAGGTATATGTGAAGGCTTCGAAGAAGGACAAGGGCCGGGTCCTCGGCCAGGTGGTGGGGGTGACGGGTTGGTCGAGGGACAACGCCCGCCGCCGACTTGCCTCGGCCGCGAAGCGGCCGCCAGGTGGTGGTAGGCAGGTCGCGAAACGGGGCCGGAAACCGAGGTCGCCCAAGTATTCCTACGACGCCGTGAAGGTGCCGCAGCGGGTGTGGGCGGCCTGCGGTGGCCAATGTGGGAAGTACCTTTAGGACAAACCCCCCTCATTGAGGGGAATTTGAACCCTTGGAAAGTAGCGGGGAGACAAAATGAGGCTGAAACTTTTGGGTTGTGTGCACTGCATGATCCCCTCACAAAACCACACTTTTGCACCCCCCTCTGCACCCCCCTTGCCCACTTTCGATGACGAATTCACGCGACAGCCTTCGGCTTGAGCTGGACAGACAGCGTGGAGTCGAACGCGTTAGCGATGCGCTCGAGGATCGGCAGGGTCGGCGTCGTGCCACCGGCCTCGAAGCGTGCAATCGCAGGCTGGGTCATCCCGGTGAGCTTGGCCAAGTCACGCTGACTCCAGCCGCGCTCCTCGCGAAGACCACGAACCTGCTCCCCCAGCTCGAACGCGAGCTTCGCTGCGGCGTAAGCGGCCTCAACTGCCGAGTCGCCTGCGCGCGCGGCCTTGACGTCGTCCCATGAAGTTCGTGCCATCAGTCCTCCTCTTCCACATAGTGCTCGGCTTGCATGCAAGCGAGCATCGCCTTCTTCGCCCGCGCCACCTGCGCGCGTTCCCTGTCTCTGGTCTTCGCAAAGACCGTCAGCAGAATGATCCGACGGCCCGGAGCGATCCAGTACGTGATCCGCATCGACTGTCGACCCAGGTCGAACCGAAGCTCCCTCAGATTTCCGTCCAGTTGCTTGGTGTACGGCTCGGAGAGCAGGACTCCCCGCTCGGCCAGCAGGTCAACATAGAACGCGACATGACCGAACTCACCACCTGTAAGCCCATCGAGCCAGTCCCCGACCTCCGCCTCATGCTCAACCGAACCCCAGAACATACCATCGATGCTATCACTCGATTGACGTTTGCGAACCACACCCTCGTCAGGTGAACTCGGGGCAGTCGCCCCCAACGCCTATTACGCCGTCCCTCCGAGACCGCGGATGACTCAACACATCAAGTCTTAAGGCTCACGGATGCCTTCCAGACAGCAATTGTGCGCCTGCACCCCCATCCACGGGCAAGGGCGGCTCACTCGGACATGCAAAACGGGCACAACATGTCCGGTTCGACAGTTATGCCCGTTTTGTCAAGTAGCGGGGAGACAAAATGAGGCTGCGACTGTTGGGTTGCGTGCACCGCACGATCCCCTCACAAAACCCCACTTTTGCACCCCCCTCTGCACCCCCCAGGGGGCGCAAGCCTGCACCCCCCTCGCACACTTTCGTCAATACGGAAATCCTTCGAGAACCGGCGGGTCCTCACAGGTTAGTGAAGGCACTAAAGCCCGGCAGTCCCGCACATACCTTCCAGGTGCATCTTGACCGTTCCGTGGCTCGGCCTGGCAACCAATGAAGTGCCAAATTGAACCGGACCTAATCTGAGCGCTCACTTCTTGAGCTCGGCCGCGATCTGCGCCGCACTCGCCTTCTTGACTAGGTCACGGGCGTTGCGACCGCACACGGTAGAAGTGCTCGTCGTGTACAGATTGCGGATCGTCGCGCTTGGGGTAAAGCGCCCGCCTATTCCGCCTGCCCTCCGCCCTGCCCACCATCGCTGGAGTGCCCGCTCCAAGACCACGTCCCGGGGCGCTTCGACGAGGACAACGTCGAGTTTCTCATAGCCGTGAGTAACAATGTCGTCCACGATCTGGGTCGGCAGTTCATCCCACGAGAGCGTCCCTTCAATGATGACATTTTCGCGCGCAGTAAGACAGGCCACTTTTGCCATGTCGGCGATGACGGTCGACTCGTAGTGATAGAGGCTGGCGAGTTCGAGCGGCATAATGCCCTTACCATCGGCCAGCACGAGTTCCTTGACCTCGTCGGGCATTACGAGATCGCCGGTGCGCAGGTCGTGCTCAATCAACAGTCTCTTGAACGTGTCCGAGTCGATTCGCCGCCAACCGAGGCCATAACCGAGGTCGGCGAGACGCGCGGTCTTGCCCGCGCCTGGTGGGCCGGCGGTGGCGACAACGACTGATCCCTCGGCAATATCGTCAGGGCTGCTGAGGAATCGATCGACGATGCGCTGGTGGACGCGGAGTCGATTCGGCGTGTAGCGGATGTTGTATGGGTCTGTGCCCGTCAAGGCGTGGAGACGCCAAGTCGCACTGGATGCCTCCACATGCAGAGCGCCTTCTGCCGCGCTGAGCACATCGAGCGTCGCAGCGACCTCGTTGCGCATTTCAGTGAGCGACACGTGCCTTCTTGGCTGCCGGAAGCTCGCGAGCGATCCGTTCGTACTCCTCGTCAGTGATTAGCCCAGCCACGAGTGCTCTCTCGACCTGACGCCAGTCACCTCGGATGAAGCCGTCCCCTCCGGTCGGGTCGTATTGGCCAGGCATAAAGCTGTACGAAAGAAGAGCCTCCATCATTTCGTCGCCATCAATCTCGCCGACGGCTCTACGGTTGATCACCTCTGTAGGGCTCGATTCAAGGATCCGCGGGTTCAGTTCGATTTGCTTTGCGATCCGCGAGACGGTCGGCTGCGAAGTACCAAGGAGTGCCGCAATTGCAGACTGTGACGTATTCACTTTCGCCGCCAGACCGATCACCCTCAACTCAGCAATTTGGAGGAGTTCCTTCTGCAAACGAACGAACTTGGCGGCTTCGTTGACTAGCTCCGGCGACGGCGCCTTACTAGCCGGTCCCTTCCGTATCGCAATTGCGTCGAAAATCTTGATTCTCATCGCGGCCGGTGGGGTCGCGGAAGTACCCCGCTTTGTCGGAGCACCTGCCCCCTTCGCTCGAGGAGCGGCAACCTTCTTGCCCTTGGCTTTCACTACCGGCTTCGTGGCGCCGCGCTTGGATCTCCTGGGCGCGGTCTTCGACGTGCCAGCGGTTGTCCCATGGCGTCGCGGCGTGGACATCGGTTGCCCCTTTCATTCACTCTGAATAGTACACACAGCGCCAGGATCAGCTGAAATCGGCACGCGCGCTCAGGAAACCGCCTCACTCGGCAGGAGGACTGGAACCTAGACGTGCAGCAGGTCAGGGTTGGCGGCGGCCATCGCGCACCAGGCAGTTGCCTGTGCTTTGGTGTCGAACATTTCGTAGTGGCGTTCGCTGGAACCCGCTGCGACAGGGACTGATGCTTGGAATCGACCGCCCGGACGCAGAACGACATAACCCTTTAGTGGCCGGGCCATCAGGCAGCCCTCCCGGTGGATATGAGGCCACGCAGAAAGGCGATCTCGCCTTCGGCACGCGTGAAGCTCGGCGCGCAGCCCCCGGCTCTCGGCCAGGACCTCGGCGAGCTGGGCACCCCCACCGACGGGAGCAATGTGCGAAGCGGCGGGTTCTGGATTGCCCAAGGCTGGTGCCGACGGGGATATGGCGGAGGCGGGCAGCAGGCCGGCGTCAATGAGGTCTCGCACCGGGATGGCCCATTGGCGGTCGAGGCCGACCTGTCGGGCGTGCGGGAAGGCGTTGGCCTTGAGCCGGCGCTTGATGGTGTCCAGGCTGACCCTGCATGCCTCGGCGGCTTGGGAGCGGCCAAGTTCGGCGGTGACATCGACGGCAGTGGTGATGGTCATGGTCATGGCCCGGGTCTCCTTCGCTCTCGCGCAGTAGGTGGGCGCCGGTGGGTAGGCAGGGTGCTGCGGCGCCATGTAGTTAACGGCGCGCGCGGTTTGGTACCTCGCAAGTTGTAAGACGAGTGCTGACGTGTTCATGGGTTCTCCTTCGGTGTGGTCCAGGTGGGCTAGGGCTGGACGACACGGCGGAGGCCGGGGAAGAGAAGCGAGCAACAGGGGGTGCACGGTGCACAGGGCTGCCCCGGGGCAGGCTGCACAGCGCGGGCCAAAGAGGTGGATTTGTGAGGTGCACCCCCGGGGGGTGCAGAGGGGGCAAGGGGGGCACGGTGCCCCTGCTGGCCGCCAAGTTACCGCAAATAAACCGCCAATAAACCCCTGCACGGGGGCCTTGCAAATGGGGTCAAAATAGGACAAGACCCCCTGAATTAGGGGGTCTTGAACCTTACTGTCGTAGCGGGGAGACAAAACAAGGCTGCGCTCGTTGGGTTGCGTGCACCGCGACTTGCCCTCACAAACAGTCACTTGTGCACCCCCTCCTGCACCCCCTGGGGGATGCACGCTTGCACCCCCATCGCTGACTTTCCTCACGGTCCATGTCGACGATTGCATTCAGAACGTCCAATTCAAGGCCTCGGGGTCCCAATGTCCATCTACATGGTCGACCTGCAGCACGG
>CAMAWO010000187.1 GCA_945861925.1 Bifidobacterium breve | reverse complement strand
TCGACGAGCCGACCTCCGCGCTCGACCCCGGCGCAGCCGAGGAGGTACTCGCCGCCCTCCAGCGGCTCGTGCACGATCTCGGCGTGACCGTTGTCCTCGCCGAGCATCGCCTCGAGCGCGTCGTGCAGTTCGCCGACCGGGTGATCGTCGTCCCGGGCGATGCCCAGCCGCTCGTCATCGGGACCCCCGCCGAGGTAATGCGCTTGGCACCCATTGCGCCCCCGGTAGTCGAGCTCGGCCGGCTCGCTGGCTGGAGCCCGCTTCCGCTCACCGTGCGCGAAGCCCGTCGAGCGGCCGGGCCGCTGCGCAATCTCCTTGTTGGCCACACCCCTCCCCTGCGAGCAATCGACGGTGAACTGGGGAGCGAGGCACTCGTCGAAGCCACCGACCTCACCGTCCGATACGGGCAGCGGCCAGCCCTCCGGTCGGTGTCACTCACGATCCGGGGCGGCGAGGTGGTGGCGCTCATGGGCCGCAACGGCGCCGGAAAGTCAACCCTCCTGAGCTCGATCGTCGGCTTGCGGGCGAGCGCCGGGGGGTCCATCCGCACCGGTGGCAAGGACCCCAGAACCCTGCGCGGCGCCGATCTCGTCCATGCCGTCGGGCTCGTCCCCCAGGAGCCTGGCGACCTCCTCGAGGCGACCACTGTCGCCGACGAGTGCCGAGCGGCCGACCGGGATGCCAGCGCCGACCACGGCACGACCCGGGCGCTGCTCGCCCTCCTCGCCCCCGACGTCATCGACACGACGCACCCGCGCGACCTCTCCGAGGGTCAGCGGCTGCTCCTCGCGCTGGCCGTCATCCTCGCAGCCCGCCCGCCGCTGCTGCTGCTCGACGAGCCAACCCGCGGCCTCGATTACCCCACGAAGGCCCGCCTCGTCGAGGTGCTGCGCGATCTCGCGAGGGCCGGCCACGGCATCATGCTCGCGACCCACGACGTCGAGCTCGCGGCAGAGGTCGCTACGCGCGTCGTCGTGCTCGCCGAGGGCGAGATCGTCGCGGACGGATCCACCGCCGATGTGGTCATCTCCTCCCCCATGTTCGCGCCGCAGGTCGCGAAGGTGCTCGCACCTGAGCCCTGGCTCACCGTCTCAGACGTCCTCGCTGCCATCGGCCCACTCCTCCTGCGCTCGCACGCCCCGACAAGCGGGGATGCTGTCGGATGACCATGAGCATTCCGACTCCGGCGGTTCGCCTCGGCACCCGTTCGATGATCGCGATCATCGCGACCTCGCTCGTCGGAGTGGTCGCGTTCGGATGGCCCCTCATCGCCGCGCCTGATTCCACCGCGATCGCCCATTCGGGCGATGCCCCCTGGATCTTCGCCATCGTCATCCCCCTCCTGCTCGCCGTCGTGCTCGCCCAGTTCACCGACAAGGGCATGGACGCGAAGGCGATCGCACTGCTCGGGGTGCTAGCTGCTGTCGTGTCGGCCCTGCGGCCGCTCGGCGGGGGGACCGCCGGGCTCGAACCGATCTGGTTCATCCTCGTTCTCGGTGGCCGGGCTCTCGGCCCCGGTTTCGGCTTTGCGCTCGGAGCCGTCTCGCTGTTCTCCTCGGCCCTGCTCACCGGCGGAGTCGGGCCCTGGCTGCCGTTCCAGATGCTCGGCGCGGCCTGGGTTGGCCTCGGTGCAGGTTTGCTCCCGCAGGTGCGGGGCAAGCGCGAGTTCGGCCTCCTCGCCGCCTACGGTGCAGCCGCGAGCTTCGCCTACGGCCTCCTCCTCAACCTGTGGTTCTGGCCCTTCACCGCCGGCCTCCCGGAAGCCATCGCCTTCGCACCGGGCGCGCCGATCGCCGAGAACCTTCTGGCATGGCTGCGCTTCACGGTCCTCACCTCCCTGGGGTACGACATCCCGCGGGCGGCGATCACCGTCACCCTCATTCTCATCGCGGGTCCCGCCGTGCTCACCGCCCTACGGCGAGTCTCGCGCAAGGCGGCTTTCGATGCAGCCCCGCAGTTCACGCCGAGCCCCATCCCGGACGTAGCGCCCGGCGACTCACGCGCGATCGGCATCACATGAGGATCCACCTGCTCGGTACCGGCTCTGCCGACGGCTGGCCGAACCCCTTTTGCCACTGCGCATCCTGCGAGGCCGAACGGGCGGCTGGCCGATCCCGAACCTCGAGCGCCGCCCTCGTCGACGGCGTCCTCCTCATCGACGCCGGCCCGACCGCAACGAATGCCGCGACCCGCGCTGGAATCGGGCTTGCCACAGTCGCGCATGTCCTCATCACGCACGGCCACCCCGATCACCTCGCGCCCGAGTTCCTGCTGTGGCGCGAGTGGATTTCCGGACTCGATCTCCTGCACGTGCACGGTCCCTCAGGGGCAATCGAGCGATGTCGCCACTGGGTGGGGCCCGCGTCACCCGTTGAATTCCACGTCGTCCAAGCGGGCGACACCATCGATGCCAAAACCCCATTAGGAGAATATGCGATCCGGGTACTGCAGGCGGCGCACGGCCACGGGAACGGCGACCTCCTCGCCGACGAAGCAGTGCTCTATGACATCACCGATCCCGAGGGCACGTCATTGCTCTATGCCACAGACACCGGGCCCTTCAGCGCCGAACAGTCCGGGCAGGTGGCTGGTCGCGCCTTCGACATCATGCTCGTCGACGAGAGCTTCGGGTTCAAGGACGATCACGGCACCGGCCACCTTGACCTCGCAACGCTGCCGGCAATGCTCGCGGGCCTTCGAGGTGAGGGTGCGATAACCGACGCGACCGATGTCATCGCGATCCACCTCAGCCACCACAATCCGCCCGAGCGGGAACTCAGGGCAGCGCTCCACCCCCTCGGCGTCCGCATTGTCGACGACCTGACGCTCATCGACACCAACGTGGCACCACAGCCGGTCCACCACCTCATCATCGGGGGTGTTCGTTCCGGCAAGTCGACCTACGCCGAGGCCCTTGCCCGCCTTCATCCCGCGGTCGCGTACGTGGCGACCGGCGAGAGCAGGAAGGATGATGCCGAGTGGGCGGCGCGGGTCGCAGAGCATCAGGCCCGCCGACCCCCGGAGTGGACAACGATCGAGACTGCTGATGTCCAGTCACTTCTCGACGACGCAGGGCCCGGCGATGCGCTCCTCATCGACTGCATCGGCATGTGGCTCACGAGGCAGCTCGACGAGGCCGGCGCGTGGTCAACTGACGAGACGACAGCGGCAGCTGCCCGCATCGACGTCCTCGCCCGAATCGAAGTCCTCGCCGAGTCGACGCGCGCCTCAAAGGCCCACGTGTTCATGGTGACGAACGAGGTAGGCCAGGGCGTGGTCCCAGCGACCTCGTCCGGGAGACTCTTTCGCGACCTGATGGGCATCGCGAACAGCCGTCTCTCGCAGGCATCAACCGAGGTAACCTTCATGGTCGCCGGCCGGCCCCTCCCCCTCGGAACCCTCCCTGCCACGCAGACAGGATCAGCATCATGACCGACAATGCACCGACGGCAAACGAGTCCTCTGAGCCCCAAGGACTCGAGCTCCCACGAGTCGAACTGCCGAGCGAGAAGGCCGCGCAGGAGGCGCGCGACCGGCAGGCCATCCTCACGAAACCCGCAGGGGCGCTCGGCCGGCTCGAGGAGCTGAGCATCTGGGCTGCTTCAGTGCAGGGCACCTGCCCGCCGCACCGGTTCGCCCAGCCCCGAGTCCTCATCTTCGTCGGCGACCACGGAGTCGCGCGCACAGCAAGCACATCTGCATACCCACCCGAGGTCACCGCCCAGATGGTCCTCAACTTCGTCGCGGGCGGCGCGGCCGTCAACGTCCTCGCCCGTGAGGGCGGCTCCACAGTTCGGGTCATCGACGTGAGCGTCGACTGCGACCCGAGCTACATCGAGGCGATCGCCCCTGAGGTGGTTGCCCACCGGATCCGGCGAGGGAGCGGGTCGATCGATCGCGAGGACGCCATGACAATGGAAGAGGCCCGGGCCTCATTCGACCTTGGGCGCACCATCGCCGATGACGAAATCGACCGGGGCACGGACCTGCTCATTCCCGGCGACATGGGCATCGGCAACACGACTCCGGCGGCAGCGCTCATCGGGCTCCTGTCGAATCTCGACGCATCGAAGGTGACGGGCCTCGGCACCGGAATCGATGACGCAGGCTGGATGCGCAAGTGCGCCGCGATCCGCGATGCGATGCGCCGCGGCCGGCCGCACCTCGGGGATCCGATCCGCCTGCTCGCAACCGTGGGAAGCCCGGACTTCGCCGCGATGACCGGCTTCCTACTTCAGGCATCGATCAGGCGCACCCCCGTCATCCTCGACGGCACCATCTCGAGTGCGTGCGCGCTCGTCGCCGACCGGATGGACTTCCGGGCGAAATCCTGGTGGCTCGCCGGGCACCGCTCGACCGAGCCCGCACATGCCGCAGCGCTCTCGCGCATGGAGCTAGTACCGGTCGTCGACTACGGCCTGCGACTCGGCGAGGGAACCGGGGCCCTGCTCGCGCTGCCGATCGTGCAGGCCGCCATCGCGACCCTCGCTGAGATGGCGACATTCGGAGAGGCCGGAGTGAGCGACCGCGATGCCTGACTGGCTCCGGCTCAGCATCGGGACCCTCACCAGACTGCCCGTTCCTGCGCCGCGCGATACCGGCCATCGCACCGCGGGTCTCGCCATCTCGGCCGCACCGATTATCGGCGCCGTGCTCGCCCTCGTCTGCGGGCTGCCGCTCCTCCTGCCCACCGACGGAACGGCAGGGTTTGTCGCAGCGGTCCTCGTCATCACCCTACTGGCCTGGGCCACGCGGGCCCTGCATCTCGATGGCCTTGCCGACACAGCCGATGCGCTCGGCAGCGGACGGCCCGCGCCCCAGGCCCTAGAGATCGCACGTAAGTCCGATATCGGACCCTTCGGCGTCGTCTCACTCGTCCTGGCCCTGCTGCTTCAGGCGGGTTCGCTCGCAGCCTGCGCGAGTCGCGGAGACGGCTATGCAGCGTTACTCGTCGCCGCGGTCACGTCACGCGTGGCGCTCACCTGGGCCTGCGGGCGCGGCGTTCCGGCCGCACGCTCCGATGGCCTCGGAGCGGCAGTGGCGGGGACGGTGCCGCGCAGCGTCTGCGCTGCCTGGGCGATCATCGCGATTGTGGCCGCCTACGCAGTGCTCGGGGCGGCGGGCGCGTCCAGCGTCGTCGTCGCGATTTTCTCGGCGGTCATCGTGATCGTCGTTGCCCGCCGAAGGCTTGGCGGGGTGACCGGCGACGTCCTGGGAGCAGTCATCGAAGTCTCAGCGACATGCGCCCTCGTCGTCCTCGCCCTGTGGCCGTAGTTCATGGGCATACCCAGTCTTGACAGGATCGCAATAAATCGCCTGCTGTAGCGCTCTATAACTCATGACACAAATGTCTGTCATTACTTATAGTAATGGCCGTGAGCTGGACCACTTCACTAGTGAGCGCCGGAGCGGACGTGTCCGTGGGCGCCGACAGCACCCTCGAAATCACCCTCGACGGTCACCACGCGGTATATCACCTGCACCGGTCCCTGCGCTCTCCCCGGCCAGCGGAGGTCTCAGCCGTTGACGTCCCGTCCCTACTCCAAGTCCCCCGCGTATCCACCCGGGTCGCAGCAGCCCTGGCCAGATCGGGCTGGTCGTTCGCGACGACGGATGGGGCCGCACTGCTGCGCTTCCCCGATGGATTCACATGGGCGACAGAGTCCTCCAACCGACCGGAAAGGGTGGATGCATGTCCGCGATGGAGTTGCGGCATGTCCCGCGTGGTGCACGCCATATTGTCGAGCGCGCACCAAACGCCTCCGACGCAGACGGCTCTGGCCAAGCTGGCAGGCGTCACACAGGCCCGGGTGTCGACCATCGTGCGGGATCTGGCACGAGCCGGGCTGGTAGGCACCGAGCGCGGCCGACCCCTGGTCACCAACCGTGACCGTCTGGTGCACGAGTGGCTGAAGCGACGGCGTTTTGACCCGATAGTGACGTACTGGTCAACAACCAGCGACCTGGCATCCGCCCTCGACACGGCCCTCAAGCGTCTACCTGCTCCCATCATTGTGTCCGGCGACGTGGCCGCGGACGCAGATGCACCGCACCGCCGCCCCGCGCAACTCCTCGTCCTCACTCAAGCGGGTTCGCTCGCTGGACCCGGCATGCTGCCGGTTCTCTCCGCGGACGAGGCGAACGTCGTCCTCGAGGTCACCGACGACCCGGTTGTCGCCGCAGAGGCACACGACACCGAGTGGCGGGGACGCACCTTTCTGGCGGCCGATCCACTCCAAGTGCTGTGGGACCTCGCGGCAGCGGCTGGCACGGACGCCGCGCAGGCGGCCGACCACTGGCGCACCCACGTCGTGCGGGGACCTCGGTGAGCCTGACCTAGCCGTCGACCTCGAGGGCGGAGGATGCCGCCGTTTGGGCACTGGCCGACCTTGCCACCGCGCCGAGAGATCAGGAGTGCCGCGTCATCGGCGGCAACATGACCACGTTCCACGGTGCCAGGTTCACACCACGCCTACCTGTGCGGACCACCTCCGACGCCGACGCGGGAATCGAGTCGAGCGCCACCGCCGCCGAGATCCTGGTTACAGCCCTGCTCGGGCTGGGCTACCAGCAGGTGGACGGGTCACGGTTCACACGAGACCGCAGTGGCCTCGAACTCATCATCGACCTGCTCGTGCCTGACACGTACGCAGAGGAGCACAACATCGTCCTCGGACCGCTGTCCGCAGACGCGGCTCCTGGACTGGCCCTAGCGCTGGCACGGGAGGCGACATGGGTCGAAGCATCGGGAGTCCTCACGACTCAAGAAGAAATCAGCCTGAGGCTGCCGCTGCCAGACAGTGCCGCAGCCGTCGTGCTCAAGACCCTCGCCTGGTCGCAGCGACTATCCGACAAGGACGCCACCGACGTGTACCGGCTACTTGACACATGGGAACAGGATGTAGCGAGCGGACAAGCCCGCGTACTTCGCCGTTCAACCTCCACCAACCGTGCTGTCGGCGTCCTGCGCCGGTTTTTCCTGGCACCAAAAAGCGAGGCCGAACTGCTGCCCACCGCGTCTCAAACGCTCGGTCGAGGCCTTGCCGCCCAGTTCATAGACTGGGTCGACGCCTGACACCAACCGCTGGAACCGACCAAGGCCAGTGCTGTGACCGTCCGGTGCTCGGCTACCGGGTCGACGGCTGCACGAATGGCGGCTTCACGACGGTGAACCGCGACTCTCGTCCGCGCACATCGACCGTGACCTCGTCGCCGACGGCGACCGAGGAGTCAAGGAGCGCCAGAGCGATGCCCTTCTTCAAGGTCGGCGAG
>CAMAWO010000186.1 GCA_945861925.1 Bifidobacterium breve | reverse complement strand
GGCAACCATGGTGCTGCCTGGTTTGAGGATGAGGTCGTGCTGCAGTGCCCGGTGCTGCCATCCACCCTCAAGCAGTTCACCCTCGACGAGCAGTGCTGTGGTCGTGCCGAGGTTTTTGATGATGAGCTCGCCGACAACGGGGCTGCCTTCGCGCTCATTGACTTCGACCTGCGCGCCGACGCCCATCTCCACGCTGGTCAATTCTGGTTCGCTCGACCAGACGGGAAACACGGTCAGCGGACCGGCCTGTGTGCCACGTCCGACATGCAGTTCGGGTATCTGTCTCGTCCTCGTCATCATGTGCTCCTTGCTCTTGTCGGATACGGGAAGCGCAACCCGACTAATTAGATCAAAACTGCGCTAATAAGGCAAATGAGAGCGCACTCGTCCGACAGAATGGTCCGGTGAATGAAAATGCGGTATTTCGTGACGACGACGGTCGAGCCCTCGCCGACTACCCCCGGCCATCCGTAGCGGTCGATACCGCCCTCATGACCGTGATCCCCGCTGGCGAAGGCAGCTCGGCGCACCTGGGGATCCTGCTTGTTCGGCGACCGCCGCAATCGGTTGGCGCGCTCGCGGGTTGGGCGCTGCCGGGCACGTTCCTCCATGAAGGGGAGACCCTCGCCGAAGCCGTGCGTCGATCCCTAGAAGTGAAGGCAGGTGTGACGGGTCGCGAACCGCAGCAGCTCCGTGTCTTTGACGACCCGGCGCGAGATGATCGAGGTTGGGTGCTTTCGGTCGCCCACCTCGATGTTCTGGCGTTCGATGACTTGGAACGACTGCGAGAATCCCCCAACACGCGCATTGCGGCCCTCCCGTCACGACTGCGCTTGCCATACGACCACCTCGCGATCATCGATCTCGCAACCGAGCGACTGCGGCTGGAGTATCGAACGCACCCGGACCCCCGCGGACTGCTGCACGAGTCCTTCACGATCTCCGACCTGCGCGCCGTGCACGAGGCCGTGGCTGGCCGCGAGCTCCAAAAAGACACCTTCCGCCGGCTCATGATCGACGAACTCGAGTCGCTGCCGGCTGCCGCAGAGGGACGACGAGGGAGGCCAGCGCAACTGTTCGGCCGGAGTGAACGGCAGGCCGAATAGCCGGCATATGCCACGGCTCGGCCGGTAGTGTGCGCGCATGGATCTCGCCACCGTCAACTGGCTCGCCGTCGTCGTGAGCACGATTGCAGCATTCGCTGTTGGCGCAATCTGGTTCGGGCCGAAGACGTTCTACCCGATCTGGTGGAAGGCAATCGGCCGGTCGCCGGAGGATAAGCCGGAGGGCTCCAGCTCGATGGCCGTGACATTCGGGCTCATCGGTGTTGCCGCGTTCGTACAGGCAGTCGTTCTTGCTCTCATCATCGCCGTGCTCCGCGACAGCGGCACCGAGGTCGGCCTCGTGCTCGGTGCCGTGACCGGACTGATCGTCGGGGTCGGGTTCTCGGCGACCACGTCGCTTGGTCATCGACTCATGGGCGGTCAGGGTTTCGTCGTGTGGGCAATCGAAGTGGGTGGCGACATCGCGGCGCTCGTCGTGATGGGCGGAATCCTCGGAGCCTGGCAATAGTCTCTCCACGTAGCGGCACCCTGCTGGCATCCGTAGCCAGGCCACGTCGGTAACGCCTGCGCATCTGCGCGATTGGGCCGGATGAACGAATCGGCGGGTTTTGGCGCCCGATTCGTTCATCTCACCCGGATTCGGGGCCAGATGAATTGGGGTAACGGGGAATGTCAGACCCTGCTGGGAGAGTTTTGTTGTCGCGCGCTGACTTGATGTGGTTCGCGGACACCGGGTCGATTTCATCGGCCTTCAGTGGCTGGTGGAGCGCTCCTAGACGGGGGGCAGTAGCGCTCCGCCAGTCCACCCGAATGCATCCCAGGTCTGACGTTTAAGCGGTTGCATCGCGGGTAATGGCCACCCCTAGGCTTGCACCATGGCCCTTATCGAATCAATCATCGCCCGCGAAATCCTCGACTCCCGTGGCAATCCCACGGTCGAGGTCGAGATCCTGCTCGACGACGACACCGTCGCCCGCGCCGCCGTGCCCTCCGGTGCCTCGACGGGCGCATTCGAGGCCTCCGAGCGTCGCGACGGCGAGGCCCGCTACGGCGGCAAGGGTGTTCTCCAGGCTTGCGCGGCGGTTGAGGACGATATTGCCCCCGAGATCATTGGGATGGACGCCACCGACCAGCGGCTCATCGACCAGGTGATGATCGATCTTGACGGCACACCGAACAAGGCGAGCCTGGGCGCAAATGCGATCCTCGGCGTCTCGCTTGCAGTCGCAAAGGCCGCCGCGCTCTCGTGCGAGCTCCCCCTATTCCGTTACTTGGGTGGCCCCAACGCGCACCTGCTTCCCGTTCCGATGATGAACATCCTCAACGGTGGCGCCCACGCCGATACCGGCGTCGACATCCAAGAGTTCATGATCGCCCCGATCGGCGCGACGACCTTCACCGAGGCGCTGCAGCAGGGCACCGAGGTCTATCACTCGCTCAAGTCTGTGCTGAAGAAGCAGGGGCTTTCGACCGGACTCGGCGACGAGGGCGGATTCGCGCCTGCGCTGGCAAACAACCGCGCAGCCCTCGAACTCATCGCGACGGCCGTCGGTGCGACAGGGTTGCGGCTTGGTTCCGACATCGCGCTCGCGCTCGATGTCGCCTCGACCGAGTTCTACGCCGACGGGTCCTACTCCTTCGAGGGCGCAGCCCGCTCCTCCGAATGGATGAGCGCCTACTACGAGTCCCTGCTCGCAGATTTCCCGCTCGTTTCGATCGAGGACCCGATGTCGGAGGACGACTGGGCCGGCTGGATTCATCTGACGAGCAGCCTCGGCGACCGCGTTCAGATCGTCGGCGATGACCTGTTCGTCACGAACCCGACCCGCCTGCAGCGAGGTATCGACGAGAGCGCCGCGAATGCCCTCCTCGTCAAGGTGAACCAGATCGGCTCCCTGACCGAGACCCTCGATGCAGTGAGCCTCGCAACGAGGAACGGCTTTGCATCGATGATGTCGCACCGCTCCGGTGAGACCGAGGACACCACGATCGCCGACCTCGCCGTCGCAACGAACTGTGGTCAGATCAAGACCGGTGCCCCCGCGCGCTCCGAGCGCGTGGCCAAGTACAACCAGGTGCTGCGCATCGAGGAGGAGCTCGACGATGCCGCCCGCTACGCAGGCGCATTGGCATTCCCGCGTTTCGGTCGCTCGTCCGGCTGACCGTTCATGGGACGATCGACGGTGTGAGTGAGACCCCGCTGCTGATCACGCCGAGGCGTGGGGGTTCGCATACCGGTCGAGCAGCGATGGTCACTGTTGTCGGGGCGATCTTGGTGGCGACCTTGGCGGTCCCCGTGCGCGCTTGGTTGGATCAGCGTGACGAGATCGCCGGGCTTGAGGTCCAGGTGGCGTCCGGGCAAATGCTTGTCGAGGAGTTGCGCATCGAGAAGTCGCGTTGGGCTGATCCGGCGTTCATCGCGGCGGAGGCCCGACGTCGGCTGCACTTCGTACGTCCGGGTGAGATTGGCTACACGACCATCGGTACGGAGGATCTCCCCGAGGAGCTCGCTGTGGCCGAGGTGACGGAGATCGCACCGCAGTTGTGGTACGAGCGGCTCTGGCAGGCGACAGCCGAGGTGGACGGAATCCCCGATCAAGGCAAGAAGAAGAAGGGCGCATCTGCCGATGACGAGGCCGTGGTGAACGCCGAGGATGGTCAGTGACGGACGCAGCGTTCTCACCCACCGACGTCGCGTGCGTGGAGAGACAACTCGGCCGTGCTCCGCGGGCGATGGTGGCGGTTGCCCACCGGTGCGCGTGCGGCGCCCCCGATGTCGTCCGGACTCTCCCCAGGCTCCCCGACGGAACCCCGTTCCCTACGACCTTCTACCTCACTTGCCCGAGGGTAAATGGTGCCATTGGCACGCTTGAGGCGAGTGGGCTCATGCGCGACATGGAGTCCAGGCTCGGTACTGACGAGGATCTCGCAGCCGCGTATGGGGCCGCGCATGAGGCCTATCTCGCCGATCGCGGCATCCTCGGCGAGGTCTCGGAGATTGAGGGCATCAGCGCCGGTGGCATGCCGAACCGGGTGAAGTGCCTGCATGTCCTTGCCGCCCATGCCCTTGCGTGCGGGCCCGGGGTCAACCCGCTCGGTGATGAGGTGGTCGCTGCGCTCGGCACATGGTGGGCTACCAATCCCTGCTCCGTTTTACCGGAGGACGAAGCTACGTGATGCGGCTGGCGGCGATCGACTGCGGAACCAACTCGATCAGGCTCCTCATCGCTGACGTCGATCAGGCGACGGACGAGCTGAGCGACGTTGTTCGCACCATGCGGATCGTGCGCCTCGGTGAAGGAATCGACAGTACCGGCGAGTTCTCGCAGGGGGCGCTCACAAGGACCTTGGCGGCGTGCGATGAGTACGCCTCCTTGTTGTCGGAGCACGGCAATCCGCCCCTGCGGTTCGTCGCCACCTCGGCGACCCGCGATGCCGGCAATCGTGCCGAATTTGTGGCTGGGGTGAAGGCCAGACTCGGGGTTCCACCTGATGTCATCCCCGGCGCGGAGGAGGCGGAACTCTCATTTCTCGGTGCGGTACGGGGCCTGCCGAAGGGCCTTCTGACACGACCCGTCCTCGTTGTCGACATCGGCGGCGGGTCGACTGAATTCGTCCTCGGCGGTGGACTCCCGAGCCACAGCATCAGCGTGAATATCGGATGCGTCCGCATGACCGAGCGTCACCTGCATTCAGATCCGCCGAGCGCCCACGAGATCGACCTGGTCGAAGCCGACCTTGCGGACGCCTTGGCGACGGTCTCGAGCATGGTGCCGGTGGGTGAGGCGCGCACCCTCGTTGGAGTCGCGGGGTCGGTGACGACGGTCGCTGCGATGGTGCTCGACCTCGCGGAATACGACCCGGCTCGCCTGCATGGCGCGGTCGTGACCCGTGACGAGGTGGAGCGCGCCACGGGGCAACTGCTCACCATGACAAGGGAGCAGCGCGCGGCCCTGCCGTTCATGCATGAGGGGCGGGTCGATGTCATCGCCGGCGGAGCGATGGTGCTCCGGGCGCTCATGCGGGCCTTCGATCAGCAGGAGGTCATCGCGAGCGAGACCGATATCCTCGACGGCATCGTGTTCAGGCTGGCCTCGCCGAGCTCCTAGCAGCTCCGGCGGCTCACAATGTAACCGATTGTGGAAGGCGGGGGAGCCTGTCTACACTCCCGAGGATGGGCATCACGATTCGCGACGTCGCCCAAGCGGCCGGCGTCTCGACAGCAACCGTCTCCCGGGCGCTGCGCGGACTGCCGAATGTCGACGAGCAGACGCGGCTGCGCGTGCAGCGAATCGCGGGCGATCTCGACTACGTGATATCACCGAGCGCATCCCGGCTCGCTAGTGGCCGAACTGGGAGCGTCGCGGTCATCACCCCCTACATTGCCCGGTGGTTTTTCTCGACCGTCATATCTGGGATCGAGTCAGTGCTCCAGAGCGCGGGCATGGACCTGCTCCTCATGAGCGTCTCGAATCCGGACGCTCAGCTCAGGCAGCCGCCTGCTCCGAGGCTCAGACGCCGGGTCGATGGAGTGCTCGTCATCGCGGTACCGCCGAGCGAACCCGAACTTGGCGAGGTGATCGACCTCGGCATGCCGACCAGTCTCATCGGGGTCTCGTTGGAAGGTGTGCCGAGCGTGACGATCGATGACGTCCTCGCCGCCCGCATTGCGACCCAGCACCTCGTCGATCTCGGCCACCGGCGCATCGGCATCATCGGGGGGTCAGCAACGAACTCCCCGTCCACGGCGGATCAGGATCGTCAGCGAGGTTTTCGCGAGGTCATGTCCGAGGCGGGCCTTGAGGTCGATCCGCATCTGGAGTCAACCGGGCACTTCACGGTTGCCGGCGGCGAGCAGGCGATGACGTCGCTCCTCACCCAACGCAACCGACCCACCGCGGTCTTCGCGATGTCCGATGAGATGGCCTTCGGCGCGATGCGTTCGCTCCGCAGTCACGGATTGGTGGCCGGCGCGGACCTCTCCCTCATCGGTGTTGATGGCCACGACATGTCCGAACTCCTCGATCTGACGACTGTTGCGCAGCCGGTCGTCGAGCTTGGTCGTATGGCTGCCGAGACCCTGCTCGAACAGATCACGGCAGGAACCGTGGCTGCGGCAGTGCCGTCATGCCAGCTGCCGACCCGACTCTTCGTTCGCGGATCGACGGCTGCCGCAACCGGGTGACCTGACTCCATCGTGGCCGAAGGGGCTGTGGATCGGGCTGTAGTGGTGCACACTTGGTCGATGGATCGCATCTCAATCGATATCCGCGGCGAGCTGGTCCCGGCCCTGATCTCCCGTCCCCCCTCCGGTGGCGGTCCCGGGGTTATCGTCGTGCAGGAGTGGTGGGGCCTTGTCCCACATATTCGCGACGTTCTCCAGCGGTTCGCCGACGAGGGCTTCGTTGCCATGGCCGTCGACCACTATCGGGGAGTCGAGACGACGGAACCGGACGAGGCGCAAAAGCTCATGCTCGGCCTCAATATCGGACGAGTTGCGGATGACCTTGCGTATGCAGCCCGAACCCTCGCGGAGCTTCCCGAGGTCGAGGGGGATGGGATTGCGGTCGTTGGCTTTTGCATGGGAGGGGGCCTCGCGCTCCTTGCTCCGACGGTGAGCGCTGACGTCTGCTGCTCCGTCGCGTTCTACCCTGCCATGCCGTGGCCCGACTTCGCACCGGACTGGTCGCGGTATGCCGGCAAGTCTGCGCTCATCCACAAGGCCGAGTCCGATGATTCCTGGGCCGGTCCCGCGATCGCTACCTATGCGGAAGCCATCACTGAGCACGGTGGAGCGGCCACGGTCCTTGAGTACCCGGGCTCTGTTCACGCATTCTTCAATGACGACCGACCTGAGGTCTTTCAGGAGGCGAACGCAGTAGCGGCGTGGCGGCGCACATGCGACCACATTCGTGGGTGCCCGTCCTAGGGAGACTGACCCTCGAAACGCCTAGGGTTGGGCTCGCGCCCCCGTAGTCCAACTGGCAGAGACACCCGGCTTAAACCCGGCACAGTATGGGTTCAAATCCCATCGGGGGCACCAAGGTGCAATTGGCGATTGTCGAATCGCCTCATGTCGGTTACCGTGTTGCCATGCAGTCAAATAACCCCGTCCTTGCCCGCTACGAGAAGAAGCCCGGCGAGGCCGGCTCCGCCTTTGATGAAGGCCGCACGGCCTATGCATCAGCCAGCGGAACGGCACCGGCGGGTGCCGCCCCCGTTGGTGCCCCGCCAGCGGATACGAACGCCGAATTCCAGGCGATCACGGCCGCTGGT
>CAMAWO010000185.1 GCA_945861925.1 Bifidobacterium breve | reverse complement strand
GCCCTATTCGGCCGACGCTGACCCACACCAGTTGAGGAGCACCAATGAGTAACGTCATGAAGGCCGGTACGTCATGGGCGGAGACCTACTCACGGTGCGTCTCTGTGGCCCCGGAGGCCTTTGATTCAGACCGGATCCGAAACCTCATCGGCGGCGAGTGGGTGCGTGCCGGAGTCCCGGGAGAGCACCGCAACCCCGTTGACGGCATGGAGATCGAGGGCCCACCGCGGATCAACCATGACGAGGCGGCCGAGGCGGTCAACGGTGCCGTGCGGGAGCACGCTGAATGGGTGAAGGTCGGGCTTGACGAGCGACGCGAAAGGGTGAGCCGCGCGGTCGCTGCGATGCGTGAGCACCGCGACCTGCTGGCCCTGCTCCTCGTATGGGAGATCGGCAAGCCGTGGCGCCTTGCATGCGCCGACGTCGACCGTGCCCTTGATGGCGTCGACTGGTATATCGCCGAGTCTGATCGTCAGCTTGCCGGCCGCAAGCCCCTGCCCGGCCCGGTGAGCAACATCGCGAGCTGGAACTACCCGATGAGCGTGCAGGTGCATGCCGAACTCGTGCAACTGCTCGCCGGCAACGCCGTCATCGCGAAGACCCCGAGCCAGGGCGGCTTCCACTGCCTCACCCTCGCCCACGCACTCATGCGCCGCGAGGGCCTGCCGGTCACGCTCGTCTCGGGCATGGGCTCGTCGCTCGGCGACATCCTCATCCGCGGCGAGGGCATCGGCGCGCTCGCTTTCGTTGGCGGTCGCGCGAACGGACGTAAGGCAGCGACGACCCTGGCTGACACCGGCCGGCGCCATTTCCTCGAGCAGGAGGGCCTCAACACCTGGGGCGTCTGGGGCTTCTCGCAGTGGGACCTCCTCGCCGGCCACCTGAAGAAGGGCTATGAGTACGGCAAGCAGCGCTGCACCGCCTACCCGCGCTGCGTTGTGCAGCGCAGCATGTTCGCCGACTTCCTGCAGGCTTACCTTCCGGTCGTCGAGAGCCTGCGCTTCGGCAACCCCCTCGCGGTCGAGAGCGAAGACCTGCCCTTCCCCGAGCTCGACTTCGGACCGGTCATCAGCGCGGCGAAGGCAACTGAGCTTCGCCAGAACTTCGACGATGCCGTCCGCGGCGGCGGTATCCCGATCGTCCATCGCACCCTGCGCGATGGCAAGTTCCTGCCGCACCAGGACACCTCCGCATATGTCGCCCCTGCGTGCGTGCTCCAGCCGCCGACATCTTGGGCGCTGCATCACAGCGAGCCGTTCGGTCCGCTCGACTCCATCGTCATCGTCGACACCGAGGCCGAGTTCCTTGCCGCGATGAATGCGAGCAACGGGTCGCTTGTGAGCTCTATCGCAACCGATGACCATGAGTTCGCGCATCGGGTGGGCGATGAGTTGCAGGCCTTCAAGATCGGCATCAACGCACCCCGCTCCCGAGGTGACCGCGATGAGATCTTCGGTGGCAAGGGTGCCTCGTGGAAGGGTGCGTTCGTCGGCGGTGACCTGCTCGTCCAGGCCGTCACGGTTCCCGCGGACGGCTCCGACGAGACCCTCTTCGGCAACTTCCCGTCGTACTCGCTCTTCCCTCCGACGTCTGGGCTCGTCCGGCCTGCCTAGCGGAAGCGGACGAGGTTGGGGCTGACTGGCACTGGGTAGGGTCTTCCACATGCCCTTCGCCATCGCCATCGCCACCTGTGCGGAACTGCCAGACCTCGACGAGGACGAGTGCAAGTTCATCGATGCACTCGTGGAACTGGGGGCTGAAGCGAAGCCGGCTGTCTGGGACGATCCGTCCATCGATTGGTCCTTGTTCGATGCAGTGGTTCTACGCGCGACGTGGGACTACTCAAGGCGGATCGAGGAGTTCATTGGATGGACTCGTCATGTTGCGTCGGTGAGCGTTTTGCTGAACCCGGCCGACGTCGTCGAGTGGAACACCGACAAGCGCTACCTCACCGATCTCGCTGCCGTTGGCGTGCCGGTTGTGCCCACAGTCTTCGTTGAGGTGCCGCAAGCCTCGTCCGACGCAATCACGTGGGAGCCACCCGCGGGGTTTGCCGAGTTCGTCGTAAAGCCGGTCGTATCTGCCGGCTCGCGCGACACCATGCGCTACTCGTCGGCAACCTCGGGCGATGCGCCGGACCTCCACGTACGCAGACTCCTAGCAGCAGGGGAGGCAGTGATGGTTCAGCCGTATCTTGAGGCCGTCGACACCATCGGCGAGACCGCTCTCGTCTTCATCGGCGGAGAGTTCTCCCACGCGGTCTGCAAGGGACAGATGCTCCGGCTCGACAGCGAGGGCGAGAAGGTCGCCGGCCTATATGTCGTCGAGGAGATCACCCCACGGTCCGCGTCGTTGGCTGAGCGGGAGGTTGCTGACGCCGCGCTCGCCGCGATACCAGGCGGCCTCAACCGCGTGCTGTACGCGCGTGTCGACCTCATCCCTGACGCGTCCGGCGCACCCGTCGTACTCGAACTTGAGCTGACTGAGCCGTCGCTCTTCTTCCAGCATGACCACACTGCGGCTCCACGGCTGGCCGCTGCCCTACTCGCGCGGCTCTAGCCCGCGCTCCCGTTAAGCGGACTGCTGGATCGTTTCGTAGTAGGCGATCTCGCGTTCCTTGCGCGGGAATACGACGATGACGAGCAGGAGCCCGATCAGCGTGAGCGCGAGGGCTGTGCCGATGGCGAGCGACTTGCCATCGGTAAACGCCTGTGCGGCGGCGGCCATGAGTTCACTCGCCGGAGCCTGCGGGTATGAGGCTGCGACCTGCTCGGCACCCGAGTATGAAGAGGTGATCTGGTCGGCTGCCTGCTCGCTGAGCTTGTCTGCCTGATCAGCCGGCAGGCCGGCGAATGCGGTTGTGAGGCTCGCTGCGTATGCAGTCGCGAGCAGGCCTCCCATAACGGCCTGCATGATCGCGCCGCCGAAGTCGCGGGTGAGATCGAGGAACGCCGAACCCATCCCAGCATTGCTTGACGGAACTGACGACATGAGGCAATGCGAGGCAGGCGTAGCGGCGAAGCCGACACCGGTGCCGACCAGGGCGTAGACCCCGAGGATCCAACCGACAGGCGCGCCCGACTGCCAGGTGACGAGCATGACCGCGAAGGCGAGGGCCACGGCAGCGAGGCCGATGATGTAGGAGACGCGCGAGCCGAATCGGGTGATGACCCGCCCGGCGAGCTGTCCGCCGATCGCCGTCATGACGGCGGCAGGGAGCACAACCGCAGCTGCGGGGAGGGTGTTGTAGCCAAGGACGTTCTGCGTGAACTGTTGCCCGACGAACATGGCGCCGATGAGCGAGCCGAAGGTGATCGCGCCGGCGAGGAAGGAGACCCAGAAGGTGCGCGCCTTGGCCAGCGGTAGGACGACGAGCGGGCGCGGTGCTCGGGTCTGGCGCCAGAAGAACCCGATGAGCGCGAGCACCGCCACGGCGAGGCAGGCGATGAGCGTGGGGGTGATGCCCTCGTTCGCCTTCTCGATCGAAAGGACGAGTCCGCCGACGCCGAGCACCGAGAGGATCCCGCCAATGTGGTCGATAGAGAACCGCTCCTCGCCGGAGTGCCAGGGCAGGAAGATGATGCCGACCACGAGGGCGAGGATGTCGAGCGGGAGGGTGACGAGGTAGATGGAGCCCCACCAGTAGTTCTCGAGCATCCACCCGCCGATGAGGGGGCCGACTGCAGCGACGCCGCCGCCGATGCCGGACCACAGGGCGATTGCCTTTACCTGGGCGCCGCCACGGAAAAGCGAGCCGATGAGAGACAGGGTGGTCGGGAAGAGGAGCGCGGCGGCCAGCCCGCACAGGAACCGGCTCAGCGTGAGGAACTCGGCGCTCGGCGCCCAAGCAGCCATCATCGAGGTCGGGATGGTGAGGATGCAACCGAGGATGAACATGAGCTTGCGGCCGTAGCGGTCGCCGACAGAACCCAAATACAAGACGGTCGATGCGAGGCCGAGCGCGAAGGCATCGGCGATGTTCGTGAGCTGGTCTTGGCTGGCCCCGAGGTCGCGGCCGATGGTTGGCAGGGCGACGCCCGTGATTCCGAGATTGACATTCGCGACGATGGCGCCGGTGACGAGCGCGAGCAAAACGAACGAGCTGCGTGACGGCCGGTCGGATGTCGTGGCGATGGTCGTCGCAGAATTGGTGGTCACGGAGGGACGCTAGCAGCGCCGACGTGCTTTCGTACTACCGTTCACGTGTGACTGATGAGGATGCAGTGCTCGCCGCATGTGCAGCGGTGTTGGCCGATGGCGATGTCGTAACCGATCCGGACCGCCTACCCACCTACAAGCAGGACCGCTCGACGGGGTCCGAGGTGGGTGAGCCGTTTGCAGTTGTCTTCCCTCGCACGACCGAGCAGGTCTCGGCGGTTATGAAGGCCGCTCACAAGCATCGTGTTCCGGTCGTGCCACGCGGGGCGGGATCGGGGCTCTCGGGGGGCTCGAATGCAGTCGATGGCTCCCTCATCGTGTGTGTTGAGAAGATGAACAAGGTCCTCGAGGTTGACGTCGCAAATGGCTACGTCGAGACCGAGCCGGGCATCTTCAACACCGAACTGCGCGATTATGTTGCTGGCCAAGGCCTTTGGTACGCGCCTGACCCGGCGAGCAAGGACTTCTGCTCGATCGGTGGCAACGTCAACACGAACGCGGGCGGCCTGTGCTGCGTGAAGTACGGGGTGACTCGCGATGCTGTGCTCGGCCTGGAGGTCGTGCTCGCCGACGGACGTATCACCCGGCTCGGACGCCGGACAGTGAAAGGTGTTGCGGGCTATGACCTTGCTGGCCTCATGGTGGGCAGCGAGGGAACCCTCGGCATTGTCACGATGGCGCGCCTGCGGCTGCGTCCGCTCCCTCCGACCCCGACCACGGCGGTCGCAGTCTTCCCGGATCTGTTCTCGGCGGGTAGGGCCGTCGAGGGCATCATGACCCGAATGACGCCGAGCATGCTCGAACTCATGGACCGTGCGACGATCACGGCGGTCGAGAACTGGCGGCCGATGGGGCTTGATACCTCTGCTGAGGCCCTCCTCATTGCGCAGTCCGATCTCCCGGGCGACGCCGGTGTCGCCGAAGCTGATGCGCTGCTCGAGATCTGCGAGCGCTCAGGTGCGACCGAGGTCTACCGGTCGGAGGATCCGGAGCAGGCCGAGATGCTGCTCGGTGCTCGCCGGATGGCGATCCCTGCGCTCGAGACGATCGGCGACTGGCTGCTCGACGACATTGCGGTGCCGAGGTCAGAACTCGCCCGGGCCATGCAGATGATCACCGAGGTGTCCGCCCGCAATGACGTTCTCATTGGCACCTTCGGCCATGCAGGCGACGGCAACCTGCATCCGACCATCGTCGTTCCGCGCGGCGACGAGGCGGCGTACGTGCGGGCCATGGTCGCGTTCGACGAGATCGTTGATATTGCCCTGCTCGTCGGCGGGACGGTCACAGGTGAGCATGGCGTTGGCACCTTGAAGCGCAAGCATCTGGCCGAGGAGCTCGACCCCGTCGCGATCGACCTCCACTCGCGGATCAAGGCGGCGTGGGATCCTGAAGGAATCCTGAACCCGGGCAAGGCCCTGCCGCGCTGGTAGTCGATGCCTAGCCTGCTCAGGAAGTGACCGTGTCGATCCTGGGTTCGCGAGCCGGGGCGATAAACCCGGTCACGACGCCAAGGCCGATGCCGGCCAGACCCAGAAGACCGAAGATCGCGATGAGGTTCAGATCGATCGACATGCCATACGTTGCAAGCAAAACGGTGACCCCACCGAGCGACAGGACCATGAGCACAAGTGCGCCGATGGCGATGAGCATCCGCGGAGTGCTCCTGTTCTTGGCGCGCGAGATGCCGATGATCGACACAGCGATCGCGAGGCCGAAGGCAACGAGACTCACGAGCAAGCCAACGGGAATGGTGAAGAACATGAAGACCCAGCCGACCTGCCCGAATTCGGATCCGGCGGCGCCTGAGAGCAAGATCAAGAGTGGCGAGAGGCCGATCAGTGCGGCGAGCACCATGGTCACGGCAGCTGCGATCGTCATGCCCTTCATGTGATTGCCCTTCCCATATCGAGCCGAGCCATGTATGTGTCCATTTTGGGGCGCCTCTCGAGAGCGAGCAAAACGACGGCAGTTGTTTCGCGCGTCAACGTATCGAGGCGCTGGGCGTGAGCAAACTGAGTGCTGATGAGTTGATCCCACCAGAGTATGACTTTAGTAGCATGATCGTATGAAATTGAGCATCAGCCTTCCTGATGAAGACGTTGACTTTCTCGACGTCTTCGCGCATCGCGCAGGTATGAACTCTCGGTCTGCGGTCGTGCATCAAGCGATAGCGATGCTCAAGGCGGCCGATCTTGCCGATGATTACGAGCGAGCCTTCAATGAGTGGCATGACACGGGCGAAGTCGCAGTCTGGGACACCGCGTCAGATGACGGACTCGGACGCGCGTGAGGCGGGGCGACATCTGGCTCTTCGATCTTGACCCCGTCCGCGGCGCAGAGGACAACAAGGTTCGTCCGGCGATTATCGTGAGCAACGACGGCGCCAATCAGGCGGCCGCTCGACGCGGTAGCGGGGTCGTGACGATCGTTCCGCTCACCACGAACACCTCCACCGTCTACTCCTTTCAAGTCCTGCTGGCACCGCAGGCCACCGGACTCACGCGTGAGTCGAAGGCGCAGGCCGAGCAGGTGAGATCCGTGGCGGTCACGCGCGCGACCCGGCATGTGGGAGTGGTGCGGGCATCGGACATGGCGCACGTCGACCGCGCGCTGCGGCTTCATCTAGGACTTTGATGAACGTTCGAGGGCAGTCAGATGATGGACGAGACCGGGGAATTGCTCTTGCGAGGATCACGATGGGTGCCGGCAAGACGGTGAAGGCGGGAAACGGTCCGGTGGCCGCAACGTCAGAAGGCAACGACCGCGAAGCCATCGTCCAACACGGACTCATCACCAAGGCTCCATGAGGGTCGCCGCACAAGACTCCATCGACTTCGTGTGGGCTGCAGCGTTGTCGCGTCAGCCAGCACTGTTCGGGTGAGCGACGCCATGAAATCGGACGGGTCAGAGACACGGGCGAGCAACCGCCACACCGCCAACGTGCTCCCGAAGGTCACCAGGGGCGCGCCTCTTCTGGTCGGTCGTACCTCCGAAAGGGGTACCCCCCAATAACCCTTCACCCACGACCGAACTACCACTCCCTAAGATTCCAAGCCATAAACTTGCCATTCTTGTCCCGTGCCAACTCGTAAGTGATCGCCTGACCTTCATCCATCGTACGTATCCCCGCAGCCTCAACCGCCGAGATGTGCACGAAGACATCTCGTCCTCCATCGGCAGG
>CAMAWO010000184.1 GCA_945861925.1 Bifidobacterium breve | reverse complement strand
GTCGCCGCGGCGCAGGCGTTACGAATTGGGGATCCGAAGGAGCCGGCGACCGAGTTCGGACCACTGGCATCCCTCAAGCACTTTACCAAGGTGTCCGGGTACTTCGACAGCCTCGGCGCTGATGGGGGCCGACTGCTCACCGGCGGCGTCGGTGACGGGTGGTTCGTGGCCCCGTCAATCATCGTTGATGCTCCGACCGATGCGCGGGTGTGTCAGGAGGAGATTTTTGGGCCGGTCGTCGTTGTGCAGCCCTTCGACACTGAGGACGAGGCCGTGCACGCGGCGAATGACACCCGGTATGGGTTGAATGCGATGGTGTTCACCGAAAACCTCAGCCGGGCGCACCGGGTGGCAGACAAATTGAATGCGGGCACGGTGTGGGTTAACTGCTTTTTTATTCGTGACCTTCGCGCACCATTCGGTGGTGTCGGTGAATCCGGCGTCGGCCGGGAGGGCGGTACCTTCAGTCGGGAGTTTTTCACGGAACCCAAAGCCGTCGTCATGCAGATCGACCGCTAGAGAACAACACCCAAAAAGCGCGCCGCATCCTTAAAGACGGCCCCGGGATCGTGCACGTCCAAGAGTAGGCTGGTTAAACCGACTGATTTTCCACCGGCAACGTACGTCGGGTTGTCGTCGATGAAAACGATCTGATCGGCCGGCAGTCCCATCTGTTCGATCGCAACTAGGTACGGCTCCGGATTGGGCTTGCGCATGCCCAACTCCGATGAGTCGACCAGGACAGAAAACAGCGGAAACCAGTCCTGTTGCTCAACCCAGGTTCGCCCTTGGAAGTCCATCAGCTCATTCGTCAGGATGCCGACGCTGCGCCCAGCGGCCACGCAAGCGTTCACGAGGGCGCGTGCCTGAGGTCGAACGACGTCAATCCCAGGGGTTTGAAACATCGCTCGCATCAACGTCGGGTGCCCATCCAGCGGTGCCCCGTTTGACTGTGCTTGTGCTGCGAAGTCCAGCCAGTACTCGCGCTCTGTGGCCTCTCCGGCTAGGTAGCGCTGCCAGCGTTCATCCCCGTCCGGATCGAGTGGGCCGCGTCCATGCACAGTTCCCGGCGGGAGTCCGCGGATCTGCTCGTAACGGTCGGCGATCTCCCAGGCTGATTTGAACAGCACAACGCCGACGTCGAGAAGGAGTCCACGATCTGACGAAGTCATGTTTGGTCCATTGATTGCTCGCCGCGCGCATGTGCGAGCAGGGTTTCTCGAAGCGTTCGGGTCATTGGCTTGGGCGGTAAGTCCACCTCAAGCCAGGAGTCGACGATTCTCGTCGAATACACCGGCACGCGGGTGTATTCATTCCCCTGCATCACCCCATCAACAACACTGAACCGCCACACGTGTGATGGGCAGGTGATGCATCCGTTACGCAGGAGACCGGCGCTCAGCGACGCTCCCTTATGCGGGCAGACATCGGACATCGCGTAGTAGCAATCACCGTGCCGCGTGACACACACGGCGCGATCGTCAACATCAAACCGATGCGCACGACCGTCAAGGAGTTCTTGGATCGGCACTATCCGAAACCAGCTCATGCATCACCCATGCGGTCGAAGTACCGACATGGGAACACCACCGATGCCCCAGTCGTCGGCACTGACTTCGTACAGCGCGACTCGGATGCGTTGCGGGTCTCCGCCGACTTCCTCGGCGACTGCCTCGGTAAGCCGGCGAATCAGCGCGTGCTTTTGTTCGACGGAGCGACCCTCGAGCAGGGTGACTTGAATGAACGGCATGGTGCTCCCTTATCGGCATGGGATTTCAACGTTACCCAGTCGATCGAACCGGGCGGTAATTACATCACCCGGGGCGACGGCGATGGCTTCTGTCATGGATCCGGAAAGCACGACGTGACCAGCTTTCAGCCCCTCCCCGCGTGCGGCGAGTTTGCGCACCAGCCAAGCGACAGCCGCTGCCGGATGTCCGAGTACAGCGGCGCCTGATGCGGTAGCGAGGAGTTCACCATTCTTGTAGAACGCACACCCGGTGAGGCGTAGATTCAACCCGTCTGGGCGCACACCCTGTCCTCCGAGAACGAACCCCGCGCTGGACGAATTATCCGCGACCACATCGGGCAGAGTGAAGGAGTAACCGGCGAACCGGGAGTCCAACACATCCACGGCCGCAAACACCAGGTCGGTTGCAGCCAAGACATGTGCCGCGGATACGTACGCTCCCCCGAGGTCATGGCCAAGCAGGAATGCGATTTCCGGCTCGCATCGGGGTTGGATGAACTGCGCGCAATCCAAGGTCGCTCCGGTTTCGATCTGCATGTCGTTCGTTAGCCAGCCGTACAGCGGTTCGCTGACGTTCATCTGCTGTTGCTTGGCGGCACTCGTCAGACCCAACTTCGCGCCGACGATCACCGATCCGGAGTCAAGCCGGGCTTTCACGACCTCCGCCTGAATGTCATACGCCACGTTCACGTCCAAATCGGGGACATCATCACTCAGCGGAGTCGTGGCAGTGCGCTCACGTGCCGCAGTGATGAGTCGGTTGGCCAGGCTCGTCATGACTGCGCCTCCGCATGCTTGCGGGCCAGTTCCAGCGCCACGTCGATGATCATGTCCTCCTGTCCGCCGACCACTTGACGTCGGCCCAGTTCGAGCAGGATCTCGGCCTGCGAAACGTTGTAACGCTCGGCGGCACGCTGGGAGTGCAGCAGGAATGACCCGTACACGCCGGCGTACCCCAGGATCAATCCCGCGCGATCGATAACCTGTTGCCGCGGCATGATCGGTCGGACCACCTCTTCGGCAACATCCATCAGGGCGAGGACGTCGACACCGGTGGTGATGCCGTATTTATCGGACACGGCGGCCAGGATTTCGGTGGGGCAGTTGCCCGCACCGGCCCCAACGCCGGCACTGGTGCCGTCAAGGTTCTTTGCGCCTTCCTCGTACGCGGCGATCGAGTTGGCCACCGCCATCGACAAGTTGTTATGCGCATGCATGCCCACGGGAACGTCAAGGGCCTCAACGAGTGCGTTGATCCGACGACGCACATCCTCGGTGGTCATCGCCCCGGCGGAGTCCGCGATGTAGATGGCGTCCGCTCCGTAGGACTGCATCAGCAGAGCCTGTTCGACCAGACCCTCGGGGGAGTTCATGTGCGCCATCATCATGAACCCTATTGTTTCCATGCCCAAGCCCTTAGCCGTCTTGATGTGCTGCTCGCTGATGTCCGCCTCGGTGCAGTGTGTGGCGATGCGGGCAACCGAAACCCCCATCTCCCGCACATCGCGCAGGTCATCGGCGAGGCCGATACCGGGCAGCAACAAAACGGCGATCTCGGCGTTCGTGGTCGCCGCGCACGCTTGGGCGATGAGTTCCTTCTCGTCAACCTTGGAGAAGCCGTAGTTGAAACTGGAGCCACCCAGACCGTCACCGTGGGCGACTTCGATCACCTGCAACCCGGCGCGGTCCAGGCCGCGAACGATCGCGACGACGTCCTGGACGTCGTACTGGTGACTGATGGCATGCGATCCGTCACGCAGAGTCGAGTCAATGAGCCGGTAGTCAACGTCGGTTCTCATGCCGGGACTCCTGTCGGGACGCGGGAGTGAGCGATTGCTTCACCGACGCGCAGTGCGGCAGCGGTCATGATGTCTAGGTTCCCTGCGAACCTGGGGAGGTAGTCCCCGGCGCCTTCCACCTCGAGTAGCACCACGGCGCGATAGGGCACCACACCACCCGGGGTGTGGAACGGCCCCTCTTCGATAACAGGTGGATTCTTCAGGCGGTACCCCGGTACGTACTGGGCGACCTCGGCGGCCATCTCCTCCACGGACGCCACTACCTTCGCGTGATCGGCCCCCTCGGGGATTGCGGCGAAAACGGTGTTGCGCATCATGATCGGTGGCTCCGCCGGGTTGAGCACGATGATCGCCTTGCTGAACTTAGCGCCGCCGATCTCCTGCAGTGCGGTTGAGGTTGTCCTCGTGAACTCATCGATGTTCTGACGGGTTCCGGGCCCGGCTGACCTCGAGGAAACGGTGGACACCATCTCGGCGTAAGGCAGTGTCGAGATGGCGCGGCGGATAGCGAACACCATCGGCGTCGTTGCCTGACCGCCGCAGGTCACCATGTTTACGTTAGGCGCGTCTAGATGGTCGTACAGGTTCACCGATGGGATGATTTTGGGGCCGATCGCCGCCGGTGTCAGATCAATTGCGGTGACTCCCGCATCGCGGTACTCCCTGTGATGACGCATGTGCACGTAGGCACTGGTCGCGTCGAAGACTAGGTCGATGTCATCGGCGTGTTCCAATACCCACTCTGGTCCGGTGTGCGGTCCTTCGATACCGGCAGCGCGGGCCCGCGCTAAGCCGTCACTCGCCGGATCGATACCAACAAGTGCGACAAGATCGAGGCTGGTACTTCGCAGCATCTTGTACATCAGGTCAGTTCCGATATTGCCGGAACCGATTATGGCGCACCGCAATTGTTTCATTCGTCCTACTCTCCTGATATCCGCATCGTGATCGGTCCCAGATGGGCAAACTCTGCGCGGAACACGTCGCCCGCGGATATCGGCACCATCGCATGCAAGGCACCGGTCATGATGATGCTGCCCGCCGGCAGGGTGACGCCCATCGGTGCCAGTGTGTTCGCCAGCCAAGCGACGGCGGCCCGAGGATCACCGAGGGCTGCGGCACCGGCACCGGTGGCGATGACCTGACCGTTCTTGGTAAACACCATTCCGAGCACCCGTGGGTCGAATCCGTTGATGCCGACAACAGAACTGCCGAGCGCGATAGCCCCTGCACTTGCAAGGTCGGCCACTGTGTCTGCGATTGCGATGCGCCAATCCTGAATGCGGGAGTCGACGATTTCAACCGAGGCGATCAGGCCGGCGCAGGCGCGCTCGACCATCGCCGGCGTGCAGTGCGGTCCGCAGAGTTCTGACTCCAACAGCACGGCGATCTCGGCCTCGATCCGTGGGGCGATGAAGTCACCAACGGGTAGTTCAGCGCCGTCCCGGTACACCCCGGAAGCGAATATCGGACTGAAGTCTGGTTGGTCAACACCGAGCAGACGCTGCATGGGAAGGGAGGTCAAGCCCAACTTGTATCCAATGATCACCTCACCGTCGGCGATCAGCTTGTTGACTAACACCTGCTGAATGGCGTACCCCTCAGCGACGCCGAGCTCGGGTATCGCCTCGGTGAACGGGGCGATGGGCCGCCGCTGCGAACGCGCGTCGTAGAGCGCTTGGGCGTGCGCTTCGACCTGATCAAGGGTGAGCATCATGTGAGTCGGGCACCTTTCGTGTCGCGATAACCAAGCCGTCGACTGATCGCCAATCCGGCGTCAACACAGGGTCGGGCAAAGCGTCGAAGTGAGTCACCGGTCAGGCGCTGCACGGGCCCGGCAATGGACACCGCAGCAATCACTTCGCCGAGACCATTTCGGATCGGAGCCGCCACGGATGCGACGCCCATTTCGGCCTCATTGATGTTCTCCGACCAACCATTGCGGCGAATGTCCTCAAGTTGCTTCATCAACTGGTCCATACGTGTGACCGTATACGGGGTGCGAGCACGGAGTTTCCAGCCTATCGTCGTGCTCTCCAACTTGGCCGGCGAGAGGCAGGCGAGCAGCAACTTGCCGGTGCTCGTGCAGTGCGCGTCATTGCGATGGCCGACTCGACCGAACAGCCGAAGGGTTTGTGGGCTCTCCCGCCGCTCGACGTACACCACCTCGCGGTGGTCCAAAATCGCGACCTGGATTGTCTCGTTCGTAGCAGTGCGCAGTTGATCGAGGACGGGGGAGCAGGCCTCATGCAGGTCGGTGTGCCAGTGCACGACTGCGCCGAGTTCGTACATGACCAAGCCTAAACGGTACTGCCCGGTCTCCGGATCCTGTTCGAGCAGTTTCTCCTCGGCCAAGGTGTTCACAAGTCGGTGTGCGGTGCTCTTCCCGATGCCGAGTCGTCGAGACAGTTCTGTCACGCCGATCTCACGATTGCCCTTTCCGAACTCCTTCAGCACACGTGCGGCATTCGTCACGCTGGACAACGTGGAATGGGCCCGTCGTTTCGGTTCGGTCATGATGCAGTACTGCGCAGTGCGCTCAGTGTTTGCCGGCGCACCTCGTCGAAGTCGGTCGCACCGGCGGTGATGACGTCTGCGCCGACCAGCGCATGGGCGAGAAGCAGATGCGCCGTCGCCAACTGGTTGATGTGAGCCGACTGCATTTCGCGCACCAGAGGAACCTTTGTGGAAACCAAGGCCGCGATACTGGCGAAATCACGATCCGCGGCGGCGTGCGAATGCGCAAGACCGGTTCCGGCGTGCTGGGCATGGTGCGGGGTAAGCCCGCCACCGGGTCGGACCGACAAGTGATAGACCACGGATCGGATGCCTAGGGCCTCACGCACCTGTAGCGGTTCGGGGCGTTCAGGCTCGTCGATGAGTCCGAGTTGTGGTGCAATCAGCGGATCGAAGAAGCGAAGGGACCACCGCAGGTCACCCAGTGAGTCATTGAGTTGTACCTCCTGACCGGTCGGTGCCGGCAACGGCTCCGTCGTACCCAGCACATGCAGGTAGCGCGTACCAATTGCGGCGACGATGAACCGGTCCGGTGCGAGCAGTGGAAGTCGGGCGCGATCACCGAGGGTCATGGGTTCGGTGGCATCTAGGTATGCCTTATGCATGGCTCGCACGTAGGCAGTCATGATCGCCCTCATCTGCTCCGGACCACGCTCAGTGGCTGCTGGTGCACCCTCCATGGACGGACGGTAGCAGCGAGTGTTCCTCTCCATGGGACAACGTACTTCCATGCGGGACAGGTTCCCCCTACCGTTGCGACATATGAAATTGCACCCGAACCGAGTTGCGATTGAGGAGGAAGGGTTATGGGTCTTCAGAGACTGGCACATGTTGATATCACCGTGACAGATCTTGATCTCGCAACGGCGTACTACACCGAGGTCATCGGATTGTTGGAAACTGAACGCGACGAGAACTCCGTCTACCTGAAGTGCTGGGACGAACCGAACCACCACTCGCTGCGGTTAATTTACGGTCCGAGGGTCGGATTCGATCAGATGTCGTTTAAGGTAGAACGCGAGGATGACCTTGAGGAGTTAGAACTCAAGGTGAGCCAATATGGATTCCCAGTTCGGCGAATTTCTCGCGGTGAGCGGGTTGGCCAGGGTGAATCCATCCAATTCGAGACCCCGTCCGGCCAGACCATGGAGTTGGTGCACGACATCAAGATGGTCGGACGCGCCACGCTTCCGGTGAACCCGTCTCCGTTCGTCGAAGGACTCAAGGGCATTGCGCCACCCCGACTAGATCACTTGCTCGTGACGGCCGAAGAGGTCGGCGACTCGGCGAAGTTCTACGAG
>CAMAWO010000183.1 GCA_945861925.1 Bifidobacterium breve | reverse complement strand
CCCACCGAGGGCTATTGGGTTTACAACATGACCGGCATCGCCCCCTTCGTCGATCGAATCCGCATCATGGCCTACGACTTCCACGTGCAGGGGATCGGTGCGATTGCCCCCATGCCGTGGGTACGTGCAATCGTCGCCTACGCCGCTTCGGTGGTGCCGGCAAACAAGATCCAGATTGGCGTTCCTACCTATGGCCGCGCTTGGACAAAGCGCACGGCGTCGGGCGGTTACCAGCTCTCGGGAAACTGTCCTGCCAGCGGGACGAGCGGCTACAAGACCCTCACCTCGATGGCTTCGGTCACCGACGCCGACATTCCCGGTCAGCTCGCCACGCTGGGCGTTGACCCGGCAACAATTCAATGGGACCCAACATCACAGGAGAACTGGGTTGAGTACCCCAAGCTCCTGAACTGGACCGATGCGTCCGGTGCGACCCAGACCTGCACTGCCAGGCGAATCATGTGGTGGGTAGGTCCACAGGCAGTCCTCGCCCGCACACAACTCGTCGGTGAGTTCGGTCTCGCCGGGGCCGCGTACTGGACGATTGGCGGTGACGACCCCGCCCAATGGCCACTCATCCGCGCCTATGCCCAGCAGCTGGCGCCGGCGGCGACTGAGATCGCCCTTACGGTTCCGCCCACGGTCGCCTTCGGGCAGCCGTTGGCTATCTCGGCGATCGTCACCTCCGGTGGTGTCCCCGTGACCGGCGTCGACGCGATGCTTCAGTTCCAGAAGGCCCAGACCAAGGACTGGGCCGCGATCACGAGTGCACCCATTGCAGCTGACGGCACCGTCATCTTCAATCCGACCGTCACAGAGCCGGGGTCCTGGCGGATCTTCGTACCGGGCGTGGCTGGTAGGGCCGAGCAGGCAAGTGATCCGTTACCGGTGCTCGTCACCTCAGTCGTGAGGGCGCGCCCGAAGAAGGTTGTCGTTAAGGCGAACGAGAGTACGGTCATCAGGGTCGTGGCGCAGCCTGCCCGAAAGAAGCAGGTCATCCTCGTCCAGGTGCAGCGAGGGGAGAAGTGGCGGACGGTCGGCAGAGGACGAACGGACGCCCGCGGGGTCGTGAAGGTGACGATTCAGATGCCGCGCAAGAAGGGGGTTCTCACGTATCGCGCGACCGCGAATGCACGTGGCGGCATCAGCTACGGGGTGTCCGAGACCTTCACGATCCGGGTGAAGTAGCGGGTTCAAGGCAAAGCGAAGGCAGGTCGAACCAACGCAGGTGCTCGAAGTCCTCAGAGAGGCTCGCGGAGCCCTCGGCGAGGATGTCGATCGGAAGCGACTCAAGCAGGGCCCTCGCCGCAGCGAGGTAATCGGCGAGAGCTGACTCGGGTGCCTGGTCATGCTGCTGCGGGTATTGCAGGACGCCGTGATCGTCGTAGTGGAGTTGCCGCAGGCGCAAGGGTGGCTCGACCGGACCGCCTCGGTGATGCCAGCGGCCGGTGGCCGTGTCGAACCGGTACTGGGGGAGCAGTTTCCACCCAGAGGTGGCAATGAGGTCAACCGCCTGCACGACGTAATGGAAGACGGGCTCGGAGATGAAGTAATTGAAGTTGACCCGGACCCAGCCGGGCTTGATCCCCTCGCAACCGTGGGTGATCTCGCGCTCGAACTCATGTGAGCGTTCGACGTCAATCCCAAGGAGTCGGTGCCCATAGGGGCCTGCGCACGAGCAGCCGCCTCGCGACTGGATCCCGAACAGATCATTGAGGATCGCGACGACGAGGTTGTGGTGGAGATAGCGTCCGTTGTTGCGTCGGACGACGAAGGAGACGATCGACAGGCGTTCGGCGGTGAGGTTGCCAAGCACCTGGATGGAAGGGTTCGAACCCCAGACCTCGATGGCTCGGGTGACGAAGTCGGACTCATGGGCCCGGATCACCTCGACTCCGACCTCGTCCTTGAGCGCGAACACCAGGCCCGCGCGGATCGATTCGATGATCGCAGGCGTGCCGCCCTCCTCCCGGTGGACGGGATCCTCGAGATAGCGGTGCTCCTGCGGATTGACGTAGGCGACGGTGCCGCCGCCGACGACGTCGGGCACGGTGTTGCGTAGGTGCTCGCGCCGGATGATGAGGATGCCGGGGGTGCCGGGACCGCCGACGAACTTGTGCGGGCTCAGGACGATGGCGTCCTTGTAGGCGAGCGGGTGGTCCGAACAGCGCGGGTTCATTTCGATGTCGATGTAGGGGGCGGCTGCGGCGAAGTCCCAGAAGGCAAGGGCACCGTGTTCGTGGAGCAGTTGGGTGATGGCGTGGGTGTCGGAGACGATGCCGGTGACGTTGCTCGCAGCGCTGAACGAGGCGATCTTCATCGGCCGAGAGGCGTAGCGCTCGAGCTCCTCGCGCAGATGATCGACATCGATATGGCCGTCTGGATCCTCGTGGATGGTGACGACGTCGGCGATTGACTCGCGCCACGGAAGCTCATTGCTGTGGTGCTCGAACGGGCCGATGAACACGACCGGGCGCTCGTCCGCAGGGATGCGCGAGGAGAGCTGGTACCGGTCGTCGAGGTCCGCGGGGATCCTCAGGTTCAGAACCCCAACGAGCTTGTTGATCGCTCCGGTGGATCCGGATCCGGTGAAGATGACGCAGGTGGTGTCGTCGCCGTTGACCGCGGTGCGAATGATCTCGCGGGCATCCTCGCGAAGCCGGGTGGTCTGCAGCCCTGTCCCACTGGACTCGGTATGGGTATTGGCGTAGCGGGGGAGGACCTCCCCGCGGATGAAGTCCTCGATGAAGCTGAGGGCGCGTCCACTGGCGGTGTAATCGGCATACGTGACGCGTCGGGGACCGAATGGTCCGTGCATGATCTGGTCGTCGCCGATCACGGATTCGCGGATGCGTGTGAGGATGGCTGGATTCGGCAGATCCGAACGCTTTGCCGGGATTGCGGACGTCATGATGCCAGCGTACGAGACAATGGCGGTATGTCGATAGCGCCGTCCGAGCGCACCGCCCTTTCCGAGGAGACGGTGACGGAACGCCCGTGGGTCACGATCGTCTGGAACGATCCCATCAACCTCATGTCCTACGTCACGTACGTGTTCATGACCTACTTCAAGTTCGACCGCGCAAAGGCTGAACTCCTCATGCTCGACGTCCATGAGAAGGGCCGTGCGACAGTATCGAGCGGCACCCGTGAGGCGATGGAGATCGACGTTGCAGCGATGCACTCCTACGGCCTGTGGGCCACGCTCCAGAAGGACGACTGATGCCCGACGCCTTCTATCGGACCAGATCGGGCCGCACCATCATCAGGCTTGACGATGTCGAGAAAGGCCTGCTGCGCTCGCTCTCGGCGCAGGTGATCGAGTTCGTTGCCCCGAACGACGCAGGCGACGCACGTGACCCGCTCGCGATCATGGTCGGCATCGATGACGAGGCGAGGGCCCCGGACGACCCGGCGCTCGCGCGGCTGCTGCCTGACGCGTACGAAGGCGATGACGAGGCTGCGATGGATTTCCGGCGATTCACCGAGCGGTCGCTACGCGAGACGAAGACGGCACATGCCCGCACTGTTGCAGAGGCCCTGCAGCGGTCGGGGGAGAAGGTCACCCTCTCGGATCAGGAGCAGGCGAGCTGGCTGGGCTTCCTCAACGATGGCCGTCTGGCGATCGGCACCCGGATTGGGCTGACCGACGACAACCACGATGAGATCGCCGCCCTCCCGGACGAGGATCCGAGGGCTGGGCTCCTAGACTTCTACGACTGGCTCACCTACCTTCAGGAGTCGCTCGTCCAGCTTCACCTCGACGACCTGTCGTGACGGTGAGCGGGCTTCTACTCTTCCCGAGGTCGTGTCGCCCGTAGCGCTTCAAGCTTGTGAATGTCGAGCAGATCCTGTTCACGACCTGAGGCGACCTTCATGCGGATGAGGTCCTCAAGGCCAACGACCCACACGGCGACGCCACCGGCATCGGCCAGGTGACCTCTGCTTCGCATGAGATCGAAGTCTGCGGCTCCGGGAACGTCGTTGAGGAAATCCAGAGGGCCGGCATCTGTGTCCATAGTGAACGACGCTCCATTGCCGAGCGTGTTGGGTATGGTCGGATCAATGTCGAGTTTGTCGGCATCTACTCCCCGCAGCCGAGCATTTAGTTCGCTCAGTGCCGCCGCGAGTCTTTCAATATTCTCTTTGTCGAGGCGGGCCACGAAATCGATGTCTGCTGTTGCACGGACGTAGCCATGGGCGATGACGGCCCACGCCCCGATGGTTAGGTAGATCACCCCGTGACGATCAAGTGTCTCGAAGATGCGCGCTGGATCGAAGCGAGTCACTCAGTCGCCTGACCGACGAGGAGTGAGGCGAATGAGCACAGGACGAAGGCCTGCTCTAAACGTTGACCTGCATCGCGAGCGAAGTCTGTATCCTCAGCCCATTGGATCATGGGCCGAGAATAGTCGGTGGTAGGCGCCGAAGGCCTCACTCGGAGCGGCGATGGCTCGATCGAGGTAACCGTCACGTGAAGGAGCGGTGGCCCCGAATGAGGGACCACCGCTCCAACGTGTGGTGCAGGCGCCGTGGCGCCGTTGATCAGGCTCCGCTGGACGGAGCCGCCTTGATCTCCTGCTCGGCGAAAGCCGGGTCGTCTGCGAAGCTCTTCTCGCGGGCGATCTTGTAAATGAGCAGACCGAAGAGGCACTTCGCGAGGACGTCCGCGAGCGAATAGCCGACCTGACGCCACACGAAGGAATCTGCACCCGCGATCCCGAGCATTGGGAGCAGGTACGAGATCGGGTAAACGCCCCAGGTTGCGAGGAGCAGCCAGCGAAGACCGCTCAGGTCCTTGCCAACCTGCGTGGGCTGGTTCTTCGCAGCCTTGCTGAGCTCGACGAAAAGAACGTAGAGGATATATATGAATGGGAGCGTCGAAAGTACGCCCCAGACCGTCTTGGTGGCCGTGTCGACTGCGATCTCGCCCGGGTAGCCCAGGATGATCATCAGCGCGGAAGCGGGGATGAGCTTGAGCATGAGGCCCTTGCGGACCTGCGGGGCGAGTGCGAGCACTGCGATGACTTCGAAGAGCAGCAACGGAACCGTGAGAAGCCAGTCGACGTAGCGGTAGCCCTCGTTGAAGCCATCGCCATTGACGAGCACGTAGGACATCGCATTCATCGCGGTGGCCGGGGTGCCGTCGCCCACTGCGACATATGCCTCGGTGAACGAGTTGAAAATCCGGACGTAATGGTAGCCCGCGATGAAGGTCACCATTGCAGAGACGATGAGCGCCTGGCGGTAGCGTGGCAGAACTCTGCCCTGCACCACGAGGAAAAATACTGTGGCGGCGAGCATTGACGCCACGGCGAACGAAAGGACGTTATACACGGTTTGGAATTGCGAATAATCGAGCTGGAGAACGGATTCCATTTGAGACCTCCGAATAGTGATGACGTAGGACTTCCACGTACGGCGTCCAGATCGAGTGCCGCCCGTCAACCGGACATACTCCGACGACTTGCTGAGAGTCGCAACCGGAACGGGCGCCGTAGGGTTAGGTCGTGCTCAAAATTCCTCGACACCTCGTTGATGACATGGTTGCCCACGCTCGCGCCGATCATCCAGATGAGGCCTGCGGGGTCATCGCAGGCCCGATCAACTCGGACCTTCCAACACGGTTTGTCCCGATGCTCAATGCGGCGAGATCCCCAACCTTCTACGAATTCGATTCGACGGACCTGCTGCGGTTGTATCGCGACATGGATGACCGCGATGAGGTTCCGGTCGTGATCTACCACTCGCACACCGCCACGGAGGCCTACCCGTCCCGCACTGACATTGCGCTCGCAGCCGAACCGGATGCGCACTATGTCCTTGTTTCCACACGGGAGACGGGCTCGCAGGAGGGTCCGTTCGAACTGCGCTCCTTTCGAATCGTCGCCGGTGAGGTGAGCGAGGAGGAGGTCTTGGTTGTCGAGACAGGCGAATGATGTGCTGGAGCGCAATCCCGGGATGCCGCGGGCTGCGAGGCCGTGGGAGACTCGGGGCATGTCAGTTGAGGTTCGAATCCCCACCATCCTGCGTACCTACACCGGCGGAGAGAAGGCGGTGACTGCTGAGGGTGCCTCACTCGCCGCGGTGATCGCTGATCTTGAGGCGAACCACCCGGGGATCGGGGAACGACTCCTTGATGAGAGTGGTTTGCGCCGGTTTGTGAACATCTACGTCAACGACGAAGATGTCCGGTTCCTCAACGGCCTCGATTCCGTCATCGCCGACAAAGACTCCATCACGATCCTGCCTGCTGTCGCTGGCGGCTAACGAGCGATGCGCTACGACTCACTGCTCGACTCTGTCGGGCACACTCCCCTGGTCGGGCTGCCACGGCTGTCGCCCTCACCTGAGGTCCGGCTCTGGGCCAAGCTTGAGGACCGCAATCCGACCGGTTCGGTAAAGGACCGGGCCGCGCTGGCAATGATCGACCAAGCTGAGCGCGATGGCCTCATCCGTCCGGGGTCGACCCTCCTTGAGCCCACGTCTGGCAATACAGGCATATCCCTCGCGATGGTCGCCAAACAGCGTGGTTATCACCTCGTGTGCGTCATGCCCGAGAACACCTCGGCTGAACGCACCCAACTCCTCACCATGTGGGGCGCGCGGATCATCACCTCGCCGGCCGCTGGCGGCTCGAATGAGGCGGTTCGGGTGGCGAAGGAGATCGCGCTTGAGAACCCGGACTGGGTGATGCTCTACCAATACGGCAACCCAGCGAATGCGCTCGCGCACTTCGACTCCACCGGCCCGGAGTTGCTCGCAGACCTGCCAACGATCACCCACTTCGTTGCGGGCCTCGGTACCACCGGAACCCTCATGGGTGTCGGACGGTTCTTCCGCGACGCGAAGCCTGACGTTCAGATTGTTGCCGCCGAGCCGCGATACGGCGAGCTCGTCTACGGCCTTCGCAACCTCGATGAGGGCTTCATCCCGGAGCTGTACGACGAGAGCCTGCTCACCACTCGGTTCTCAGTCGGACCCCGGGATGCAGTGAGGCGCACGCGCGAGCTCCTCGAGGTCGAAGGCATCTTCGCCGGGGTTTCAACCGGAGCAATTCTGCACGCGGCTCTCGGAATGGCTGCGAAGGCCGTGAAGGCGGGGGAACCGGCTGATATTGCCTTCATCGTCTGCGATGGCGGCTGGAAGTACCTGTCAACCGGAGCGTACGAGGGCACCCTCGACGAGGCTGAGGATTCCCTCGACGGACAGTTGTGGGCCTAGCGACCGCATGGGTGAGCCAGGACGCCGCTCAAAAGAGTGCCCAGCCATAGGGTGGCGGGATTATGTCTGACGCTCCCATTGGCATTGTCGACTCCGGTGTCGGCGGGCTGACGGACGCCAGATCAGTGATCGACCAACTCCCGCACGAGC
>CAMAWO010000182.1 GCA_945861925.1 Bifidobacterium breve | reverse complement strand
GCGCTGGCGTTCATGCTCGGCGCCGGACGGATTGAGCGCACGCTGGGCGAAAGCGGCTTGAGCATCGTGAGTCGGATCTTCGGCTTGCTTCTGCTGTCGATCGCGATCACATCAATCATGGAGTCACTGTTGCAGTACTTCCCTGGATGGGCCGGAACGTAGGAACGACGGTTACCCGTTCCCCTTTAGGATCCTGAGCATGGCCACGAACCCCGATCGCTCGAGTTACTTCCCGGCAATCGAGAAGAAGTACGGGCAGCCAATGACCTACTGGTTCGACCAGATGGATCAGATCGCCGGCCGCAAATACGCCGAGCAGATCGCCTTCCTCAGGGAGAACTACGGATTCAGTCAGGCCCACGCCAATGCTCTCGTCTTGTACTCCCGCGGCTCAACCAACGCCCACCGTGTCACCACCATCGACGAGTACCTTGAGCCATTCGACGACACCAAACGGGCCACCGTGCGGGCCATCTTCACGGCAATCACGTCAGTTCATCCCGCAGCTAGCCTCGTCATCGCATGGAATCATCCGATGATCAACTTGAACGGCCAGTACATATTCGGGGTCTCCGTGCACAGTCATCACATCCTCATCGCCCCGTGGGGCAACGATGTCCTCGAGAAGTTCCGCCCTCGCCTCACCGACTACAAGGTGAACAAGAAGACCATTCAGGTGCCTGTCGATTGGAAGCCGGATGTCACACTCATTCGCGACATGGTCGATGCTCAGGTCGCCGAGATTAACGGCCTGAGCGGATCTTGACCCAGAGCAGCCGGCCGTCAGATCGCTTCGCGCACTTCAGCCAACCGTAGGTTGCAGTCTTGACCTTCGCGCCGATGTCTCCTCGCACGCACGCCGCCCCCGGTGATTGCGTTGACTGAATGAGGGGCCAGTCGAGCAGCGGTCTGAGGTCGATCGCGGTTGATTCGAAGGCCTCAAACCGGTTCGGGATGGTGCGCTCCATCGTGCCGAGTTGCTCGGGGACCACACCGCTAGCGCCGCCGAGTTTCCACATCACATAGGGCAAGAACGACTCGGCGACGTCCTCACTCTTCGGAAAATCTGCGGCGTACTTGGAAATGAACCCCGGATCACGAGCCACCGCGTTGGCCCATGAAGAGGCCTTCACCGAACCTGACCACGCAGGGTCGAGTGAGGTGTGAGCACACTCGTGGACGAGGAGTTCCTCGACATATGCCCAGTTTTGGTCCGCGTAGTCCGTGTGGATGAGCAGTGCGCGGTTTCCACCGCCAAAGTTCTCATCTCCCTTATGGAGCCAGACGGCATCGATCTGGGTTCGGCAGCCACGAGGCAACTGGCCGACAACCTGCGCGTAGCGACTGGCCTGCATGCCAGCTGCCTCCTGCGAGGGGAATTCAGGATCGACGATGAAGTCAATCGACTTGGATGCACGGAAGGTGCCCCTGAAGACATAGGAATTCTTCGTGACCCAATCGTTGGCGCGCCGGTCGTAGGTCGTCCGTGGAGCGACAGCGACGAAGGCGACGCTCACCATGTCCGATGGGGACTGCGGAGTGATGACGGAATTGGCAATCCATGCGGTTCCGTCAAAGGGTGGGGGGTCTGCGCGAGCGGCGGGCGCGAACGCTATTGCCACAACCAGTGCCAGCAGGGTGATCACCCAAACGGATCTCGTCGGGCTGACCGGGAACTCAGACACGCACGCACCTCTCAATCGGTCGACTGACAGTTCACCGCGCGCCTCGCCACCGCGCATTCGGCGAAAATCCTGCCTCGATCATCTTGGTGCTCGAAGGACCAGGACTTGGCGTCCCTTCCCGGTGTCGCGATGGCATAGCCGAAGCGAACATCCGTCCAGGTGCTAGTTGGTGCAGGATACGGGGTTGCCAGCGGCGACAACGCCGAGCCGTCAGACTTGCTGAGGGGGCCATACGTCGGGGTCGGGTAGCCCGTCTTCGGGTAAAGTTCCGTTGCTCCGTTACCAAGGACGATCTGCCCTGGCTGGCGAGGGATGTTCACGGCCTGCGCCACGTGAATGTGAGACGACAGAATAAGCCCGTAGCGGCCAAGGAGCCCTTGCGACGCAGCAGCCTGATCAGCAGAACTCCATACAGACCCCCCATTGGGGAAGAATTGCGTCGGTAGCATGCCGAAGATCGGGCGATGGGTCAAAAGCCAGGCTTCGTCCGGCCGGCTCTTCGCCACATGATTCTCCGCTGCAACATAACTGGTGCGCTGAGTCGCCGCAAAGGCACTAACGGCGCCATCGTGGCCGTATGCCGAATCCACCACCTCGAGGGTGAGGCTGTGGGAATCTGCGTCGCTCGTTCCCACCTGCCAGGTGACGTGCCACGTCGGAGTGATGTCGTTGCTCGGTACGACAACAACCCCGCCAACAATCGAGGGTGCGCACTGCAAGGCTGTTGAACGCTGCGGACTGAAGAAGAGGAAGAACCCAATCCCACCGCGCGCGCATGACTCATGATTCCCGCGAACCATAAGGATCGGGGCCGCATCGAACACGGGCTGCATCGGGGTGAGTGCATCGGCAATCCAACTCGCAGCGCTGCCTGTCACGGGAAGATTTCCGGGGGGAGGCGGGCTCGATGCACAGAGGTTCTGGTCGTTCATCGGGCAGGTGGCCTCCCGGTAGAGATAGTCACCGAGATTGATGATGACGTCAGGCTCATTCTTGGCGATATTGCGGCTTATTCGTGCGAGGGGCCATGTGCTTAACCTTGAGCAATCCTGAATGTCATTCGACAGAATCCGACACCCACTCTCGCCACTGAGCGCGATACGGTCGATCCGATCCGGAAGCGACGCAGGAATAACTCGACTGCCCACCATTGCGGTCACGGCATCTGCCGGGATGCCCCGCTCACAGACCTCCACCGCCGCATATGCGGCACCGGCGAGCACGGGCTTGGGGCGAAGTTTCATGGGCAGGGTGAAATCCGTCCCTGCTTCAGTGCTGCCGTTCAGGACGGGGCACCCAGCACCGGATGCGATGACCGCACGTGCCAAGAGGCCCGACGGGACTTCGAATGTCGGGGCCACGAGGGTGAATGCTGCAAGGGATGAGGTCGGTACGTAAGCGGCCATCGCACCTGGAGCCACCGCCATGGTTGCGCCGGAAACTGAACTCGTCAGACAAACGACAACAACGGAAATGACCGTCCGACGCATAAACATATGCCGAGAATAACAACCATCGCCTGAAGGCGCTCGTTCCTCGCTATGAGCGCTTCCTGATCACCTCACGTCGAAACACCACACCTTCGACCTATGGCGTAACGTCTTCGTTCTCTCGACCTAGGGTTTTGCGCCGGAACCATCGTCCTGACTGCATGCAGCAGCAGGGGAAGCACTGATGTTCCTATCCCTCCTCATCCCCAAGGTTTTCATCTGAGTCAGATCCACCCCGAATCCCGATGAGTTGTGCTCTCACGAGGGACTCGTCGGGATTCGGGGTGGATCTGTCCGAATCGGCGCTCGCTCGACTCACCACGTATGCCTGGAAACAACCTGCGCGGCAAACAGCCTGACGATCAGCGCTTTCTCAGCACCCCATTTGCCCTTGGCTGTGGAGGTCGAGCATGATCGCGCCGAGCGGATCGGCTATCCAACTCGCAGCGCTGCCGGTCGCGGGAAGATTTCGGGGGGGGAGGCGCGCTCGATGCACAGAGGTTCTGGTCGTTCGGCGGGCAGGCGGCGTCCCGGTAGAGGTAGTCACCGCCTGATGCTCAGGTGTGAAGCATCGTCGAATTCGGGTTGCATGATCTCGGCGATGAATTCACGACCGAGCACGGCTTGCGTTGCGGCATTAGTTCGGGCGTTGCCCCGGTCCGCAACCGATGCCTCGGGCTTCTTGCGACTCACCAGTCAGATTGTCAGCACGGCAACCGGTAGTCATTGCACTTGCGCTGGCGCACGGGCCCCGCGATAGATGAGGCCGAACGCTGTGACACACCATGACACCAACCAACCGCCGACCAAAAAGACGAGCAGCGTTGCGATGGAGCCGCGAATAAAGAATGCGGTGAAACCGGCTATGTAGCAGCAGATTACCCCGAGGAGCATCACGATGATGATCGTGATCAACCACCGAGCGAGCCTGGCTCGGATTGCCTCGAAGTTGGCGCGCAGCGGATTGGCCTGGCCGTCGAGGACAGCGATGGCAAGGAACGGGGTCAGCCCGATGATGACAAGGCCGGGGACAAGGTAGAGCGCGAAGCCGATCGCTACTGCCACTCCCCAGACCATTATCCAGACGCCGTATTGGATTGCGTTCTCACGGATCGCGGGGGCAGCGTCCGCCCACCGCACTGGGCCATCGGCCACCTTCAGGGCAGACGCGGCAATCGCAGCGAATCCGGCTGCCATTACAATGGCGCTCACGACAGCCGAAAGCACAGTCCACACACCGGTGCCGTAGGTGAACGGAGGCCATATCAGTAGGGCCTGGATGAGTGCATTGAGCACGATCACCGGCACGATGATTTGCCACCCGCGCCACATGCGGACGAACGCGAAGGCGAGCGATGAGACCCGGTACGGCGCCTTCACGATTGCCCTGCCGCAGCATCGATGATCGTTTGGATCGAACCGTCGTAGACGACAACACCGCCGACATTGATCGCCATCGTGGTTGTGCCCTTCGCCGGGGCGATCGCGGTGATCTTCACGTCGTCCATCGTCGTGCCCTCGCAGACCACGACCTCAGATTGCTGGACGCACGTGGGAACAATCTTGAGGGCGTAGCCCTCACCAAGGAGTACGTCGATCGTTGCCGTGCGCACCTTGAAGATGTTGTCGCCGCCGACCGGAGCGAGGGCGCTCATCTGACTTGCGCATCCGGAGGCTAGAAAAATTAGGGCGGATGCGCACACGAGCGTGGCAGCACGCACGCGGACGGTCACGTCGGCCACCCGCTCTCCCAGGCCATGATTCGTGCCCGATCCGCGGCTTGGGCCATCTCGATCGCCGCGTCAGTGATGCGGCTGAGGTCGAAAGGCGCCGGCAGCAGGAGTTCGGCGTTGCGGTCCAAGGGCGACCCGATCCGCATGGTCGGGGATTCAACCCAGTCGTTCGCGGCCAACTGCCGGCTGAGACTGGCAAGTCCCGTCACGCTGAGGTCGCCGTCCCACTCGACCGGAGAGGCGTGATCGAGAACCGTGGTGAAGATGCTGAGCGTTCCGTCACGGTTATCGACGACTTCGAGCACCTGCTGCTGCTGTGGAAAGTCGATGCAGGAGGCCGTCGTGATCTCCCAAAACCCACCCGGGGATCCGTCCAGACGACGATGGGCGGTAATCGTGTTGTTGTGGGTGTGGCCATTCAGCCAAGCGATGACGCACGGGTTGCCCACGAGGAGCGCGATCAACTCCTCGGCATGAATCAGCCGCTGCGGCTCCGTGACGAGTTGCGCGTCGTTCTCAAGCGTGAATGAGTTGTGGTGGCTGAGGATGAAGCAGAGCTTGCCATCTCGTCCAGCCTGGGCGAGGCCCTTGCGCAGCCACTCGAACTGCTCCTCCGGCACCGCACCGTCCGGCCCAGCGATCTGATTGCAGGTGTCGAGGCCGATGACGCGCATGAACGGGCCAACATCGGCACTCCAGTAAGTGCGACCCGAGGTCAGGTTGTCCTGAGTAAATCCGTGACCGACAGGACCAGGGTTCGGCGCAGTCGTGAAGTGTGCCTCCATGAAGGCCGTCTGCTCTAGTAGCCTACGACCGGAATCTGGCGTGACCGTCTTGCTTCCATACAGCGAACCGATGTTCGTCGACACCGCATTCCAGGCTCGGGTGATCCCTGTTGTGTCGGCGGCCCAACCCTGCACGTAGCCCAGCCCAAGGGCGAGCCAGTTGTAGTACTTGTGCTGTCCGACCGCGAACTGCTTCAGCGCTGCCGGGACTGCAAAGGTCCCCATGTAAAGGGTGTCGTGGTTGCCGTAGACGGAGTACCAGGGGCTCGGGAGTCCTCCACTGTCGACCTGTTGAGTGACAGCCGCTTCGAGCATGCCGGGCACCTTCGGGAAGCCGTAGTCGCCGAACCAATCGCCCGCAGGGTCGTCCGGGTGATAGGCCCAGTAGGTCTCCGACCATGCCTGCACCCCCTCGTACACATCCGGGGCGCCGCTGTTCGAGACAAAAGGGGTTCCGTCAAGCAGGTCGATGTACCAGCGGGTCTCGAGCTCGCTCATCTGATCTGCGCTGTCACCGGTGACGAAAGCCGCGGCGAGGGGGGCGCCGGTCAGCGGTGATTCGTGAAGGTCCGAGACGCTCTGGACCATAGCTGCCCCGACATGAGTCGTGAGCGTGTCTTGCGGACGGAAGGCCCCGCCGAAGAGCGAGTGGCTGAAGGCAACAAGCGGCTCAAGTCGCCCGGGGCTCTGCGCATCGATGATGTGCATGTCGGAGAAGTGGCCACAGTAGAACAGCGAGCGCCGCTTCCCTATGCGGGCTGGACCCGGCGCGACCCCGGTGAGGTCGACGCGGGGAATGTAACTCTGACCGGGCGCCGGCGCCAGGATTCGGTAGCTCCCCCGGGATGTGGACCCGATCCGGATGGTCTGGTCAAGGGTGCTCGGACCGCTGCCCGGCGCCAGCGGCTTGGCAAGTCGCGAGCCCAACGCCTCGGTGGGCACGGCCCACACGGCCGAGAGGCCTGCCAAAGCACCCATGAATGCACGCCTATTCAGTCCCGCCATTTGTGCAGGCTACAAGCGCTCATTGCGGATATCTAGACATTGGAAGATATTTTCGTAGCGGCCCTCAGATTCGAGTTAGTGCTTGTGATTTAATAACCTCTTTTTTGAGGGTTATGGCGGTACGGTTGTGTTATGGCGGATTTGGCGGAGTCGGTGGCGCGCCGGTTTGAGGTGTTGCGGCCTCACTTGACCGAGTTTCAGCGGCGGTTGTGGCTGGGTACTGAGGCTGCTGAGTTGGGTTCGGACGGGGTGGCGGTGGTGGCGCTCGCGGCCGGGGTTGCTGCCGACACGGTCAGGCGTGGCCGTGCCGAGGCGGATGGCGGGGTGGAGTTGTCCGCGGGACGTTCACGTAAGCCCGGCGGTGGGCGCAAACGCGCCGAGTCACACGATCCGGGGCTGATCGCTGCGTTCGAGTCCCTCATTGAGCCTGTCACCCTCGGGGACCCGATGTCGCCGTTGCGGTGGACATCGAAATCGATCCGGAAGCTGACGGCTGAGCTTCGCGCAGCGGGGCATTTGGTCAGTGATTCTGTGGTGAGGCGACTACTGGCCGAACATGGCTACAGTTTGCAGGCCAATGTGAAGACCGCCGACGGTGGCCAGCACCCGGATCGGGATCAGCAGTTCGCCTACCTCAACGAGCAGGCCCGGGCGCATATGGCGGCACGGGACGCGGTCATCAGTGTGGACGCGAAGAAAAAGGAACT
>CAMAWO010000181.1 GCA_945861925.1 Bifidobacterium breve | reverse complement strand
CATACCAATCGTGTCGACGTACGTGGACTCCAGTTGTATGAGGCCGGCACCGCCGGCGGCACGAGCACGCAGATACCCGAGGTACCTTTGGGTCAAGGTGCCGTCACGGTTGGCCATTCCCTTTTCCATCGGCCCCATAATGATGCGGTGGGGCAACTTCATGGCCCTAATCCCAATCGAATCGAAAAGTTCAGCCATTCACCCTCCCACCGGCACCACCCCCGAGTGTACGACCGTAGCAGCGATCGCGGACTTCGTGCTGAGGAATAGGTCTAGTATTCGACGCATGCACGCATAGCAGGCCACCATCTCGCGCTCGAAGGGGGAAATCGTCGCGGGCGGTGAGCCACACTGGTTCGGGCATCAGGACCTTGTTGAATCTTGACGACGTTGCACTCCTCGGTACCAATGCTGTGAGCCTTGCCCTGACAACGGGTGGGTCGACCCTCGTTGCGGGGCCCGAGCACTTCAGTGACTTCTTCGCCCACTCGGCGTGTGTTGCCGAGCTGATCGCCGATCCGGTATCGGGTGAGGTACTCGCCGTGATCACGCTAACCGCTCCGATCTCATGCGCAACTGGTTGACCTCACCGAGACCCATGGGGACATCAAGGGAATCTGCGAACTCCTCGGCCTCTCCCGCGCCACCGTTTACCGTCGTATCCGCCGATATCGAATCTCGGCCACGGGGTCTGCGCCCCACTAGAAGTGTCTCTATCTGGGACGGCGAACCACTTCGGCGCGGGCGCCTATCAACGTAGCGGGTAACACATGACCGAACACGTCGACTGCGTCATCGTCGGGGCCGGGCCGAAGCCGACGGCTACGCGTCGTTCCGCAACTGATTCGTCGATTCCCTTGACGGGGAACGCCTCGGCCCCTACTGTGAGATCGATCCCACCCTGGGATAATTCATGAGGAGGCGCAATGCCCACGGTTCTGACCGAAGCCAAGGTGGCCGACTACGAGCGCGACGGGTTCCTCGTGATCCCCGACGCCATCTCCCCCGAAGACATCGCCGAGCTCCAGGAGGTTACGAACGAGTTCGTGGAGCGCTCACGGTCCGTGACCGAGCACGATGACGTGTTCGACCTAGAGCCCGCTCATACCGCCGAGCAACCCCTGCTGCGACGGGTCAAAACACCCGAGAAGTGGCACCCGACGTATGCGCGAATGGTGCGCCACCCGAAGATCCTCAGCGTACTCGAGGATCTGTGGGGAACCGGGATCCGGTACCAGAGCTCGAAGCTCAATATGAAGGTCGCCGGGTACGGCTCGTCGCTCGAATGGCACCAGGACTGGGCGTTCTACCCGCACACCAACGAGGACCTCGCAGTTGTCGGCATCATGATTGATGACATAGGTGAGGACAACGGCGCGATGATGATCGTGCCCGGCTCGCACCGCGGGCCGATCGAGGATCACTCCTATGACGGGATCTTCAGCGGGGGTATTGATCCGCAGAAGTCCACCGCAGACTTCTCGAAGGCGATATCGGTGTGCGGGCAGGCCGGCTCTATCAGCATCCATCATGTCCGCGCCATCCACGGTGGGCCGGCTAACCGGTCAGGCCGCGATCGACGCTACTTCCTCCTGCAGTATCGGGCCGCAGACACTTGGCCACTGATGGAGACCGTGGATTGGCAGGAATGGCGGGCCAATCTCCTCACTGGAAATGAGACTTGGACACCGCGCATGGAGGCACTACCCGTGCGACTTCCGCTACCCGAGCCAACCCACGGGGGTTCGATCTACGAGAACCAGCGCAACTTGAAGTCCCGTTACTTCCAAGATGCCGTCTCCTAACTCGACACTGGCAGCCGGGGTCACCACACTGCTCGACGTGGCCCGGGATGCCGGGGTGTCCCGCGCCACCGCGTCCCGAGTACTGACCGGCTCACCCCGTGTCTCTCCCAGTGCCCGCGATCGTGTCCGCGCATCCGCAGAGCGTCTCCAGTACCAGGTGAACGCTGCTGCACGCAGCCTGCGCACGGCCCGAACAGGCTTGGTCGGATTGTTGATCCCCGGATTCCGCAACGACCTCTACGGTCCGCTCGCCGATCGCCTCGATGAGCGGCTCCGCGAGCACGGATTGAGCGTAGTGATCGGGAGTTCGGGGTGGTCGGCCGATGGGGATCTACGCGTACTTGAGTCCTTCGCAGCGCAACGACTTGATGCGGTGATCATTGCTTCCCGCTCGGATCGCTCGCCTGCAGTAGCCGCTTATCTCGGTGGCCTGGGGTCTCCCATGGTATTGCTCGATCGCGACTTCACCGGATTGCCGTGCGACTCGGTGCTCACCGACCTTCGAGCAGGGATCACCGAAGCCATGGGTGCGCTGGTGGACCTTGGACATCGCCGGATTGCGGTGAGCGCGTATGGTACCGAACTGAGGCCGGGACGCCAGGTGCGCGAAGGGTTCGCAGCTGCCGTCCGTCGGTGGGGTCTAGACGATGATTGCGATCTGCTCGTCGACCTGTCCGACCTCGATGGGTCGGCCGGTGCTGACCTCGGAGAACGACTCCTCGCCGCCAGACCGAGCGCTGCCATCATTGGTGGCCCGACGGCCCTCCTAGCGAAATGCCTGCGCCGACTCCGCGAGCGTCTCGGTCCCAATTCGTTCCCAAGCCGTCTTTCGGTGGTGGCGGTGGGCGACGAAGTGTTAGCGGATGTGCATGAGCCCGCACTGGCGTTGGTGATACGGCCGGTCGAGCGGATCGCCGACGCGGTCGCCGATCAGTTGCTGCGAAGACTCGATGATCCCGCCAGTCCGGTCGAGTCGGTCACCATCCCGCTCACGTTCCGGCCGGGGCCCTCGATCGGTCGAATCCCGCGCTAGCCGATACTCGTTAGGCGGGCGGCATCGGCGGATCACCGGCACCGGGGATGCTCTGATCGAAGTGCACTACCGAGCCGGTCATGAGACCGGACTGCGGGCCGGCCAGGAAAGCGATCGCGCGCGCTAGTTCATCGACCTTGATGAGTCGGCCGAAAGGCTGAGTGGCCTCCGCACGAGCCAACCAATCGGCATCCTCGCCGTGATAGTCGAGACGGATCGCGTGCTCACCCGGGGTGTCGATCCACCCGGGCCCTATCCCGTTGACCCGGATGCGATCTCGCACGACCGCGTACGCGGCATTGCGTGTCACCACATTGAGGGCAGCTTTTGACGCCGAGTAGGCGCAAAGAAAGTCCGGACCACCCGTCGCAACGACGGACGAGACATTCACGATGCTGCCCCCGGCACCCTTTCTGCGCATCACCGCAATCGCCTCTCGCATGAGAACCATGGGGCCGCGGACATTGATCGCGAAGACCTCATCAATGTCCGCCGCCGAGGAATCCACGATGGACCCGCGCTTGGTGGTGCCACCCGCATTTACTAGCACATCCACGCGTCCAAACCGCTGATCGGCTGCCGCGATCACGGCCTCACATTCAGGTTCGGACTCTAGACGCGCGGCTATGAAGAGAGTCGGAACACCAAAGGCTTCAATGGCGCCGCGGACGGCTTCACCGCGCTCAATATTGCGTCCACAGATGACGATTCCCGCAGCTGCATGCTGAGCGAAATATCGGGCGGTGGCCTCCCCCAGTCCCTGGGTACCCCCCGTGACAACACAGACTTTTCCCTCGAAATCATGCTCTGCCATGAAATCCCCTTTCGTGCGCCTTCAAGATCTTGGTGCCAGTGCACTGGCACCCACATATGGCAGGTCATGGGCCTGCTCTAGGTACAGCAGGCGATTCCACTTAGCGGTGCGCTCAGAACGCATAGTAGATCCCACCTTGATCTGACCCGCACCGGTTCCTGTTGCTAGGTCCGCCAGCCAAGTCTCCTCGGTCTCACCCGATCGCGCCGAGACGACCGGCGACCACCCGACGCCCAGTGCCCGCCTGACCACGCGCAGAGCCTGTTCCAAGGTGCCCGCCTGGTTCGGCTTGACGAGCACCGAGTTCGCCTCACCGCGCGCGATCCCGGTATCAAGTCGCGTCACGGTAGTGACGTATCGATCATCACCTAGGATCTGGGTGGAGTCGACTAGGCTGGCGATGCGCGACCATCCCTCATCGTCGTCCTCGCCGGCACCATCCTCGATGGACACGATGGGGTAATCCCGGCGCCAACCGATAACCCGATCTACGAACGCGGCGGAGTTAACCACCTCACCGCCGATTCGATACCCACCGGGGACCTGACATTCAGTCGCTGCGACGTCCAGTGCGATCGCCATGTCTGCACCAGGTCTCAGGCCAGCCCGCATGATCCCTGCCACCACAGCTTCGATCGCCCGCTCGTTCGCCTCGAAGGGCGCCGCGAGTCCACCCTCGTCGGCTATCAGCGCGGTGGTGAATCCCTGGTCGTCGAGGACCGCTCGGGTTCCGGCCCGCACCCGCCAACACCATTCAATTGCCTGCGCGAAGGATCTGGCTCCGACCGGAACCACAAGCACGTCTTGAATATCGATCATGCTGCCCGCGTGCGCGCCACCGGAGATGATATTGACCATCGGCAGCGGGATGCTCGCAGGTGCAGCAGTGCGCTCCGCTAGCCACCGCCAAGGTTCTTGGCCCGACGCATTAGCCGCAGCAAGCCAGGCCGCAATGCTGACCGCGGTACCGACATTGCCACCGAGAGAGCCCAACCGCGGATCGGGGTCCAGCGCCCGAAGGGCCGCGTCTACGTCGGCGGGATCGCCAGCATCGCGCCCGAGTAAAGCCTCGCGAACACGGTCCTGCATCTCTCGGGCATGTGCGCGCACCGACTTACCCGCGTACTCATCGACATTTGCGTCCCGGATGAAGATCGCCTCATAGGAACCGGTGCTCGCACCCGCCGGTGCGAGCGCATCGCCCACTCCCGCGCCGGCGACCACCCGAGCAGCGATGGTCGGATTTCCCCGAGAGTCCAGGGCTTGCCAGAGTCGAACGTCGGATATGGAGAGAGTCACAGCACCCAATCGGCTAGGCCATACCGATATCTGACAGGTAACTCCGCGTGCTGACCGCAATCGGGTACGGACGGTCGAATGCGGTCGGGTACAGATCCTGCTCCACGATCCCGATCCCAGCAAAAGCGACGTCCACGAGAACTTGGCGGAAAGCCACGAAGTCGATCACACCATCCTTGGGCTCGGTGAACGCACCCATCTTTACCGCGTCGGCAAACGGGATCCCCGCCGCCGCAACTTCGGCACGGATCCCCTGATTCACGCTCTTGATGTGCAGGTACGGGATCCGATCGTGGTGATCGCGCATAAACCGCACCGGATCGCCGCCGCAATATGCATGGTGCCCAGTATCTAGGCACATGCTCACCACACTCGGGTCCGTCATGTCCAGGTAACGCTCGATCTGGTCCTCACGCTCGATATTGGTTTGCGCATGCGGATGGAAGGCCGCCTTCAATCCGTAACGATCGGCGACATACGCGCCAATTCGATTGGAGTTCTCCGCGAGGGTCGCCCACTCCTCCTCCGAGAGTTCGGATTCGGCGATCTGCTCGCCGGTGAACAGGTCCGTGTACATGCTCTCGATGAGCACGCAGAACTCGGCCCCGAGCGCCTGCAGCAGGGGCGCGGCAGTGTCGATCTCAATCCGGCGCTTCTCCCATGCATCCGGTGCGTGCAGATTGCCAAAGATGAACCCGCCGCTGAGCCGGAATTTATAGGAGTCGAGCAGGGCGCGCAGGGCAACGGGGTCCGTAGGCAGGTAGCCATAAGGACCAAGTTCGATGGTCCGGTACCCGGCACGGCTTGCCTCGTGGAGGAACTGTTCGAAAGGTGGCTGTTGCGGGTCGCTCGGGAACCAGACACCCCAAGAGTCAGGTCCGATGCCGAGTTCGAACTTCATTAAGACCCCTTAGACGATCGAAAAGAATTGCCAACAGTCAGCACGAGCCTAACAGCCTCATTACACTACCGACCGTGATGCCGCGTAACCTCTCACAGTTCAAAGCCACCCTGCGCGCCGGCGAATTCCTAGTCGGGACGTGGGTGACCAGCAGCGACCCGATGATGGCCGAGGTGGTCGCATCCGCAGGCTTCGATTTCCTCATCCTTGATGCCGAGCACGGCCCCGTCACCCCCTTGACGGCCATGACCACGCAACTGGTCGCGGACCGCACGCAGGTACCCATGCTCGTTCGTATCCCCGCCATCGACCCGGTGCCCATCATGTTCGCGCTGGACTTCGGTGCCGCGGGAATCCTGGTCCCGCGGGTGACGGGTGCGGCAGACGCCGATCGAGCTGTCCGTCTGGCACACTACCCCCCGATCGGTTCCCGCGGATTCGGCCCACGCCGCGTCTCGAATTACCTTCGCGACGTAGACAGTTATGTGCAGCGCGCAGCAGACTGCACGACGGTCATCATCCAGATCGAAACCCAAGGAGCCCTCACCGAACTCGACGCGATACTGGCACTCGAACACGTGGACGGCATCCTTGTCGGACGCAATGACCTAGCCGTCGAACTCGGACTTCCCCGCGACCCGAGCAATCCCGATCTAGTCTCGATCACCACGGACGTGCTGCAGCGCGCTAGAGCGGCCGGCAAGGCTGCTGGTGTCGCGAGTTCGGCGCTCCCGGCAGCCGCTCGAGCGGCACGCGAGCTGGGTGCGTCCATGGTCGCTGCGGGCATCGATGTGGAGTTCTTGGCGCGCGCGGTCGATGGGTTCGTGCGAGACATTCGTGCGGACAACACCTAGGTAGGGAGAGTCACATGAAACTGTGGAATATCGGAGGCAAGGTCCCCGACCTCGATGCCGAGGAGGTGTTTCTTCGCGCCATGGGAGCGGACGTTTCCGGGCGCCAGCCGGTGTTCGTCGATGGGCAAGAAGGCGAGTTGCTCTTCACCCAGGTCGGCGACACTCGCGTGCTCATCTTCGAGGAGGTCAACTACGAGCGCGAACTGAATCACCCCTTGAAGAACGGGTGGACACACATCGTCTTCGAGGTCGATGACTTCGAAGCGGCATTCGATCGGCTGCGTGGCGCAGGCGGAAAGGTCATTCAGGGTCCCGCCGTCGTGGACGCCACCTTCTCACGTCGTAAAATCGCCTTCTTCGAATCCCCGGGTGGATGCATCTATGAAGTCTTCAGCGAACTCCCGCGGGACTAGATCACCGATGAGCACGTCACAGGGGAATTTCGCCTACTCGTACAACATGGTGACTTACGGGAATGAGGATCCGCGCAGGGGTCTGGAGCGCATCGCGCGGGCCGGATACGAACGCGTGGAACTGTCCGGTGATCCGGTAGGGATGAGCGGGGAAGAACTTCGACACGCTGCTGCAGGCTGCGGGCTCGAAGTTAGTTCCATCTCCTCCCTCCTTGGTCCAGGTCGCGACCTAAGTCACGTCGATCCGGCGATCCGACGCGCGGCCCACGAATACCTGCTGGGCCTG
>CAMAWO010000180.1 GCA_945861925.1 Bifidobacterium breve | reverse complement strand
GTCGTCGCATTCGGACGTATCTGGCCCATCTCCGTCTACGACTTCGTCGTGATCGGCGTCACCATTCTGCTCGTCATCGCACTCTCCCTGCTCTTCACACGAACCTCAATCGGCCTTGCCATGCGGGCGTCCGCCTTCAATCCTGAGGTTGCTCGCCTGTCGGGGGTGCGAGTGAGCCGCGTGCTCACCTTCGGGTGGGCGCTGGCCGGGGTCGTCGGCGCCGTGGCCGGAGTGCTCGTCGCCCCAAGTTCAACCGTGTCGCCCACCACCTTCGACATCCTGCTTGTGTTCGCGTTCACCGCAGCGGTCATTGGTGGGCTCGACAGCCTCGTCGGAGCGGTCGCCCTCGGCGTCTTCGCGGGGCTCGTCATTTCACTCGTATCGGGCCTCAGCAACTCGGGCAATGCCCCGGTGGTCGCCCTCGTGTTGCTTGCACTGTCGTTGATCACCAAACCCGACGGAGTCTTCGGTCATCACAAGGCGAGGGCGGTATAGCTCCATGACATCCCTCCTTCGACTCCCTGGCGCCCGGCTCGTAAGCCACGCGGCATTCGTCATCATCATCTGGTTCCTCATCATGCGGGTCAACGATTCCGTCGATCCGCTCGCCAACTACTACATCGCCCTCGTTGCCATGTACGCGACCGCGATGTTCGGCATGGTCATCCTCGTGGGCCTTTCCGGTCAGGTGTCGCTCGGCAACGGGGCCCTCATGGCGGTGGGCGGCTACGTCTTTGCCGTCACCTCGCTTCACTGGCAGACGGTCCCGATCCTTGGCGTGCCCTGGAATGGCTGGTGGTCGATGGTCTTCGCGGCCGTTGGTGGCATCGTCGTCGGCCTCCTCATAGGCGGCATCGCCGCCCGACTGCGCGGGCCGTATCTCGCTGGTCTCACCCTCGGCCTCGCCGTCGGTGTGCCGGCAATCGCCAACCGCTTCCCTGAACTACTCGGGGGCGAGAGCGGTCTTATGCTCACCGTGCCCTATCCGGATGGCGGTTATGCCCCGATCGAGGAGGCTGTCTTCGTCGACAGCGCCATCGAGGGTCAGTCGGGTGACGAATCAACCGTGGTGGTGCCGTCAGCGGAGGCGACCGTCTCTCCCGATGACATGCTCACCATGGACAACTTCCCCACCACCGACGCCAGCGCAGCAGCACCCTCAGTTGACGCCTCCGTGATCGGTCCGGCAACGACGGACATGAGCGGCGTTGACCTCAGCGGTACCGGTGATCTCATCGATGCCTCGTTCATCATCGAGCGCTGGCAGGCGGGGCTCGCGATCACGGTGGCGTGCATTGCAGCGTTCATCGCCCTCAACCTCGTTCGGGGTCGGCAGGGCAGGGTGTGGCGGGCGGTTCGAGACGACTCGGTTGCCGCGGCGGTCGCGGGCATATCGCCAGCACAGGCGAAGGTCTCAGCATTCGCGGTGAGCAGCCTGTTCGCCGCCCTCGCCGGCGCCGTGTTCGCGCAGATCCTCAGCTACGTGGGCCCAGGGGCCTTTGGGCTGGGCCTTTCGCTCTCGCTCCTCGTCGGCGTGGTCCTCGGTGGCCGATCCTCGCTCCTCGGTGCCGTCATCGGCGGTCTCCTGCTCGTCTGGCTCCCCGAATTCGTCCTCTCGCTCTCGGAGAAGGGCGGTTGGGAGGACCAGATCACGAATAACGCGCCAAATCTCATCTACGGCCTACTCGTTGTCCTCGTCGTGCTGCTGGCCCCCGGGGGCATCGTCGGATCGGTTCAATTACTCATCGCCAAGGTAACTCGTCGGGCGCCCAAGGGAGTTTGAGCAATCCCATTGCGGAGGGCGACAGACCCGACTAGCCTCCCGAGTAATCAGTACGCTACCCGCAGGTAGCCAACTGGCGAAAGCTTCGAGAACGTTCGGGGTTTGGATTCCGGTACGACAATGCACGCGCGCCGCCAGGCGTGAACTTCTTGGGAGGAATGTCCGTGAAATCAGCACACACAGCCCGGTTTGTCGCCGCGGGTGTGGTCGCTGCGCTGGCCGTGGCCACCGCAGCACCCGCAGGGGCAGCAGCCCCCACCGTGGATCCAGGAGTATCGAAGAGTCAGATCGTCATCGGCACGACGACCCCACTCACCGGTCCGGCGTCGCCCGGCTATAAGTACGTGGCCCCGGCCGCACAGGCATACTTCGACTACGTCAACGCGAACGGCGGCATCAACGGCCGAAAGATCAAGTACGTCGTCGCTGACGATGCCTACAACCCGGCCCTGACGAAGAAGACGACGAACCAGCTCATCCTTCGCGACAAGATCTTCGCGATGTTCGGTGCCCTCGGCACCCCGAGCCACTCGGCAGTCGTCACCGACCTCAACCGTCGCGGGATCCCAGACGTCTTCGTCAACACCGGTTTCTCCGGGTTTGACAACGCGAAGCGGTACCCGACGACCTTCCCCTACTTCCCGTCCTACACGGTGGAGGCCAAGTCCATGGCGTTCTACATTCAGGGCGATGCCGCACTGAATGCCAAGACCAAGTGCCTGTTCTATCAGGACGGCGAATTCGGCGATAACGCGATGGCTGGCTTCGCAGCAGCGGGCCTCACCTTCGCAACGAACACCTCTTATTATTCGGGCCAGCAGGTGGCCCCGTTCACCGCCCAGGTGACGAAGCTCAAGGCAGCAGGTTGCGATCTCGTCGTCTTCTTCGGCGTCACCTCGGCAACGGCACAGCTCCTCGGCACTGCGGCCAAGGCCGGCTTCAGGCCCACGTGGATGATCACCTCAGTCGGGTCCGATCCGTCGGTCCTCGGTGATTCCCTCGGTGCAGCGACGAACACCCTCCTCAATGGGATCTACTCGCCGAGCTTCATCGTGCCGATCCAGAATGAGGGCAACGCCTACGTCAGCCAGATGAAGGTCATTGCGACCAAGAGCGGTCTGCCGTGGAACTTCTACACGTACTACGGCATCAACGTCGCATACGTGTTTGCGCAGGCACTCAAGGCGGCTGGCCCGGATCTCACCCGAGCATCCCTCATCAACGCACTCCAGACTAAGGCGAACACCTTCCGTTCAGCCGCGGTCGTGCCGATGGTCATCAACTCGAAGTCTCACCAAGGCCTCACCGGTTACTGGATGGGCCAGTACAACGCAAGCGGCCAGCTCGAGCGCAAGACGAGCTACATCATCACCGCGACGAGTGCAACCACCGGCGGAGCAAAGCAGAGCAGCTTCACCGCACCCGCCCCCACGCCCAAGCTGCTTCCGTAGCCAGAAACGCGAGATAAGGACATCATGAAGACAACGACCATTCGCCGCCTTGTTGCGGTCATCGCATCGACGGGGCTGCTGATCGCAGCAGCCCCGTCGATGGCACCGGCAGCAAACGCTACCGAGGCCTGCGCACTCGGCACCACCTGTGAGGGCAGCCTCACCGGCAAGCTGGGTGCGACAACCTTCAAGATCCAGATGCCGACCAAGTTCAACGGAACCGTGCTCGTGTACTCGCACGGATACCGTGTCGGAACCCCGGTTCCCGCCGCGTTGGCGGTGCCCCTCGGGCTCAATGATCCAACCCGCTACGTCGCAACGAAGGTCCCGGCGTTCGCCGCGGCATTCGGTACCGACGTCGCCTACGTCGGGGCACCATTTGCCGATGTTGCGCCATCCGCGACGGTTCGCGACAACCTGCTCGCGCAGGGTTACGCCCTCTCAGGCGTCGGCTACGCGAAGCAGGGCTGGGCAACCGCAGAGGGTGTCGAGGCCAATGAGCTCCTCATGGGCCACATCCGAGGCGGCGCAATCTCAGGGGTCAAGAAGACCATGACCTGGGGCACCTCGCTCGGCGGGCTCATCGCAGCGACGGTCGCGGAACGGAATCCCAAGATCGTCGCCGGAGTCCTCGCCGACTGCGCGCCGCTCGAGGGACCAGAGCAGGCTTTCTCCGGTGCAATGACGGTCCTCTACACCTGGAAGACCATGATCGCACCGACGCTTCGGGTCGCGAACTACGAAAGCTACACTCAGGCTCTCACCGATCTCAGCACCGTGCTCACGGTGCTCGGCGGCTACCCGACGAAGACGGGCGCGAACTCTGATCTCGGCTACCCGATCGCCCAAGCTAACATGATGGGCGCCCTGATGGCTGGTCTGCCGACGAAGTCGACCGTCTACGACGGCCTGACAGTCAACCCAGCATTTGCATCGCTCGGCACGCTGGCGGCAATCTCTGCCGGCTACTCGCCCGCCTCGGCTGGCGCCAGCACTGCGGCAGCGATGCTTCAGAACGTCGGTGCGGCAGCAGCACTCGGGATCCTCGGGCGCTACGAGCTTGAGCAGCGTGTTCGCACGATCGGCGGCCTTGCCGCCACCGATTCGGCGAATTTCAGTAACAACCTGAACGTCCAGTACTCCAAGCTTCTCTCCTCGGAGCAGCGGGGTGAGTTCGGCGACACACTGAACGCTGGCGCGGTCAACATCAATGGGATGATGGCGGCACTCGATGCTTCGAAGGGCAACGCAACCCTGCGCTTCCCAGCGAACCCAACCGCGGTAAAGATCGTCAGGGCGCTGCCGGCGCCAAAGGGCGTCTACACCAACCCGGTCGTCCTGCTCACCACAAGCTACGACCCAATCGTGGCCCCAGCCAACACCTTCGACTACTACACGGCGCTCATGGCGACCGCGAAGAAGGCCGGGAGCCTCGCAAAGGTGGCGCAGTACTACACGATGCCGGTGGAGGACGGGTACACAAAGTTCGCGGCGGGTGGCAAGTCGCCCGATGCGGCAGCGTCGGCGGCCGCTAACGTCTCGGGCGTCGGTCACTGTGCCTTCTCCCTGGATAACTGGAGTGCAGTGACGAAGTCGGTCGCCACACTCAATGCCCTCACCAACGCAACGACGGTCGCGGCCGTCAAGAAGGCGAAGGCGATCGGCTACGGCGGTGCAGCTGTCAATGGTGACGGGTTCTACGTTCCGGAGGCACTGAAGCGTCCGGGCATCACCAAGTTATAGCGGATTGCTCGTCACGAAGGGCCGGTGGATTCCCACCGGCCCTTCGTCGTTCCCGGGTGTGGTCATCGCGGGAGAAACCCGAGCCGTTATCCGGAATGCAATTCTTCGGACCTTCACCCCGTGTGTTTGGATTCGTTTATGCCATCAATACGCAGAACTCTCCTCCTTTCCATGTCCGCCGCTCTGGCTGTTTCCGTCGTGTCCGCACCTGTGGCCATGGCTCGGCCGAGCGTTCAACCCACCGATTCGATCAGCAAGGGCTCGGTTGTTCCGGCTTCACTCTTCGGCATGCACGTCTACAACGCAGAGGTCGGCAGCTGGCCCACCATCCCGGTCGGTGCCTTCCGCCTCTGGGATACCCGCACCACCTGGTCAACCATCGAGCCGGTCAAGGGCCAGTTCAACTGGAGCACTCTCGACACCGCCGTTGCTACCTCGAAGGCAAACGGCGTCAACGACATCCTCATGGTCCTCGCCGGCACCCCCCTGTGGGCAAGCAAGGATCCGAGCGCGGGCGGCCTCGCCGGAGTTCTTCCCGGTGCCGCGGGCATGCCCACCAACATCGCCGACTGGGACAACTGGGTAACCCAGGTCGCAACGCGCTACAAGGGCAAGATCACCAGTTACCAGATCTGGAATGAGGCGAACCTCACCACCTTCTCGACCGGCTCTGCCGACGAGATGGCGGACCTCACCAAGCACGCATACGACATCATCAAGAAGATCGATCCGTCGGCTCTCGTCGTGGCACCCAGCACCGGCACCCGCCTCGGCGGCCCCTTCATGAAGTTCTACCCGGCCTACCTCAAGGGCCTGAAGGACCGCGGCTGGCCGATCGATGTCTTCGCTGCCCACACCTACCCGGCCAGCCTCGGCACCCCGGTTGACCGTGCCGGCCTTGCCAAGAAGTGGATCGCCGTTCTCAAGGCAGCTGGAGCACCGGCGAAGCCCCTCTGGGATACCGAGAACAACCTCGGCCTCAAGGGCCCCGGCCCCCTCAACCCCGATGTCGACATCGAGGGTGAGAAGGCCGCCGACTGGGTCGGTCGTACCTACCTCGACTCGATCCGCCTCGGCCTCAGCCGCACCTACTGGTACCGCTGGGAGCCCGACAATGACCTCTGGGGCATCCAGATGTACACCGGCACGCCGGGCGCCGAGGCCTTCAAGACCCTCGAGGATTGGATCGTCGGTGCCACCTACAACGGATGCACCACGAAAGCCGGAAACGTCAAGTGCAACTTCACCAAGGGTGGCAAGCCGTTCGTGGTCCTCTACACCGATAGCGGTTCACCGAAGCAGTTCAAGGTCTCGGGTTCCTACTCCCAGGAGTGCTCACTCGACGGTATCTGCAAGGCGATGACCGGCAAGTCCATCGTCACCAACGGACCGGTTCGCCTGAGCAACTAGCAGCAACCTGCCCCAACCCGGCCGGTAGGACCCCCTCGAAAATCCCGATGACGGGAGGACCCAGGGGGTCCTTCGCATTCGGCCACAACCATTCAGCCGTGGCGGACTGACTGGCTACACTGCGCATTTTGAACAGCTACACGCCGAACCAGGTTGCGGCGGTACTAGGCGTGTCGCGTCGTCGCATCGTGGTCGCATCCGAGCGTGCGGGAATCGGCGCCATGACGGGCCGCCGACGCTTGCTCACCGATGCGGACGTCTCCCGACTGCGCGAGCAGTTGGGCACTGTGCCGGTAGTTGAGTCCCTGTCCCGTAATGACGTCGTGGTGCCGGCGGAGTGGTGCCGTTGGGGCGTGCGCGGCAGGTCCGGTCACTGCACGTCCAGGTGCGCCACCCGCAGTGGAGTGCACTACTCCCAGTGCTGTGTCAGGTGGTGAATCCGGCGATGCCGGCGCCGTCACCCTCAGAGCACGTGCCTGCGCATGTACGGCATGCGTTCTGGAACGTCGATGACGACACCCTCGCCAGTGTCACGCCGGCAACCGACGGTTCGTTCATTGCGGCGCGAGCGCTCACCACCGGAGACGTCAACCTGTTGGCGTACGCGGCGGCGACAGTCTCCGGCGCCGCGTGGACACGTGCTGGCCGAGGGCGCGGGCTGAACGAAGGGCAGCGGGCGCTAGCCGACAGCCACGCTGGCAAAGGCCCGTGAACAACGGGTTGCCGCGCGGTCTGCGCGAGATACTGCCCGTTGACACCGCCCACACGTGGGTCCTGCTGCGCGACCACCTCCCCGAGACTCTGGTCCGCTACGGCGGCACCGCCCTAGCGGCGCACCTGCACCATCGAGTGTCGCGCGACCTCGACTTCTTCTCCGCTGTGGATCTCGACGTGCCCGAACTGAGGGCCATGCTCGACTCGTTGGGAACGTTCGCCGCCACGACTGACGATGTCGACACGCTCAATGGGCTGTTCAATGACACGAAGGTGCGGTTCCTTCGCCCCCACCATCAGGATGCCCTCGAATCG
>CAMAWO010000179.1 GCA_945861925.1 Bifidobacterium breve | reverse complement strand
GCCTCGGAAGAACGCCGAAAAACGGAAAAACCGTTGGTATCTATGGTGGGGCGGGTCGGGCTCGAACCGACGACTACCAGATTATGAGTCCGGGGCTCTAACCAGCTGAGCTACCGCCCCCACTGGCACATGCTAGTTGACGTCCGCTGAGCCCAACTAAGTGATGGCGACAGCCCGATGCTGGCTCCAGGGCTCGGCTTCTCGGTCATATCGATTCTGAGTCGCGATTGGGGTGACGGAGTCACACGCGAGTCGACTCACTCAAACGTGAATGGATGATCATCGACCGCCGCAGTTCACCTGCAGGGATGCGCCTGAGTCCAGGATTAAATTCAGGGGCCTACGTCGAATCTCGTCGCGTCCCGTGAGCCAGGCGATGCCCCCGATGTGCCACGCTGGGTTCATGCGCGCAGCACAACGAAGATCAAGGGTCCCATGAGGCTCGTGGTCCGTGTGAAGACCGGTACCTCGCGCTCGGCGGTCGGTGGCTCGCACGGCGCTCCACCATCGCTTGTCGTCGCCGTTCATGCTCAGCCCGTCGATGGCAAGGCCAATGAGGCCGTCATCAACGCCCTGGCGGATTCGCTCGGAGTGAAGGCGCGTCACATCAGCATCGTCAGCGGGCAGACCTCACGTACGAAGCAGGTAGAGATCATCTCCCCCGATATCGATGATGCTGCGCTGACAGCACGCATCACCGCATTGATGAGTCAGCAAAGGCCGCTCCGGCAGACACCGCTGACGACTGACTGAGCATCCACTCAATCGACTCAGCGGCAGTCCAGCCTCCAGGGTGAAGCTCAAGCATGCGTCGCGGTCCTTGAAGATCGGAGCCGAGGGTCACGATTGGCAGTTCTTGATACCCGGTTCGCCGTTGCTGTCCAAGTCCGACGGCGGAGGCCAGTCCATTGCAAAGGCACTTGCGGCCGACAGTCTCGTCCTCCACTCCACCCTTTCGGACATACATGTGCACCGGTTCGCCCGCACATCGGAAGCCGATCGATCCATCAACCTTGGCGAAGGGTGTGCGGAGGTAGCCGAGGTCGCACAGTCGCTCGCGCGACTCGTAGTTGACTGCGTCGGACATCGTGCCTGCGACGTCAACCACCTTGAACGGAAAGCCGGTGGGTGGCGCAACCGGGTCGGTGTGCACGACAAGGTCACCACGCGCCACGCCTTCGAGCAGTTGCGAGCGGATGTCGGGATCGATGCCGGAGTCCGAACTGAGTGCGAACACCGTGCCGACCTGGATCCCGCTGGCCCCGGCTTCCCGCGCCGCGGCGAGCATCTCGGGGGTTCCGGATCCTCCGGCTATCCAATATGGCAATCCTGCCTCGGCGATTTTCTGGAGGTCAGGCTCGTCTCGGGGTCCGAACACAAGGTCGCCGCGCTCGTCGAGCAACTGCTGGCGCGGGGGCGCGTTGTGACCTCCAGCGCTCGACGCTTCGACGATGAACCCATCCGGACGAATCTCGGGGTCGCGAGCGAGGTAGGTCGCGAGCACCTGGGCGGAGACGATGGCAACGAAGACCGGACGCGACAGCGGCACATCGTCCGAGGCGACGAGATCCCCAGGCTCGAAGGCGAGTGCGTGATCCGCCTCGCCGGCGTCGGACACGTCAATCGGGAACTGCACGTCACCGTGCGCCGCGAGGGTATCGAGCAGGTGCGGAATTGCGCGCGGCACGCCGGCCCCCATGAGCACGACATCGACACCTGCGAGCATGGCACCGTAGAGGGTTCCCGGTGTGGAGAGTTGGATCTTCTCCAGGCAGTTGATGCCTATGAGTCCCTCGTGCCCTTCCTTCGCGAGCCAGGTCTCGACGAACCCGCCGAGGATGAGTAACTCCTGCGACGACCGGTTTGGCGTAAGGGTCATTTTCAGGATCGGTGCGTACGACTCCCCTTGGGCGCGACCACCCTCGAGAAAGTAGCGGGCGAGTGCCCGGTCCGCCACGTCCTCATCGGGAAAGTGATGCAGGGCGTGACGGACATGGCCCCCCTCATCGCCATCCTGGAGGCGGCGAGCGAGCACGAGATCGAGGGCCGTTCCTGAGACGACGCCCAGCTAGCCCGACTGCGCGACAGCGCTGGCAAGGCGCCAGGACGATACTGCGACACCCATTCCGCCTTGGATGATCTGGGGAATCTCGTGTGCTGTGATCATGGAATCCTCCGGGTGAACCTACGGTGACGTAATTTACGTTACCGTTGGATCACCGTGGGATGCGCGTTATGTTCCGGGATGCTCGGCTCACTTTTCCGAGAATCCCGGACGAGGGAATTGGGCCGGCTATGTGAGAGGCTTGGTTGAGGCGGGTACGGAACACCCACCGGCCGTTAGACCGCCCCGACATAGGAGTCATCATGCGCAGCGTCCGTGTCGTCAGCACCTTCATTGCTTCCGTCGTCATCGGAACCGCTCTAGCAGCATCACCGCTGGTCGGCCCTGCGAGCGCGGCCTCGTCAGTGACGTCGCTTACGTTCACAACAACGATGACGAGCATTGAGACGAATCTCCAGACCCTCCCGGGCGGTCACACCTACGGCTGGAACCACTTCACGGGCACGACGATGTGGGGCAACCAGTCAGCGACCATCGTCTTCCTCGGCGATGTTGACTACGTGAACGGGTCGGGGCCGTTCGGCGGGTACGTCACTGTCACCCGCGCAGACGGCACGAAGCTTGCCTTCACGACGAAGGGCAACACCCTCGCTGAGGACCAGACGACCGATGGGATCGCCGCGCGATTCGCATCGTCGCTGCAGGTGATCGGGGGAACAAATGACTACTCCCGCGCCACCGGGGTCGGAACGATGACCGGCTCGCGAGACGCAGCGATCGGGAGCCCCGCGAAATTCGTATTCAAGCTGAGCGTCCGCAAGCATCGGTGACGAAGCGAGGGCGCCGACAGGATGGCGCTCCGGAATGCGGCGGCGTCCACGCATGACGACACATGGGGAGAGCAGTTATCGCCCACGTCGAAATAGGCTCCGTCAATTCCACTTGAAGGGGTTCCACGAACCGTTGCGGAATCCCGGACGTTGTGCGCCGACGGATTCGCCTGATGAGGACGACGAACTGTTCCCCGCGTTCAAAAAATTCATCCGCGGGTCCATGACTCGCGTCTGTCGATGGGAACGGATGCCGCCTTTGTGACCTTCCTTGCCTTCGATGCGCTTGATCGCCGCTTCCATTTCGCTATCCCTTTGCTTCGCGCCTCCGAAGGAATCCGTTGTCCAACTGCTGGACAGCGAGTCTGAACGAGAGCGACCCGCGAAGTCGTCGTTGACGTAAGCGGGATCGCCGGGCTCTTGTTCTTGACCTCCTGAATCGACAGAGCGCCGCAGGAACGCATCCGCGCCGCCTTGGGCCGAATCACTACGACGGTTTGATGCCCTGAGCCCGGGCTGCTCGTCATATCCGTGAACAGACATCGCTCAGCTCCACAATCTTCCCGTCGGTCGGACTCGAATTCGTCCAAGTATTGAGGCGGACTTTACCCCAGGACTGCAAAAACGACCGAGGCTCGGCAAACATCGATGACGATGAGGCTAACGCGGTCGATACGTCGACGCGAGGCCACGACGAGACTCACGAAAAGTGTCCGCGAAATGCTTTCCGTGCCTCACGTAGGAATGCCCGCGTAACGGTGATCATTGTTGGGCATGGAAAACGAGCTGTCGATAAATTCTCGTGCCCGGGTCACTACGAAGTACGCCAAGGCGTATGTGAAGGCTGCGAAGGGTGACAAGGGCCAGATCCTTCACCCGACCGCCCAAGACCGGAACCACGGAGACCGCCACCCAGGCCCACGGGACGAACATCCACGCCCCCCAACGACAAACCCCCAGAGCCCAAGACCCCGCCGCAATCACCGACCCCGACGAAATCCTTGGGCTAACCGCTACGAGGCAGTTTCGCCAAACACGCTGAACGAGTACATGAGCGCGCCCGTGGCGCAGTCGGTCACGTTGACGACCACCGCGGGCGAAACGCCCGCAAACGACGTTGTCCCTGCGGGTGCCTCGGACCATGAGCTCGCGGGGGTGATGGACGGGGTGCCGGGGTAGCTCACCGTGGTGATCAGGGGTGAATACATCGATGGTGCGACCGCCACACACGCGTTCGCACCGGATTTCGGCTGGATCGGATACGTGACCTCTGGCGCGACGCCAACTACGACGCCAGCGCATGCTGGTGAAAAGACCGTTCCGGCTAGCCACGGCCCTATCACCACAGGCGTACGCCAAATTCGGTCCGCACACATTATTGTTCTCCTGAAAACATCTCTGGTTCTCCCCGCCCAGCAGAGGAGGATCCACTGGTGAATCCGTCGGTGACGCAGTCGGGCTTGCCGTGGCTCCGGTCCGCCCGGGGCTGGGGCTGACCGGGCAGGTGAGGAGGGGCGGATTTGATGAGCATTCTCAGAGGGGAGGCGATATGAGCGAGGCAACGCACTGCGATCGCCCAGGCTGCGACACGTGGTCCCGCAACCCGAAGGGTCATGGATTCCTAGCTATCAACTGGCGGGGCGACCGGGGAAGCAGGATGGATTTTTGCAGTTGGGATTGCATCCTCAAATACGCGGCGGCGAAGGCTCCGTTGGAGGTGATCGGCAATGACTGAACATCTTGAATGCGTGTGGCCGGACGAATGCCAGCCCGCAAGCAAGGGGTGCGCCCGGATGGAGGAACTCCTGAGCGAGCGGCGCGACGGATACGCCGAGGCCCTCGAATGGATGGAGGATGTCATCTCCTCCTACACGGACAGAGGAGACGTGATGCGAGTCGCCGACGCCCTCGCCGAGATCAACTCGCTCCGCGGCGACCTCCTGCTCCCCGTGAGGACCGTCGGGATCAACGCCGACAACATGCGCATTGCGACGAACCTGTCACTCAGCAAGGCCACCGCGGGGTCCGTCATCAAGTTCCTCGCGGCATCTCCTCCCCGCTGGTACGTCGTCCTGAAGGAACTGGACAAGGCGACAGGCAAGACCAAGTCAGTCTGGCACTCGGGCTTCCAGAACGAGGACGAGGACGAGGCGAAGGCGTTCCGGGATGAGCGCCGCGTGTCCCTGCGCAAAGGGCATGCGGTGCGCAAGGACAGGATCACCGTCGAGCAGTACCTGGCCCAGTGGCTTCCCCTGCATTCCCAGACCAAGTCGCTCAGCCCGAACACCGTCTACGGGGACGACAGGCAGATCAGCAACTCCGTCAACCCCTACATCGGCAAGATGAAGATGCAGGACGTGACGACGATGACGATCTCCCGCCTGTAAGCGGATCTGTCGGCCAAACAAGCCCCGCGCACCGTGGAGTACACCGGCACAGTCCTGAGGATTGCGTTCAAGCACGCGGTCAGCGTCTACCGGATCATCGAATCCGATCCCACGAGGGACGCGCCCGTCCCAAGGCCCAAGAAGAACGTGGACCGCTGAGCAGATGCGGCTGGTGACCGTCCACATGGTCGTCCACTTCATGGGAGCCCTGTATCAAGTGCTTGCCTCGACTGGATGCCGCAAGAGCGAAGTCATCGGGCTTCGCTGGACCGATGTCGACCTGGACGAGGGAGTCATCCATTTCCGGCAGGCAAGGGTCCCCGTCGGCGGGAAGGTCATTACGAAGCCCACGCTGAAAAACGGGATGCCCAAGAGCGTCCCGATCGACGCCGCGACGGTCGAGGCGCTCAGGGTGCATCGCAAGCGTCAGGCGCAGGCACAGCTGGCGGCGCGCACGTGGCATGACTCCGGGCTGGTGTTCACGAACCGGAACGGCGGCGGCCTGAGCCCAGGTGACCGGAAAGCAGTCTCGGGCGGCGTCTGACGTGTTCGCCTCGATCATGAGTGTCTAGCCCCGTGCTAGATATTTGCTAGATGTCGCCTTTAGATTATTCTTTCAGCAGCAGGCGGGTCATTCGTAAAAAACTAAGCGCCGCAACGGTTTTCCGCTGTGGCGCTTGGCTCCCCCATCTGGACTCGAACCAGAAACCCTTCGATTAACAGTCGAATGCTCTGCCAATTGAGCTATGGGGGACTACGGCAGTGCGCGAACTCGCGCAGCAGAACAATATCAATCCCGCATTCGGTCACACACCCAGGGACTCCCGAAGGGCTGCGAGGGCCTCGTCGGCGCGCGAGCGTATGCCTGGGTCGCCAGGATCGAGCCCGCTGTCGAACACGACCGACCACCAGATGCTGTCGGTGTCAAGGTTGCGGCGGGCGACAGCGACGGCTCCCGCACCTCCACCGAGATCGAGTCGCTCCGAGGCGATGATGCTTTGCATGACTTGGGCGTGGACAGCTGCCGGCACGCCGTTCGCCGGGTCGAGACGCACACTCGCCAGCCGGTTCGGTCGGCCCGCGCCATCGAGAACGACGAGTTCGAGCATCGGCTCATCCCACTGCGCCTTGCTGATCCGATCCCACGGGATTCGCTCGACCGACAGCTCGAGGTACACCGCGCGATTCGTGGCGACGACGTACGCGACATCGGTGCCGCTGCTGCGCAGCCCCGAGCCCCACGCGACCACCCTTTCACCGGGCAGCACACCCAGCCGCGACTTCAGACCTCTGGGAGTCCCGAGCCGTTCGTACATGCGTGCCCCTCCGATCACTTGGCCTACGCCCGCTCGACGGAATCCTGCCGGAGTGACCGACGATAGTCCTCCAGCGCGAGCAGTTCAGTGAAAAGGCGTGCGTGCTCCTGCGCCTCCTCGACCGGGTCAGCTCGCTGCAGGCGGCCCTTCACCTCGTCAACCCTTCGTGAGGCATCAAGTTCGAGGAGACGGGCGATGACCCCATTCGCGTACCGGACGTCCTGACCGAATTCGGCTGGCAGGGGGTCGACAGCAAGTTCCCTGACGAGGCGGCGAACCTCATCGTCCTCGCAGTGCTCGAGCACGAGGTCGATCCACGTGAGTCCCTCATGTCCCGGGCTCGGCAGTCCGGCCGCGACAATCGCCGCGTGCACCTGCAGGGCGCTCGGGTGGGTGAATGCCGACTCCTCGACGCTCGCGTACCAGTCAGACACGGCCTCGGGTTGCTGCAGGGCGCACTTAAGTGCCTCCCGCTCGATGGTGAGCCCAGGATCGCGGCGGGCCCCGGGCGCCTGAGCAGCGGGACGCGGGGCGCCTGCGTAGACGTCAGCCGCTGGCTTTCGTCCGACCGCCGCACGAACGGTCTCAACATCCATACCAAGCCAGCCAGCAAGAAGCCGCGTGTACTCCGGCTTGAGCGCCGCATCCTTGATGCGAGCAACAACGGGGGCCGCCTCCCTGAGCGCACTGATGCGACCCTCCGCGTTATCGAGGTCGTAGCCCACAAGCATCGACTTGATCGCAAACTGGAAGAGCGGCACCCTGCGCTCGACGAGGGCCTGCACGGCCTGGTCTCCGTGCTGGAGCCGCAGATCGCAAGGATCGAGGCCGGTCGGTTCGACAGCAACGAAGGTCTGGGTCACGAACCGCTGGTCCTCGTCGAAGGCCCG
>CAMAWO010000178.1 GCA_945861925.1 Bifidobacterium breve | reverse complement strand
ATCCACGGCCGCCGTCGTGCCGAGGACGAGCCCAGTTCTGACGCGACTCGGATGGGCCACGAGCCACTCAAGCACCCGCATTCCACCAAGCGACGGGCCGAGCATCATCGCCCACGAGTCGATACCGAGATCATCTGCGAGGAGGACCTCAATCGCGACCATGTCGCCTACAGGGATCGTTGGAAATCGGCTTCCCCACGGACGGCCATCGCCATCAAGCGACGACGGTCCGGTCGTGCCTTGGCAGCCACCAAGGACGTTCGCGCACACGACGAACCAGCGGTCAGTGTCAATGGCCCGCCCGGGGCCAACGAGAGTGTCCCACCAGCCCCTTGTCTTGTGACCCTCGCCGGCGGGACCGGATACGTGAGAGTCGCCGGTCAGCGCATGGCACACGTAGACGCCATTGGAACGCTCGGGGTTCAGGGTCCCCCAGGTCTCATAGGCAACGCGCACGCCCGGGAAGGTGAAGCCCGAATCGGTGGTGAACGCACCGAAGTCAAGGAACCGCCGGTCCCCCACCGGGTCTCCCTCCTGCCAGGCAGAGCTGGCAGGAGGGAGACCCTCGTAGGTTAATTCGCCGTATGAGGAAGGCACGTACTAGACCTTCGTCGCCGCGAAACCCGTCTCGAGGTCGGCGAGGATGTCGGTCATTGACTCGAGGCCTACAGCTAAGCGGACAAGGCCCGGCGTGACGCCGGATGCAGCCTGCTCTTCGGGCGTCAACTGCGAATGAGTGGTCGATGCCGGGTGGATGACGAGACTTCGAACGTCACCAATGTTTGCGACATGGCTGTGAAGGACAAGCCCTTCGACAAACTTCTTGCCGGCCTCGAGCCCTCCGGCGATCTCGAAGGCGAGCACGCCACCGGTGCCACGAGGCGCGTACTTCTTGCCGAGCGCATGCCATGGGCTCGATGGGAGCCCCGCGTAGTTGACTGAGACGACCTCGGGGCGAGCCTCGAGCCACGTCGCCACTGCGAGTGCGTTATCCACGTGGCGCTCCATCCGGAGCGAGAGGGTCTCAAGTCCTTGGGCGATGAGCCACGCATTGAACGGGGCCACTGCCGGACCGAGGTCACGCAGAAGCTGAACTCGGGCCTTCAGGATGAAGGCCAAGTTCACACCGAAGGCTCCGCCCACGCCAAGGTCACGTGCGTAGACGAGGCCGTGGTAGCTCGGGTCAGGGGTGTTGTAGTTCGGGAACCGCTCCGGGTACTGGGCGTAGTCGAATGAACCCCCGTCGACGATGACGCCAGCAACCGCTGTTCCGTGGCCACCCATGTACTTGGTCGCCGAGTGGACGACGATGTCAGCGCCCCACTCGAGGGGCCGAATGAGGAACGGCGTCGCGACGGTGTTGTCAATGATGAGCGGAACCCCGAGAGAGTGTGCTACCCCTGCAACCGCCGCGATGTCGAGGACGTCATTTTGTGGATTGGAGATCGACTCGCCGTAGAAGGCTTTGGTGTTCGGTCGTGCCGCGGCCCGCCAGGACTCGGGATCGCCCGGATTTTCGACGAACGAGACCTCGATTCCGAACTTCGGCAGGGTGTAGTGGAAGAGGTTGTACGTGCCTCCGTAGAGCGACGGGCTCGAGACGACGTGATCCCCCTTCTCAGCGACATTGAGAATTGACAACATCTCGGCGGCCTGCCCACTCGCGACAAGCAGGGCACCAACACCGCCCTCAAGGGAGGCCACCCGGTCCTCCACCGCCGCTTGGGTCGGATTCATGATCCGCGTATAGATGTTGCCGAGTTCCTTCAGGGCGAAGAGATTCGCCGCATGGTTCGTGTCATTGAAGGTGTACGAGGTTGTCTGATAAATCGGCAGAGCCCGAGCGTTCGTGGCCGAGTCCGGGGATTGGCCAGCATGGATCTGACGCGTTTCAAATGACCAGTCTTGTGACATGGGTAATGCCCTTCTCAAAGCAGGGACGCCAAGACGGCGTCGAACGGGTACGCCTTCACCGGGGCCCTGCGTGCGCAGGACCCGCGCTTGCCTCCGAGGAGGCCTGGTCTTCACCCGGAGCACCCCACCGCGGTGGAGGGTTGCCGGCCAGCGAGCCGGGGCTTGGCCCTGACGCTCTTAACCTGCGCGAAAGAGTAGTACATGCGGGCGAACCTGCAAAAAGGGGGGTCCGGGCCTACGCCGCAGGTGGCCCCTCCTGCTTGGCAAGGGGTCTGGCTCTGCATGCCTCGACAGTGAGCTGGCCCATGACCTCCTTCCACGCCGCGGGCGGCAGTCCCACCGATATCGACATTCCGACGAGGACTGCGAGGGAGTACTCAGGATCATCGCTGAGGGCGCGGTCTATGGCGATCGATGCTCGAGCACCGTCCCCGAGCAGCCAGGCGACAAGAGCAGCACACGTCGCGACGGGTGCCACGTAGCCATTGGGTGCCAGTCGCAAGGCGATCAAGAGCCTGTCTAGGCAGCCGTAACGGTCGTTCGCACTATTGAGGTACCACAGCAGCGTGTCCCGAACCCGCACATCGCAGAGACCGACGAGCACGGCCACCGTGTCAGAATCCGACAGATCCTCACCGCCGCAGATCAACGACGCTAGGTGATCGACCTGCTCATCGCGCCATGCTTCGACGGCTGCGCTTCCGCCGGATCCGAGTGCGTCATCAAGTTCCTGCTCTCGATCAATGATGAGGGGCTCGATCCGTGCCACGCCAATCGGATCGGCATCAAGGACAGAAACGAGGTCTGCTCTCGACGGGAGCGCAGAAACACCCCTCACCGCGAATGACGCGGCCACGCTGTTCGCGATGACCGGGTCGACGATTCGTCCGTTCACCGGGCAGCACTCATCCACGCAGAGGTAACTGCGAAAGCGGCCGCGGCTGATGTAGAGGGCGTCCCGCACGAAAACATCCATCTCCGTCACTGCTGACGTGACCGCATCAATGAGTTCGCTCCTCGGTAATGCCGCCGGCTCACTAGGAACCTGCTGCTCACCATGGGAATGGCCCACGGCTCGTGCACTGGCCGTGGGGATGTCGTTCACATCTTCGATGACGACGAGTACCACCTCGTCCGGATCATGGTCCCTGAGCGGTCGTACTAGGCCGTTCGCAAATTCCGTCAGGTCGACCTGATCGTCCTCCGCCGGTAGGTCGACTCGCTGGGTGAGGAGGAGTCGCCCACCCTTCGTCCACAGTACGACCATACTCTCACATGGCTGAAAGCCAAGCAGGTACGGCAGGGATGCCACGAGGTGGTCAGGGCCATGCATCTCAAGCGTTGGTTGTGTCGTCATGGACGCACCCTTCCTTCCGCCACGGCAGTTCGCATAGCGGGGTGAAGGACCCTGTGGACGTCCGCCAGAGGGAGGTCGAGGATGTGGACGAGATGCCCATCGAACGGTATCCGGACATGCAAGAGCCCGGCCGCCCAAGGCTTCCCCTCCCGCGACGACCGGGCTCTCAAACTTTAGGGAACGACAACCACCGGCCCCTAACGACACGCCGCAACTTCATCAATGTGATCCCGTCGTCGGATCACGCGGTCTTGGCCGGACCTGACTTCGCAAAGGCCCTCCCTGCCCGCCTCGTCCAAGCGAGGAGAGCGATGACGCCGATGAGGATCTGCGGGACATAGGACGACGCCCGCCAGACGAGATCCGCGGCTGTCGCGTCACCCTTTTCCGCACCGAGGGAGATGAGAATCGAGATCATGAGCGCATCGACGGTGCCGAGGCCGCCCGGGGTGATGGGCACCATGAGCATCACCTGGCTGATGGCAAAGGCAGCGAAGGCCGCGAGCATTGAGGTGCCCGGTGAGTCCCAGCCCTGCACGCCTCGAAGCGCGACGTACAGGATGAGGAACTGAGCGGCGGACACAGCGACCTGTGCCGCCGTGATCGCAGCCCAACGGCGCTTGAGCACCTCGTACATATCACCCCGGAACTTGGTAATGGGCGCTACTGCATCAAGGTCGTGCAAAGAGTGGACCCGATTGCGGAACGGCCCAATGGCCTTGTTGGCGAAGCGTCCGATCGAGAGCGCCAACGATTCAGACCGCATGACGACCACGAAGATGACCACGACCGTCACGAGGATGAGCAAGCCGACGATCCCCACCCAGGTGTACTGGTTTGACCCGCCTGCGGCCGCCAGTGCCACCACTCCGAGAATCGGAAACCCGAGGCTGACAAAGGTGCTCCAGACCCCGACAGCGGTGATCGCAGCCGTTGCTGCGGTCGGCGCAATGTTGAATGAGGTAAGCATTCCAAACTGAACTCCGAGTCCGACTGCGCCACCCGCTGGCACCCCGTTGCTGATCGTGAAGGCAGCCTGGTTCACCTGCTGAGACCGCCAATAATGCAGGCCCGGCGTCACCGCCATAAATGGGAGACCGTAAGCGAGCAGGTACACGACCACCATCAGCACAATGAGCGCAATGGCGAGAGTCCCCATCGACTGAAGGGCCGACCATGCCTCCCCATAGTCACCGATCTGCGGGATCACCTTCCAAAAGATGAGCACCATGAAGGCAAGTCCGATGCCGCCGAGAATGAGCGACTTCTTCTTGTCCAGCACCGGCGAGCCGTTGCCCTGCCCCTGATCCACCGTGTTCGACATGAGCGAAGCATGGCATAGACGCTCAATGTCGGGGGTCAGTTCGACGCAGGTTCGGGGGCTTGACAGTATTCAGGTTATGCGGCTTGATCACATGTCCTACGCCTGTAACTCCGGAGAGCTGGCCGACGTCGTGCAGCGGATCGGATCCGACCTCGGTGCAACGTTTCAGGACGGTGGTCGCCACCCGCAGTTTGGGACGCGCAACTTCATCCTGCCGCTCGCTGGAGGGTGCTACGTCGAGGTGGTCTCTGCGCTCGACCACCCCGCAGCAGAGAAGGCCCCATTCGGCCAGGCCGTTTCGCGCCGGGCATTAAACGGCGGCGGCTGGCTCTCGTGGGTGGTCGCCGTTGATGACATCTCCCCGTTGGAGTCGCGCCTTGGCCGTGAGGCTCGGACCGGGCACCGGATACGCCCCGACGGACACGATTTGAATTGGAAGCAGATCGGCGTCCTCGATGTCATGGCCGACCCGCAACTGCCTTTTTTTGTCGAGTGGGGTTGCGACACCACCGAGCATCCATCTTCAGGAGCCGGACCAGTGTCGGTCGGTCGAATTGAAATCGCCGGCGACCCGGACACCATCAGCGCCTGGCTCGGCGAGCCAAAGGATCACCCACTCGACGACATCGAGGTCGACTGGGTCGAGTCGGAGGATCCGGGAATTGTTGCAGTGTGGTTTCAAACACCGCAGGGATCGATCCGCATCGACTGATCGATCATTGAGCCCGTGGCTCACTCGCCTCCGGCAGCGCATCCGATCAAGTGATCATTCACGACCCCGCAGGCTTGCATCGCCGCGTACAACGTTGTCGGCCCGACCCAGCGAAGACCGATCCCCTTCAGGTGAGCACTCATCGCTCGGGAACCTTCGGTCGCGGCGGCAATTTCCTTCATCGACGCCGGACGCCGCACGCGCGAGCCTGACCCGTAGGACCAGAACAGGGCATCAAGCGCGCCGTCACCTGCGTCCTCCAACAGGTTGACAACGGCCCGTGCGTTGCCGATCGTTGCCTCGATTTTCTTGCGGTTCCTCACGATTCCCGCATCGTCCATCATCCGGTCTACGTCGGAGGAATCGAACTCAGCAACCGCCCGCGGATCGAAGCCCGCGAACGCCAAGCGGAACATCGGTCGCTTTCGCAGGATCGTCAGCCAGGACAGTCCCGATTGGAAAGCCTCAAGGCATATCCGCTCGAAGATCGCCGTATCCCCCCGAACCGGCCGACCCCACTCCTCGTCGTGATACCTGACGTAATCAGCGGAACCCCCGCACCACGGGCAGCGGACAATGCCATCGAGCCCGAGGACGACCCCGTCGTCGGCTGCCCCTTCGCGCGCCATTGGCGGGGCTAGCCTCGACCAGACTCACGTAGGTGAATGCCGAGCGACTCGACGATGAGTTCATGGTCTGCGACCTGAGGAAGTCCCGACACGCCAAACATTCCCACAACCCCGACGCCCGCGACCCTGATCGGCCAGCCACCCCCGTGAGCGGCGAATTCCGTCTCCGGCAATCCCGTCGCCTCATTGAATGAGCGGTCCTTCTCCTCGTGCGCCACGCGGACCGCGAGGGTCGACTCCTCGAATCGGGCGACCACGCGGAGCTTTCGGCGCAGCCATTCGTCATTGTCTGCCGTCGTCCCGGGCAAGGCCGCTCGGTAGGCCACCCGCTGGCCGAGCACGATCTCGATGAGCACAGGCAGGCTCCGAACAACCGCGAGATCGGTCGCGATCCGACCGAGGCGAAGTGCGTCAGCGAGCGAGAACCTGGTGAGTTCGAGGGAATCGGCCTCATCCCGAAGGGCCGCCGAGGTGTATCCGCCGGTTGTTGCCGCCATGTCGGGCCCTATCTCGCCGAGTAGAAGCGCAGCTCGATCGGCTCCCGCAGCAGATCTGCGACACCCTCATTGCCCGCGACAACATGAGCCGTGGCCATGTGTGCCTCCCAGTCGGCTCGCGTCGACCACTTCTCAAGCATGAGCCAGGTATCGGGCTCGTCATCGCCCACAACCAGGTCATAGAAGTCGCACCCATTTTCTGCCCGGGTCCTCGCCATCATGACACGCAGGGCTTCGACGACCTCGTCTGCACGCTCGATCTTCGGCTTGATCACGGCCACAAGGTAGAGAGGTTCCACGATCACTCCTGCTCAATTGATTCATCGGGGATGGGAAAGGTGCGATTCTAGCGGCGTTGCCGCATCACCCGTCCGCGAATGATTAACGAACCCGGGCGTAGGCCCTCGTGCCGCTACACCACTTGCACTTGAGTACCTGCGCTCGTACCCAGGTGCCGGCAGCCAGTGCCGGCCCGATCCTCGCGCTGAACTCCCCTGTCCGCCCGACCGGTGGCACTGCCACATCCACCCACTCAGCGGCTCCCGGCTCCCGCACTGCGATAACGAGAATTCCCCCGGCCGCAACGCCCTCGTCCTCGTCCTCAACTACTGCACGGCCACTGGCAACGATCCGTGACCCGCTCCGGCTCAACGTCAATTGGGTGATCGATGTCTTCGCTTGGGTGACCATGAACGACATCGCAGGAACTTCCACGACATCGGTCGAGTCGGATGCGATGAAGGTAGCGTTACCCGAAAGGACATATGCCCCAGGCCCATCTGCCGGGCACACGTAGACGTAGTCGGTGTACTTTCCGATCGCTGGCTCATTTCGAGCGAGGATGAACGAGTCGGGGTTCGAGACCGACGACCCGGTTCTGCGGACCGTCAGCTCTCCGATGATGGTGACGTCAGAGCGTCGGCTCCATGCGATGTCCAGCGGAATGAACAGGCACTTGGCCTCAAGAAACTGCTGCGGCGACTCCAGGGTCAAGGTGATCGATCCGAGCGGGGAGATCACCTGCGCCTCCCTGATGAAGGCGGCGGCCGGTGTCGCACCT
>CAMAWO010000177.1 GCA_945861925.1 Bifidobacterium breve | reverse complement strand
TCTCATTGACCACAACGTCCGCCTCATCCTTGACGTCTGTGATCGCATCCACGTTCTGGTCGAGGGCAAGACCCTGCTTGAGGGGACCCCTGATGAAGTGCGCGGCAGCGAAGAACTTGTCGAGGCCTACCTTGGAAGGAGTGGCAGTGTCCATCGTTGACGAGGCCCGTTCCGGCTCAGGGCAAGCGAGCCGTGGTCTTCGCGTCGAGGGTCTTGAAGTGGCGTACGGCGGAGTACCGGCCGTACGAGGCATCGACCTAGAGGTGAAGGCTGGAGAAGCCGTTGGACTTATCGGGCCAAACGGCGCTGGCAAGTCATCCACGCTCCTAGGGATCATGGGCGCCATTTCACGCAGCGGACGGGTACTCGTGGATGGTCAGGATCTTGCGGGACTTCCGCCGGAGAAGGTCGTGCGCAGGGGAGTGGCACTCGTACCTGAGGGACGACACGTGTTTGCCGAATTGAGCGTCACGGATAATCTGCGACTCGGAGCCGTGGCCCGTCGGGATCGCGACGGCTACTCCGAGGCGATGGAGCATGTGGTGACGCTGTTTCCCATGCTTCGCGATTTCGGGCACCGTCAGGCAGGGCTGCTATCGGGAGGTCAGCAGCAGCAGTTAGCCATCGGCCGCGCGCTTATGAGTGACCCAGACATCCTCCTGCTCGACGAGCCGAGTTTGGGCCTATCGCCGACTGCAGTCGACACGGTCTTCGAAGCCCTTGATGTCATTCGCGCCGCGGGCAAGGCGGTGCTCGTGGTTGAGCAACGCGCCGAGTTCACCATCGCCTTCTGCGATCGAACGTTCGTCCTGCATGATGGGGAGATCACGTTGACCCTGAAGCCCGAGGATGCTGAGAAGGTCGACGTACTGACGAAGGCGTACTTCGGATGACCGGGCAGTTAATCCAGTCGCTTGTCGACGCGCTCTCGGCCGGCGCGACCCTCGGTCTCGCTGCGTTGTCAATCGGCCTGGTCTTTGGAGTCATCCGGCTCGCGAACTTTGCACAGGCGGAGATCATCACGGCGTCGGCCTACTGCCTTATCTTCACATGGGAACTCGGCTGGTTCATCGCCGTTCCACTATCAATCCTCGTTGCAGTCGCAATGTCACTGCTCATGGAGTTCGCGGTCTTCTCTCGGATGCGATCTGCGAACCCCGCAACCTTGCTCATTGCATCGTTTGGGCTCAGTTTCCTGCTGCAACGTGTGTACGAACTTATGTTCTCCAACAATGTTCAAACTGCTCCGGTCGCCAGTGGACTTGCCCAGACGGTTGAGTTTGCCGGGGTGAGAATTCAACTGCTGTCGGTGGCGACGATTGTCATAGCAGGACTCCTTCTCCTTGGCCTGCATCTGTTTCTCACTCGCACCAGCATGGGCCTACAGCTCAAGGCAGCTGCCGCGGACTTCAGGACCGCCAGATTGGTGGGCATCCCAGCGGGACGCGTGATCGCCCTGTCCTTCGCCCTCAGCGGCATTCTCGCCGCGGCCGTTGCGTTCGTCCTGACCGTTCAAAGTGGCGCTGTCGGGCCGACCTTCGGGGTCCAGATCACGATTCTGGCTCTCGTCGGTGCCGTCATCGGGGGAATCGACAAGATCTCAGGATCGCTGGCAGGTGGGTTTCTCGTTGGGTTTGTGACGTCGCTGCTCGCGACATGGCTCCCTCAGGAGATGAGCAACTTCAAGGATGCGTATGTGTTCGTGCTCGTTATCGGGGTGCTCCTGTTCAGGCCTTCTGGCTTGCTCATCAAGGGACGTGGGGTGGCACGCACATGAGTGAACCAGTTGGAGTGGTGAGCGCATCGGTGGCGAGTTCCCCACGTGGCCTGTGGTACCGGCTCGGTCCACTCTGGTCGTTGGTGAGCTTGCTCGCCATCGTCTACGTCGTCACGCTCATCAACAGTTTCCTCGGCGACAGCGTTCAGGTGCAATTGCAGTACGCACTCGTGAACCTCATCATCGTCGTCGCACTCCAGATCTTCATCGGAACCTCGGGGGTGCTCAGCTTTGGCCATGTGGCCTTCGTCGCCGTTGGTGCGTGGACCGTCGGGCTGCTCACCATCGATCCGGAGCTTAAGCGCAACCTGCTTCCGGATCTCTTCCCCTTCCTCTTCGACCTCAACGCGCCATGGCTTGTCGCCGTGGTCATCGGTGGGGTGGTCGGCGGGCTGCTGGCACTCGTCGTATCACCTGTGCTCATGCGATTGAACGGATTGCAGGCGGGCATCGCAACCTTCGCCCTCCTCGGTGTCGTGAATCAGGTCCTCACCTACTGGTCGAGTGTCGGTCCACGAAGTGGTCAGTCGATGGTTGGCATCCCTGATGTTCTGAACCTGCAGACGACGATGCTCTTTGCCATGGCCGCGATCGTTGCCGCGTGGCTGTTCCAGCGAACGAGGCCTTCAAGGCTCCTTCGGGCAGCTCGTGAGGATGGCATCGCAGCAGCATCCTCAGGTATCAACGTTGTGAGCCAGCGGATCATCGTGTTTGCAGTGTCTGGCATCGTCGCCGGGGTCGCGGGCGGATTGTTCGCGTTGACAAACCGAGTCGTGCAGTCAAGTCAGCTGTACATTGAGCTGACGTTCGTGACCTTGGCGATGCTCGTGCTCGGAGGCATGCTGTCGTTGAGCGGTGCGGTCATTGGCACGCTGGTGTTCAGCCTCGTCGACGTCCTGCTCGTACGACTGCAGAATGGCCTTGAGATCGGCGCCTATGTTGTGAGCGTGCCGCAGGGCGCAAGGGCGATCATCCTCGGACTGATCCTCGTTGGAATGCTCCTGTTCCGACCTTCAGGAATCACCGGTGGACGCGAATTTGTCTGGCCATTCCGCAAGGACCGTCCCCTTCCCGGGATGCCGCCGACGAACGAGTCCTGAACCGGCGATCACGACGCTCCATCTGTGGTGCGCGAGGGATCTGCTGCGGGATCCTCCGCGGGGCCTACATGATCTGCGAGCCATTCGGCGAGGGGCTGCAGGGCCTGCCAATCTGCCCGGACGGTTTTGATCGCCTTGCGGGTGCCCATCCATGGGGCGGCGGGGTAGCTGCCTGATGCGACGAGCATTCGGTTCCTGAGCAGGCCGATGCGCGGGTTGTTCGCGTCGTACCCGCGCGGCTTTGTCGCCAGAGGGCGACCGTCGATCTCGAACCGCGAGGGCAGGACTTCAAGGATCTGCTCAAGCACGGCGCCGGTCGGGCCATCAACCGATTCCCGGTACCTGCGGAGTTGCTCCCCCTGAGGCGAGTACCAGCCGGCGCCGGCGATGAGCCCGTCCGCGGAGACCTGGACGTAGTACGCGATGGCGTCCTCGATCTGAACGACGGCGCCCTGATGATCCTTCAGTGGAGTCTTGTCCTTGCTGAACCGGGCATCCCGGTAGGGCCGGAACAGGTGAGCATCGCCGAACTCATCGGTCAGTTCGCTGAGCAGGGCGAGCATGGGTGCGCGGACCACTCGCTCATACTCGGCCTTGTGAAGTGACCACCAGGCCTTCGTATTATTGGCGCTCAGCTGTTCATAGAACTCGAAGGTCTCGGCTGGGAAACCTGCGAACGCTTCAGCCTTGTTCGTCATGGCTGAGTGTGACACGAACGGCGTATCAGCTCGAATTCATACTCGATGCGTTGAGCGCCTGCTGCAGCTGCTGGCCCGTCTCGTCAGCAAGTGCGGCGCGGCGAAGATTCCGAAGGCGCTCGGCGGCGCGAGGATCACCAGCGAGGATGGGCACGGCCCCCATGAGGGAGTTGAAGTTCTTCAACCCGTTTGCATGTGTGGAGCCGTATCCCTTCACCACCTGTTGGCAAGTAATGATTTCGGTTGCTAGGGCGTAGTCCGCGGGGGCGTGTGCCCGCGCCAACCCAAGCCAGGCATCTATTCGCTCCTGCTCCTGGCCGAAGCGCAGTGAGCGACGGCGGATCGGCCGCAGGCGAGCGAGGATATAGAGCGTCGTGAATCCCCACACCGATGTGGTCTGGATCTTGAGGCCCTTATGGGTGACCTTGTGGATGATCGCGTTCATGGCCTTGGAGCGCAGGAGCCAGCGGCCGAGGGCGGTGGGGAGGGTATCGCTGATCTCCTCAACCTGCGGGTGCAGGAATTCACGCACTTGCATGACCTGCGTATCTGCGACGTGAGCCTCCTTCCCCACGCGGTCGAAGCGACGCCGACGGGTCTTGTGAAAGGCGACCCGGATGGTGTCCTCGTAGGTCATCCACAGGGCCGTGTATCGGGCGGCCTCGGAGGTGAGGATGTTGCTCCCGTCGCCGTGTACCTCGAAACGGGCGACCGAGGCGACGCGATCGAGATACTCGTTGGCGTAGGCAATGTCCTGGTACTCGGCGGTGCGCTTGGTGCCATTGACGAGCATGAAACGCGACTCAGCCGGAAACTCAGCACCGATGCGAGTCGCCTGGGCTTGCAGGCGCGATCCAACGAGGGAGCCGGGCTGCTCGATAGCTCGCTGTACCTCTGCCGGATCTGGGCCCTCTCCGGGGACTTCAGCTGGGCGCGCTCCGATCGTGATGTCGATCGACTGACCTGCGGGCTTTGCCGCGACTGTGAAGCCCTCGGAGAAGGCGAGGAGGCTCGGCTCGACGCCCTTGCCGCTGGCGCGGATGGCCTGCTCGAACTGCTCTCGGGTGAACGGCAGGACCCCCGCGCCAGCGATGGCTCCGAGGAGCACGGCGCTGATGACACTCCCGGTGTCCTGGGCGATTTTGGCAAAGTCCCCTCGGATGAATCGCATCGACGAGGCGAGGGCTGCTTCGATGAGCCGGCCTGAGTCGATGCGACCGTCACCCATCGCGGTGCGCTCGGGCATGGCGTAGGTACGGCTGGTCGAGGCGATAAGGGTCGTGCGGTCGGGAGTTGAGAAGCCTCGCTGGATTGAGCGGCCAGCTTCCATGAGCTCCGAGGCCACGACGATGTCGACCTCGCCGGGGGTCGGCATGGTGCTGAGAACCGGCTCCGGATGGCGCTCCGAGCCAAAGAACTTAGGGAAGAGCTCGACGTAGTACACGGTGGCCCCGGTGCGCTGCGCCACCCCGGGCACGGACGTACTCTGCGCGTAGTAGCCGTTCTCCTCTGCGACGGCGACAATCCAGTCTGAAAGGACGCCGCCGCCTTCACCACCCATGGCCAGGATGGCCATGGTGATCGGTCGTAGGCGCACCGAGGTGCTTGGAAGGCTGGTCGTCGTTGCGGTCATCTAGGGCTGCCCTCAGGTGAGATGGTTGCGGATCATAGGTCTGCATCGATGCCGGCGAGCCGGCGTTCGATGCCTCGCTGGAGAAATCCGATGTAGCGGTGGCGCAGCGTAGTCTTCAGTCGGTCCCAGCGACTCGGGTTCGTGATGATCTCGGTTCGGTAGAAGGACGGGCACAGGGCCGCGGCATGTGCGTTCTCGCCGCAGAGCCCGCAGCCAACGCAACTGTCGAGCACCGTGGCGATTGGGTCCTGCCGCATCGGATCGGGGTTAGGCCCGATGGTGAGCGACGGGCAGCCGGAGATACGGATGCAGGAGTGATCTCCGGTGCATGTTTCTGGGTCGACGCCGAAGCGCTCCCGTACGACCCGCTTGCCTTCCTTGATCCGCTTCGCGATGATCGGCTTCTCGCGTCTCGTTCGATTCAGCGTGCACTCGCTCTGGGCGATGATGACCTTCGGGCCCGGTTCCGTCGAGGTGAGTGCCTCCTTGAAGAGATCGCGCATCTCGTCGACCTTGTAGGTGTTCGTCATCGTCCGTGACCAGCGGACCCCGACCCCCCGCACAGCCTTCTCGATCGAGTGCTTCGTTGATCGCAGGGGATTATCGGCCTTGGAGGAGAGTATGTCCTGGCCGCCGGTGGCCGCACTGTACGCATTGTCAACGATGACGAGGAGTTGGTCATTCTCATTGAATACGGCATTTCCGACGCCGCTCGTCAGCCCGTTGTGCCAGAAGCCGCCGTCGCCCATAATCGCAATGGGCCGGCTGCTCGTGTCCTTACCGTTGAGGGCGGCGGCTCCAGCGGAGCCGAGGCCGTAGCCCATGGTCGTTGCCCCGATATTGAACGGGGCGTTGATCGAGAACAGGTGGCAGCCGATGTCGGCGCTCACATGATGCTCGCCAACCTCCCGTTGCGCGAGAGTGAGGGCGGCGAAGATTGGTCGCTCCGGGCAGCCGGTGCAGAATCCGGGCGGACGACCCTGGACAAGATCGGGTGCGATGCGCTCCGCATACGGACTGCGAGGGTCGGTTGCGGGGAGGGTCGACGTTGGGAGTCGATCCTGGTCGAGGAGCTCGGGGGCATACTTCTGGACGAAGGCGAGCACCCCCTTCGTCACGGCCGCCGGGGTGTACTCGCCGGCGACGGGCAGGAGGTCCTTGCCATGCAGCTTCGCCGTGGCATCGGCGCGGCGCAGGATCGTCTGAATGTTCTGCTCGATGAAGTCCGGCTGCCCCTCCTCTACGAGCAGGACGGCACGCTTACCCTCGCAGAAGCCGGTGACCTCGTCGTCGATGACCGGGTAGGTGACGTTCATGACGTAGAGCGGAATTGAACTGTTACCGAATGGATCCGATAACCCGAGGAGCTCGAGAGCCCGATTGACATTGTTGTACAGGCCCCCCTGCAGGATGATGCCGAAATCCCTAGTCCCCGGGGCGACGTACTCATTGAGCTGATTGTCCTTGATGAACTGAACCGCTGCTGGCCATCGCTTGTTTACCTTCTCCTGTTCGTGCAGGAAACTGGCGGGCGGGAGCACGACCCGGCTGAGATCGCGCTTGGGATTCGCCAGAGCGTCGGCGATGGTGAACGCCGGCTTCCTGTTGTCCTTCGCGATGAAGGAGCCGTGCAGGTGGCAGGAGCGCAGGCGCAATTCGAGGATCACCGGAGTGTTGCTCACCTCCGACAGTTCGAACCCCTTCTCCACCATGTCGACGATCGCCGTGAGATTCGGGCGGGGATCAAGGAGCCACATCTGCGACTTCATGGCGAAGGCGTGGGTGCGCTCCTGCATGATGCTCGCGCCCTCGCCGTAGTCCTCGCCGATGATGACGAGGGCCCCACCCAAGACTCCACCGGATGCGAGGTTGGCAAGCGCATCGGACGCAACGTTGAAGCCGACCGTCGACTTGAACGTGACCGCTCCACGGAGTGGGTAGTGGACGGACGCCGCGAGTGACGCCGCCGCGGTCGCCTCGGATGCGCTGTTCTCAAAGTAGACCCCGAGCTCATCGAGGATGTCCTGGGCATCGCCGAGAACGTCCATGAGGTGCGAGATCGGGGCCCCCTGATATCCGCCGACGTACGCAACCCCGGACTGGAGGAGGCCCTTGGTGACCGCGAGGATTCCCTCCCCGCGGAACGTCTCACCATCCCGAAGGCGGAGCTCTTGGACCTCGGTGGCGAATGAACGCTCAGCCATGATGCCTGCCTCTCAGAGTTAATGCGTCGATGTTCGTGCGAAGGGTGGTGACAAGCATCATCCCTGCTCCCGGGGTCAGACAAGGTGCTTTCGGTGTGGGTTTCGTCACCGCTGATCAAGCCCAGCAAGGATTGTCCGCGTCACTTCGGCGGTGTCTGCGGTGCCCTGGAGG
>CAMAWO010000176.1 GCA_945861925.1 Bifidobacterium breve | reverse complement strand
AGGGCCCCCGATAGCCGAACTCGCGGATGAATGCTGCGAATCGAGTGTGCAACTTTGGTGAGGTGCCTTCGAGCCCGGCGAGGACGCCATCGACCCCCGCGTCGAAGAGCGCGGTCGCTCTGGCATCGGCGCGAGCGAGGCGCGACATGTCCCACAGGGCGTAGGACGGGGCAGCGGACACGACATCTCCGGCCGGGCCGATGATGTCGACGACGTTGACGGGTGAGTCGCCGCCGAGCAGGCTCATGACGACGGCGGGGCCGATGGCAGCCTGTGAACCGGCGATGAGCTCGCCACGCCAGGTGAGGCGCTGGTACGGCATCATGGAGCGAGCCCTAGCGACAAGCGCGGCGTTGGACAGGCGGGCGATGTCGGGACGTTGCTCGCGGAAGCTGTCCGCGAGCATGGTCTCCTCTTCGAGGTCGGGGAATGACGTCGCGGTGAGGGTCCACATCGTTCGGTCGGCGATGCGCTGGCTCACCTCCTCATTGATGTCGCTCGGCGAGTCGGTGTGCGGCGGGGCATCGGGATGACTACCGAAGAACGCTGCGTCGATGCCGGCCCAGCCGATGCCGCTTCGGATCCCGACGAGACGTGCCATCGTGACGTTCACGTAGAGGTGGCCGTAGCAGAAGGCACCGAAGGGCCAGGCTGCGAAGTCGATCGACTCCTCGGCTGTCACGGCACCGAGGGCTGCGTAGCCCATCGATGAGCCTGGCAGCATGTGCGGGATCCAGGCCATGCTCGCGCCGAGCGGCGTGATGGGGTCGGGGAGCACGTCATTTGCATTGAACCGGGTGTACACCGGAAAGCGGGTATTGAGTTCGGTGTCAATGCACCATCTGGCGTCGGTCATGTTCGGCTCCGGGTTATCGTGCGCGGCTGGGTTGTAGCGGCTCGCCGGAGAACCAACGCTCGAGGCGGGCGCGACTTCGGTAGTCGACGGGTTCGAGGAGGAAGCCGGTCGGGGACCGCACGTAGGTGAAGGAGCCATAGCCCTCGTCGGGTGAGAGTTGACTGCACTCGAGGGACCAGCCCTGCGCGAGAAGGGAGTTGGTGAGAGCTGGCACATCGGCCCAGACTCCTGCGTGGTGGAGCCCTGGGGAGCCGGCGGCGTCCCAGATCGAGCCCGGGGAGCCTTGGAGCAGCTCGACGTACTGGGGTCCCTGCTGGGAGTAGGCGAAGGTGAGCGGGACGGTCGTGGCGCCGTGCTCGGGGGTCCACAGGCGCTGAGCGTCACGGACCACCACCTCGGTCCAGGTGAGGCCCAAACTCGCTCCGAGATCGGCCATCGTCGCAGCGATATCGGTGACGAGGTAGCCCACGTGGTACATCGCGGTGCTGTAGCCGAAGTCCTCGTGATGGGTGGCGCCTGCTTCGTTCATGGGTCCCTCTCGATGCCGAGGTCAGCCGTCTTGTTCTGCCGACGGGGTGACGGTATCGGAAAACTTTCTTTACTGGAACTCCTTGAACTCTTGGATATTGGCGGAAATCAGGTGAAATGTAGGGGCGAACGCGCCGACGTAGCGCTGATGTGCTTTAGTGGGACGTCCTAGTACTCTTCGCTGACGTGCACCGGCCCGGGAGTTCACGAATGCCAACGCCACCGCTGCACGTCCCGTTGAACCCGGTGCGGTTCGTCACCGCCGCGAGCATCTTCGATGGCCATGATGCTGCGATCAACATTATGCGCAGGCTCCTGCAGTCCCAGGGGGCAGAGGTCGTGCACCTCGGACACGACCGCAGTGTTGAAGAGGTGGTGACCGCAGCACTCCAGGAAGACGTCCAGGGTGTCGCCATCTCGTCGTATCAGGGCGGACATGTCGAGTACTTCACCTATCTCGTCGAGCGACTCGCTGAGCGGGGCGCCGGCCACGTCAAGGTGTACGGCGGCGGCGGCGGCGTTATCGTCCCCGAGGAGATCGCCGAGCTTGGCTCTCTGGGGGTCCACATCTTCAGCCCCCAGGACGGCCAGCGACTCGGGTTGCCGGGGATGATCAACCAACTCGTGGCGGAGTGCGACATCGACCTCGCCGCGGGCGGCGCGGATCTCGAGGCGCTGCGGGCCGGATCACCAGCCGCTCTCGCGCGGGCGATCACCGTGCTCGAGCAGGGCAGCAGCCCTACGGTTGTCGAGGGAGTTCGGGCAGCCGCGTCGGCAACGACGACGCCCGTGCTGGGCATCACCGGTACCGGTGGATCCGGTAAGTCCTCGCTTACTGACGAGCTGGTCCGTCGTCTGCGTCGCGATAGCCAGGACAAGCTCCGCATCGCAGTCCTCGCGATCGACCCGACCCGCCGCCGCGGTGGGGGCGCGCTCCTCGGCGACCGCATCCGCATGAACAGCATCGATCCCGACGTCGTGTTTTTCAGGTCGCTGGCGACCCGCGACTCCGGCCATCAGGTGCCAGAAGCACTCGATGACGTGATCGCCGCGTGCAAGGCCGCCGGATTCGATCTCATCGTGGTCGAGACCCCCGGCATCGGCCAGGGTGACGCAGCAATCGTTCCCCACGTTGACATCTCGCTGTACGTCATGACTCCGGAGTTCGGTGCCCCGTCCCAACTGGAGAAGATCGACATGCTCGACTTCGCCGATGTCATCGCAGTGAACAAGTACGAGCGCCGCGGCGCCGAGGATGCCCGACGCGACGTTGCGAGGCAGATCGTGCGCAACCGGGGCGCATTCGGCACCCCCTGGGAGGAGATGCCGGTCTTTGGGACGAGCGCGGCGCGCTTCGACGACGACGGGGTATCGGCCCTCTACCAATACCTTAAGGGCCTGCTCATCGACAAGGGTCTCGGCGACTTCGACGGCGTGCTGCCCGTCGTTGATGGCCGAACCTCCACCGGACTCGTCGGAATCCTGCCGCGGGGCCGAGAGCGCTACCTCGCCGAGATCGCCGATACGGTCCGCGCCTACCACGCGGCTACCGAGCGTGATGTCGTCCTCGCCCGCAGACTCCAGCAACTCGAGGCCACTCGCGAGCTCCTCGCATCCTCGGACAGCGCATCCCCCGCTACGCCTGACCGCACATCCGACGCCGTCTCGCAGCTCATCGCGACCACCACCCGCGAACTGTCCACCGGTGTGATCGCCCAACTCGACGCCTGGCCGGCGCTTCGCGACTCCTATACGGGCGACGAGCAGGTCTACGTTATCCGCGGAAAGGAGATCCGCACCCCGCTCACCCGCACCACGTTGTCCGGCACCCACGTGCCGCGCGTCGCGCTGCCCCGTGACGATGAGGCCGGTGCGCTCGTCCGCTTTATAAGGTCCGAGAATCTCCCCGGCTACTTCCCCTTTACCGCCGGGGTCTTCCCCTTCAAGCGGTCGGAGGAGGCACCTGCCCGCATGTTCGCGGGGGAGGGTGATGCCGCGCGCACGAATCGCAGGTTCCACCTCTTGAGCGAGGGGCAACCCGCTACCCGACTCTCGACGGCATTCGACTCCGTCACCCTCTACGGCCGCGACCCCTCGTCGCAGCCGGATATCTTCGGGAAGGTCGGCACCTCGGGAGTGTCGATCGCGACAGTCGACGACATGCGCGATCTCTTCGCAGGTTTTGACCTCTGCTCGCCGACGACCTCGGTCTCGATGACGATTAACGGCCCGGCCCCGGCAATCCTCGCGATGTTCCTCAACACGGCAATCGACCAGCAGCTTGCAACCTTCCGTCAGGGCGAGGGCAGGGAGCCGGACGCATCGGAGGCGGACGAGATCCGCGCCCGCGCCCTGGCCACTGTGCGCGGCACTGTCCAGGCCGACATCCTCAAGGAGGATCAGGGGCAGAACACCTGCATCTTCTCAACCGAATTCGCCCTGCGATGCATGGCGGATATCCAGGAGTGGTTCATCGAGCATTCGATCCGCAACTTCTACTCGGTCTCGATCAGTGGTTACCACATTGCAGAGGCGGGTGCGAACCCGATCAGCCAGCTCGCGTTCACGCTCTCCAATGGATTCACCTATGTTGAGGCATACCTCGCCCGCGGCATGAAGATCGACGACTTCGCACCAAACCTGTCCTTCTTCTTCTCAAACGGCATGGACGCCGAGTACACGGTCCTTGGCCGGGTGGCCCGCCGGTTGTGGGCGGTCGCCATGCGCGACAAATACGGCGCTAGCGAGCGTGCCCAGAAGATGAAGTACCACGTACAGACCTCCGGGCGCTCGCTGCACGCGCAGGAGATGGACTTCAATGACATCCGCACGACCCTCCAGGCTCTGTGCGCCCTGTACGACAACGCAAACTCGCTTCATACCAACGCCTATGACGAGGCAGTCACGACGCCATCGGCCCAATCGGTGCGGCGGGCGCTCGCCATCCAGATGATCATCGACAAGGAGTGGGGGCTCTCGTCGAATGAGAATCCGCTCCAGGGCTCGTATGTCGTCGATGAGCTCACCGATCTTCTCGAGGAGGCCGTGCTCGTCGAGTTCGAGCGCATCGCCGACCGCGGCGGGGTGCTCGGCGCCATGGAGACGGGCTACCAGCGCGGACGCATCCAGGACGAGTCGATGCTCTACGAGCACCGCAAGCACGATGGCACGCTGCCGATCATCGGCGTGAACACCTTTCTGCCGGCGGAGGGGAGCGACACTCCTGCGACCGTTGAGCTCGCTCGCGGAACGCAGGAGGAGAAGGACTCGCAGCTCCGACGACTCGCCGAATTCCAGGCGAGGCACCGCGACGAGGCGCCGCTGGCTCTCGAACGACTCAAGGCGGCCGCCACGTCAGGGGGCAACGTCTTCGAGGCACTCATGGATGCGGTCCGCTGCTGCTCACTCGGGCAGATCAGCGAGGCATTCTTTGAGGTCGGCGGGCAGTACCGTAGGAATGTCTGACGTCGCCCCGAGCGGTAGTCTCGAGTCGGAGTTGATGCACTCAGAACGCTGAACTCCCAGAAAGAGTAATTCCCCATCTGATTGGAGCACGACGTGACCACCTCAGTCATCATCGCCGGAGCCCGCACGCCGATCGGCCGACTGCTCGGCAGCCTCTCCGGGCTCAGCGCTTCAGATCTCGGCGGCATTGCCATTCGCGAGGCCCTGAGCCGCGCTGGCGTTGCGCCGTCCGATGTTGACGCCGTCATCATGGGCAATGTCGTCCAGGCCGGGGTCGGACCGAACCCAGCGCGACAGGCGGCCATCGCCGGGGGCATTGGCTTCGAGGTCCCGGCGATCACCCTGAACAAGCTGTGCCTGTCGGGCCTGAGCGCGATCGCCCACGCCGATCAGCTCATTCGGCTTGGCGAGCACGAGATTATCGTCGCCGGCGGTTTTGAGTCGATGACAAATGCGCCCCACATGCTGCTCGGTTCCCGCAAGGGCACAAAGTACGGCGCCGCCCGGATGGTCGACTCACTCGATCAGGACGCCCTCACCTGTGCCTTCGATGGCATCTCGATGGGAGCGGCAACTGAGCGGTACCAGGCCTCCTACGCCCTCACGCGCGAGGCGCAGGACGAGTTCGCGAATGCCTCGCATGCCCGGGCATCACAGGCAGCCACCGAGGGTCGCTTCGACGAGGAGATCGTCGAGGTCGTGAACGCGAAGGGCGAGGTAATCCTTGCCGCCGATGAGGGTGTGCGCGCCAGCACGACCATCGAGAGCCTCGGCAAACTGCGCGCAGCATTCGCAACCCCGGGGGCCGAGGCCGCAGCGACCATCACCGCGGGCAACGCATCGCAGCTCTCAGATGGTGGTGCGGCTGTTGTCATGATGAGCCGGGCTCGCGCCGAGGAGTTGGGGCTGACCTGGCTCGCCGAGGTTGGCGCCTACGGCAATGTGGCTGGCCCAGACCCGTCACTCGTCGTTCAGCCAGCGCGGGCCATCCGCGACGCCCTTCGGCGCGACGGCACTCTCACCATCGAAGACATCGACCTGTTCGAGATCAATGAGGCGTTCGCCGGCGTGGCCCTTGCATCAGGTGCGGAGCTCGGCGTCTCGGCGGACATCACGAATGTCAACGGTGGGGCGATCGCCCTCGGTCACCCGGTCGGCATGAGTGGTGCCCGAATCGTCCTCGCACTCGCCCTTGAATTGCGGCGTCGCGGTGGAGGAGTCGGTGCGGCGGCACTTTGTGGTGGCGGAGGTCAGGGCGACGCCCTCATCATCCGTGTTCCCGCGAAGGCCTGACGCGTGGGAACAGGGGGAGACTTCGACTGCTACCAGCTCTCCGAGGACCACGTCGCGATCCGTGATGCGATCCGAGAAATCTCAACGGACCTCATCGCGCCCCACGCAGCCGAGGTCGACGAGACGAGCTCGTTCCCGCAGGCGGCCTATGACGCCTTGCGCGCTTCAGGCTTCCACGCCCCGCATATTCCCCAGGAGTACGGGGGCGCCGGCGCCGATGCGCTCGCGACCTGCATCGTCATCGAAGAGGTTGCCCGAGCCTGCGCATCGTCCTCGCTCATCCCCGCGGTGAACAAACTCGGCACGATGCCGGTGATGCTGGCGGCGTCAGAGGAGATCAAGGCGAAGTACCTTCCGCGGATTGCGAGCGGAGAATCCATGTTTGCCTATGCGCTCTCCGAGCGAGAAGCAGGATCTGACACTGCGTCCATGCGATGCAGGGCAACCCGCGATGGCGACGATTGGATCCTGTCGGGGCAGAAGTCGTGGATTAGCAACGCCGGCATTGCCGAGTACTACACGGTGCTTGCCGTCACCGACCCCGACGGTAAGCGCGGCAGCAATGTCAGCGCCTTCGTCGTCGAGAAATCCGACCCCGGCTTCACCTTCGGCGAGCCCGAGCGCAAGATGGGCATCAAGGGATCACCGACCCGCGAACTTCGCTTCGACGGAGCCCGCATCCCGGGTGATCGCATGATCGGCGAGCCCGGCACCGGGCTCAAGCTGGCACTGCGAACCCTCGACCACACCCGCATCACGATCGGCGCCCAGGCCGTCGGCATCGCCCAAGGCGCCCTCGACTTCTCGCTCGGCTACGTCAAGGAGCGACAGCAGTTCGGCAAGCGAATCGCCGACTTCCAGGGCATCCAGTTCATGCTCGCCGACATGGCGATGGAGCTTGAGGCTGCGCGGCAGCTCATGTATGTCGCAGCAGCGAAGTCGGAGCGAAATGACGCCGATCTCGCATTCTTCGGCGCCGCAGCAAAGTGCTTCGCCTCCGACGTCGCCATGAAGGTCACGAGCGATGCCGTGCAACTCCTCGGCGGCTATGGCTACACCAAGGACTTCCCGGTGGAGCGCATGATGCGCGATGCGAAGATCACCCAGATCTACGAGGGCACGAATCAGATCCAGCGCATCGTCATGGCAAGGCACCTACTCAGCTGAATCGACGGGCTTAAACCTGTTGGACTGCAACGCCTTTCACCTACAGAAGTTCGACTCTGCATCATTCTTGGCCGAATGCGCGCACGATGCCTGCCAGCCCGGGGCAAGAGGCACCTTCATTCACCAGCGAAGCGGCCACCTTGATGGTGACCGACAGGACCTGTGGCTTGGACGAAACGAGAATGAGGGCCGTTGTCTTGCTGGTTCATGCCGCGGGCGCGAGGGAGGCTGCGGCAAAGACGTCGATCGTTGCATCGCTCCAGGAGTGGCGATTACGTGACAGACGGCC
>CAMAWO010000175.1 GCA_945861925.1 Bifidobacterium breve | reverse complement strand
AAGTCGCTTCCGGACGCCAAAAGCCGGCTCCTGCCCGACGCCGATCCAACTCGTCCAGAGCTCGCCCTTGCGTTCCTCCAGGACGTCCTCACCGCATTGGCCGGCGCCGCTGGCATCGCCCGAGTCGTCGTCGTCACCGATGACGAACGAATCCAGAGCCTCGTTGACGCCTCGTCCGCCAGCTGGCTGCCAGAGTCACCGCACGTGGGCCTCAATCCGGCCGCTGCCTTCGGTGCCGCCAGTCTGCCGCACGACGCCGCAGTCGCCATCATCGCCGGGGATCTCCCCTGCCTCATCCCTTCCGCCGTCGACCTGGTGCTCACCCTGGCCGGCGCTCACGACCGCGCCTTCGTCAGCGACGCGCAAGGCATCGGGACCACCATGCTCCTCGATCGCACGGCAGCCACCTGCAGCCCTGCATTCGGTGAGCGGTCCCGTGCCCGGCACGTTCAGCTTGGCTACGTCGACCTCGGCCTCGACTCAAGCGACGAGACCCGTCGCCTCCTCGCGCGCGCTCGACGCGATGTGGACACGCAGGTTGACCTGTGGGATGCCAGGCGAATAGGGGTCGGTGCTGCCACGAGCGCGGTGCTGTTCAACGGCCCCGCCCGATGATCCCGGCAACCGTTCGATCGACCACTCCCGACGGCGACGTCATCGTCGTGAGCGATGAAGGCTTCTGCCTGACGGTGCCACGATCGGTCGTCGAGGCCTCCGTGTTCCGGCTCCTTCGGGTCGGTCAGCGACTCGCCGTCACCCTTGACGATCGCATCCCCGTCAGGATCGACCTTCCCTGACCGACCGCTCCCACGCTCCGTCCACGACTAGGTTCCTCCCATGGACCCGTTGCAGATCACCACCAGCGAGGTTGATGTCGTCGTGCTCGGCTCCGGGGCAGCCGGGCTAGTTGCAGCCCTAGCCGCACGAGAGTCTGGCGCGACCGTCGCACTATTTGAGAAGGCCGAACTCATCGGTGGCTCTACGGCAATCTCCGGTGGCGTCTGCTGGGTTCCGATGAACCACCACATGGACGAGGCTGGCGCGCCCGATTCGCGCGAGGCGGCGCTTGCATACCTGCGCTCGCTATCGCTCGGCCAGATGAATCCAGCCCTCGCCGAGGCCTTCATCGGGGGTGCTCGGGAGACTGTCGAGTGGCTCGAGTCGGTGACCGACCTCAAGTTCACCCTCATCCCCGGATATCCCGACTATCACCCTGAACATCCGGGCGGACGACCCAGCGGCGGCCGCTCCCTCGACCCGGGCCTGTTCAGCTATGAGCGCCTCGGTCCGTGGGCTGCAAAGGTCGCCAAGAGCCGTCGCAGTGCCCGCCTGCGCATCACCGACACCACATTGGGAGGCGGCACGGGGTTTCTCGATGACGAGACGCTCGCCCACCGCGAACAGCACGATCTTCGGGGCTGTGGTGCAGCACTCGTCGGGCCGCTGCTCGCCGCACTCCTGCGCGCAGGCGTCGAACCCGTCCTCGAGGCACGGGCCACCGACCTGATCAACGAGGATGGTCGTGTGTGCGGGGTGCGGCTCGTCATCGGTGCGGCTGAAGGTCCGCAGCACGCACATCTTGCTCGGGCGAGGCACGGGGTGATCATCGCCACCGGCGGCTTCGAATGGAATCCGCAACTCGTGAGCACCTTCCTGCGCGGGCCCATGACTGCGCCAGCTTCGGTGCCGTCCAATGAGGGTGACGGCCTACTGATGGCGCTTCGCGCTGGCGCTGCGCTCGCGAACATGCCGCAGGCGTGGTGGGCGCCGACCGTGTCAGTCCCGGGCGACGAGGCATTCGGACGTCCACGCGCGACCCTCCTCAATCGCGAGCGAACCCTCCCCGGCTCAATCATGGTGAACAGCGCAGGACTCCGGTTTGCCAACGAGGCAGCCAACTACAACGCCCTCGGCGGCGCATTCCACACCCTTGACCCGGTTGAATTCGGCTACCGCAACCTACCCTGCTGGCTCATCTTCGACGGTCGAAACGCGCGAGACTTCGGCTCATTCGGCACTCCCGCCGGCACGCCGATCGCGCCATGGATCACCCGGGCCACGACAATCCCCGAGCTCGCCGGCGCCCTCGGCATCGACGTTGATGGTCTCAGCGGCACGGTGGCTCGCTGGAACTCGTTCGTCGATGCAGGCGATGATGCCGACTTCGGGCGGGGAAGAAGTGCCTACGACCGTTGGAGCGGCGATGGCCGGCATCGCGGTGAGGTTGCCTCGACCCTTGGTCGCCTCGATGAGGCACCGTTCTTCGCCGTCCCGGTCTACTCCGGAACCCTCGGCACAAGCGGCGGCCCACGGACTGACGTCGACGGACGGGTCCTCGACCCCGTGGGAGTCGCGATCCCCGGCCTCTTCGCCGTCGGGAACGCTGCCGCCGCTCCCACCGCCCTCGCCTACGGAGGCGCAGGTGGCACCCTCGGGCCCATCATCGTGTTTGGACGGGCGGCTGGCCTTGCGGCCGCGAGATCAGGTGCCGAGCGGCCGGCCGTCGCTCGGACGGTCGACTGATCCCTGTCTGAACATTGAGGGATCCATCGTCATCGGGGCGTTCGGCAGGGTTGTCGTGCCCTCGTGGACGCACACCCGGTGGATGATCCGCCATTCGTCGCCACGCCGCTCATAGCGGTCAAGATACCTGCCCAGCCACAGCGACCACGGGCCATCGTCATCGGGGATCAGGTACGTGAGATTCGAAATCTCCCCACGCGCCGTCATCCCTCCCTCATCGAATTCGATGCTGTGGTTCATGTTGCAGTGCATCGTCGCGCGCCACCGACCATGCGTTGACATGACTCGATCGACGAACTCCCATCCATTCCCGCTGAACCGTCCGTGATCGTCAGTCGCCTCAGGCCAGTAGGCAGAGCGCATGACGTCGGCATCAAGCCGGTCGACTCCGCGCGCATAGCGATATGCCACCTCGCGGATTGCCTCGCGGTGGGCCAGTTGGGCTCCGTCAACGCGCATGGGCTGCGGCCACCTCCCCGGCGGCGAACAGTCCTGGAATGACTCGTCCATCCCGGCCCAGAACCCGGGCCTGCCGATCCGTGCGCAGACCGCAGGCCGTGAATGCAACCGTCGCCGTGCGAACCTCCACCGCATAGAACGGTGCCGAGTCGATCCGCTCAAGAAAGCTCGCGTCCTTGAGGTAGTCCGCATCCTCCCCCGCCTCAGCGCCGGCATTGGAACGCTCAACGGTCGCGACGAGGTGCTCCGCGGGAACCCCAATAAGTGTGGCGAGATCAGCCACGCTTTGGGCGCGATGCACCTTGCCCTCCTTGATCATGAGTTCGATGACATCGTGGTTCCAATGCGGACTCTGCTTCTTCGACGACCCCGGAATCGTCTGCTTGTACCTCGCCGTACCTAGGCGCGTGGCTTCCTCGAGCGTGGGGTGGTCAAAGATTGCGAAGGCAACATCGCCCTGCATCTTCATAAGTCCGTCCATGTTCCCGTAGGGCGCAGTCTCGTTGCAGAAGCGTCGGCCCTCGCGGTTGACCAGAACGAGCCATCCGGGCAGGTAGGCCTCGTAGATATGGTCCAAATCACTGTGGATGAGACGAAGCCCGCGATCGCGACCGGCCAGCTGCGGGTGCACATCCCGGGTCAAGTCCAGTGCATCGCCACGCGAGCCATCCGCGCCGACGTACCAGCTCCAGCCGGTATCGGCGGCTGACGGAAAGTACTCAGCGAGCTTCTCCGGACTGTTGCCGAATCCACCCGTCGCGATGACCACGGCTCCCGCAGTGATGACATCATCGCCGACGGCCACCCCATTCACCGCACCGCTTTCGGTCACAAGTCGGTCAATTCGACGTCCGAGTGCGAAGTCGACGCCTCTGTCGCGACAGTGCCGTGCGAGGACGTCGACGACGGCCTGCCCGCGCACGATCGAGCAGTGCACGCGCGGTTTCGTCTCATCTCCACCGAACACGAGCTGCTCGTAGTACTCGACCCCAAGATCGCCGGAGAGTCGCGACGATCCCCCGATGACGCCCTCTGACTCAGCAACCAGCACCCGCTCAATGCCCGCCTCTCGGACTGCCAGCGCGGCCGTGAGACCAGCAGCGCCCGATCCGATGACGAGCACGTCAACGTCAGATTCGCTCATTCCTCACTCCTTCGTGTATCGACTTGTGAATGCCCATCACATGCGCAATCAGTGGTGCACGTCCGACAGATCCGCAGGTGGGGGAGGGAAGACTCCTGCGTTCGCAGTGATCCCACCGTCGCACATCACCGTGGTTCCGGTCACGAAACTCGACGCGGCGGTTCCAAGGAACCAGATGACCTCAGCCTGCTCCTGAGGACGTGCCAGTCGCTGCAACGGGATCGGACGACGAAGTGCCTCGAGATGCTCCTGAGTGACGGTGCCGCCCTGAAGGATCGGTGTGAGGGTCGGTCCCGGGGCTACCGCGTTCACACGGACTCCCCGCGCCCCAAAGTCGATCGCGGCAGCCTTGACGACATTGATGACCGCGGCCTTCGACGCGTTGTAGGCCCAGCGCTCCGGGTCTCCACCGACACCTGATGTTGATGCTGTTGCAACGATTGCGCCGCCTCCACGGTCGGCCATAGCGGGGGCCGCGTGCCGAATTCCCGATACCACTCCTCGCACATTTACGGCCATGATGCGATCGAAGAGCGCCATCGCATCCTCGTCCTGCCAGCCGATTCGTCGGGCGATACCGGCATTGAGCACGACGGTATCGAGCCTCCCGAAAGTCTCCAGTGCGAACGTCACCATTTCGGCTGCCACCGCATCGTCACTCACATCCCCCACGAGCATCCGCATGCACTCGCGATCGCGGGTCCAGGCGAGTGCCTCGGTCGAGATGTCGACGGCCACCACTGCGTAACCCCGGTCGGCAAATACCTCGGCCGCAGCCCGGCCGATTCCGGTTGCCGCGCCTGTGACGATGGCGACGCGGTGCTCATTCGGATCCAGTGTCGACTCGTTCACGGGCTGATCCGACATGTGGGCCTCTCAGCAGGAGCACTGTGTTTCTGAAGGAGAACTCTAGTTACTCCCCTCGCTCCTTAGGCACAACTACCTCGATCAAATAGCGAATAAGGGGACCCCCGACATCAATCGGAGATCCCCTCATCGAGAACTTCAGGCAGAGATCGCGCCTGAAACTAGCGTGCAGCGGCCTTCTTCGCGGGAGCCGCCTTCTTCGCGGGAGCCGCCTTTTTGGCGGGGGCCGCCTTCTTCGCGGGAGCCGCCTTCTTCGCGGGAGCCGCCTTCTTCGCGGGAGCCGCCTTCTTCGCGGCCGGACCTGCCGGCGCCTTTGGAACGAGCTTCTTCGCACCCGACACAACAGCCTTGAACTCCGTGCCGGGGCGGAACTTCGGAAGCTTCGTTGCCTTGATCTTCACCGACTCACCGGTGCGCGGGTTGCGTCCGAGGCGGGCCCTGCGAGCCTGCCGTTCGAACACACCGAAGCCGCTCATCGTGACCTTCTCACCCTTGATGACGGCCTTCTTCGTCTCTTCAATGAACGCCTCGACGATATCGGTTACGTCGCGCTTGCTATGTCCGAGGCGAGCAGCCACGACGTCAATAAGTTCAGCCTTGTTCACGAGAAAGCCCTCCGAGGGTACGAGGTCGGCCCCATGCCGACGTCGATAACATAGTGCGAACCTTGGATTCACGCGCGTTGACACACTGATTATCCCCAGCGAGCCATCCCATCAACCCTTACACCGGAACGCATTTAGTGCGTTTCCGGATTACGCGGTGGTGGGCATAAACGGAGAACGCTTGGACTCAAAGGTTGAAATCGCATCGACATGAGCCAGCGTGATACCGATGTCGTCCAGGCCCTCCATGAGCCTCCAACGCACGTAATCGTCAACATCAATTGGAGCGACGATGGAGCCCGCCCTCACCTCACGCTCCTCGAGATCGACCGTGACCTCAAGGTCAGGGTTCGCCTCGATCGCGGTCCACAATGCCTCGATGACCGACTGGTCGACGTGGGCGGTGAGCAGGCCACCCTTACCTGAGTTGCCGCGGAAAATGTCCGCGAAGCGCGAGGACAGCACGACCTTGAATCCGTAGTTCTGCAGCGCCCAAACGGCGTGCTCCCGGGAGGATCCGGTGCCGAAATCCGGGCCCGCAACCAGGATGCTCACGTCGGCGTGATGCGGCTGGTTCAGAACGAAGCCCGGATCCTTGCGCCATGCCGCGAAGAGGCCGTCCTCGAACCCGTGGCGCGTAATGCGCTTGAGATACTCGGCCGGGATGATCTGGTCGGTGTCGACATTGCTCCGGCGCAGCGGCAGTGCCGTACCGGTATGGCGGATGAATGATTCCATGATGACTCCCGGTTCAGGCGATGGATGCGAGATCGGACGGGGCGGCTAGGTGGCCGGTCACCGCGGTGGCAGCGGCGACAGCAGGCGAGACAAGGTGGGTACGTCCCCCCGGGCCTTGCCTCCCCTCGAAATTTCGGTTGGACGTCGAGGCACTGCGCTCCCCAGGAGCGAGTTTGTCTGGATTCATCGCCAAGCACATCGAACATCCGGCTTCACGCCATTCGGCCCCGGCTGCGATGAAGATCTCGTCAAGTCCCTCGGACTGAGCCTGGTGCCTGACTCGAACGGATCCCGGCACGACGAGCATGCGAACCGAGGACGCGACCGTGCGGCCCTTGAGCACCTCGGCAACCGCGCGCAAATCCTCGATTCGACCGTTCGTGCACGAGCCGACGAAGACGGTGTCGACCGCGATGTCGCGCAATGGCATGCCGGGCGTGAGCCCCATGTACTCCAGCGCGTGCGCGATGGCTGCTCGCTCGCCCTCGTCCGCTGCGTCTGCCGGGGAAGGCACCGATCCGGAGAGCGGGAGTCCCTGGCCCGGGTTCGTACCCCAGGTGACGAAGGGACTGAGCGAAGAAGCATCGAGGATGACCTCAGCGTCGAAGGTTGCATCGTCGTCGGTGCGCAGCGTGCGCCAGTATTCGACGGCGGCGTCCCACTCGGCGCCCTTCGGGGCGTGATCTCGTCCCTTGAGGTACTCAAGGGTGGTGTCGTCCGGAGCGATCATGCCGGCGCGCGCACCGGCCTCGATCGACATGTTGCAGATCGTCATGCGACCCTCAATCGAGAGCGCCTCGATCGCGGACCCGCGGTATTCGAGCACATACCCCTGCCCGCCGCCTGTGCCGATCTTCGCGATCACAGCGAGGATCAGGTCCTTGGCCGTGACACCGGCAGGGAGATCGCCCTCAACGGTGATCGCCATCGTCTTGAAGGGCTTCAGGGGCAACGTCTGGGTCGCGAGCACATGCTCGACCTCGCTCGTGCCGATACCGAATGCAAGTGCCCCGAATGCACCGTGGGTCGATGTGTGCGAGTCACCGCACACGACGGTCATGCCGGGTTGGGTCAGCCCTAGTTGCGGGCCGACCACGTGAACGATCCCCTGCTCGATATTGCCGAGCGAGTAGAGCGGAACCCCGAACTCGGCGCAGTTCGTGCGCAGGGCTTCGACCTGGGCCCGCGAGATCGGGTCCGCGATCGGCTGATCGATGTTGATGGTCGGGATGTTGTGGTCCTCTGTTGCGAGGGTGAGGTCAGTGCGACGGACGACCCG
>CAMAWO010000174.1 GCA_945861925.1 Bifidobacterium breve | reverse complement strand
CAGCACGTCGTCGCAGCCCACGCACCGACCCTCGCCTCGTCCGTCCTCACCCTCGACTACCACCTCATCGGAGCCGAGTCCCTCGAGGATGCGCTCTTCCGGGGCTACCTCAACCAGGTGGCGCGGTTGCACCCCGAAGCGCCGCTGCCGGTGCTGCACGTGAGCGATGCGCTATTCGCCGATGCGCAGGCAGCACTCGCCCGCGAGGGCGATGAGCGGTTCTTCGCCGGGCTGAACGCGGGGGCATCCTCCGAATGGGGCGGCTTCGGCGGGGGCTGGGATGCGGCCTCGTTCGCCGCTGCCATCGCCGCGCCGCAGGGCGATGCCTCGCGCAGTCGGCTCGCCACCGCACTGACGTCCACCTACTTCGCGGGCTACGCGCGAGCCGGGGAATGGCTGGGAGTCGCTGACGGATTCGGCGTCATGGCCGCCCACGCGAAAAGCCTCGGCTACCGGGCGGTCGTGCTGTTCCTCGACGAACTCGTGCTCTGGCTCGCCTCGCACCTTGCCGACCCCGAGTTCGTGAGCACCGAGGGCGCGAAGGTCGCCAAGCTCGTCGAGACCGGCATCGGCGTGCGGGCGGTGCCGCTCGTGTCGTTCGTCGCCCGCCAGCGCGACCTCAAGGACTTTCTCGGCGATTCGGTGCCCGGCGCCGAGCGGGTCGCGGTCGGGCAGACCTTCGAGTGGTGGGAGGGCCGGTTCGACACCATCCAGCTCAAGGCATCCGACCTGCCGGAGATCATGCACCGGCGTCTGCTCGAACCAACCTCACCTGAGGGTGCCTCGGCACTGGGCGCCGCACTGCTTGCCGTCAAGCGCAGCGGGCTCGCGTGGGATGCCCTGCTCTCCGACGAGCACGGCGCCGACGAGGCCGATTTCGCAAAGGTCTACCCCTTCTCGCCAGCGCTCGTCGACACCCTCGTCGCACTCTCGGGGCTGCTCCAGCGCGAGCGCACGGCACTGAAGGTCATGGCACACCTACTCGTGCAGGGCCGCGACAGCCTCAAGGTCACCGACGTGATCCCGGTGGGCGATCTCTACGACGTCATGGTCGAGGGCGGCGACCAGCCGCTCACCCAGGACATGCGAACCCACTTCGCGATCGCGCGCGACCTCTACCGCACGAGGCTTCGGCCGATGCTCCTCGCCGAGCACGGGCTCATCGAGGCCGATGCCGCCGGCTCCCGTCCGGGGGCCATTCTTTCTGGTGCACCGGCTGCGCTCGCATCGTTCTTCACCGACGACCGGCTCGCCAAGACCCTGCTCATCGCGGCGCTCGCCCCGGCGACAGCGCCGCTGCACAACCTCAACGCCTCGCGTCTCGCCTACCTCAACTACGGCGCTGTCGCCTCGCCGATCCCAGGCGGCGAGCTCTCGGCCGTGCTGAGCAAGCTCAAGGTTTGGGCGCAGCAGGTCGGCGAGCTCGAGGTCGGCGAGGGCAAGGACCCGCTCGTCCGCCTTGACCTTGCAGGAGTCGACTACGACAGCGTGCTCGAGCGGGTGCGCACCGAGGACACCGCCGGGGCCAGGCGCAGCCTGCTGCGCAGGCTCGTGTTCGAGCAGCTCGGCATCGGCGCTGGCGACACCCTCCTTGCTGAGACGCTCTATCCGACAGTGTGGCGGGGGAGCAAGCGCACCATCGACGTGGTGTTCGGCAACGTGCGCGATACAAACGAACTCCCAGACGCCGTGCTGCAGGCGCAGGGCGACAAGTGGAAACTCATCATCGACTACCCGTTCGACCCTGATTTTGGGCCAAACGACGACCGCGCCCGCATCGACAACCTGCGTGGCGCCGGCGTGACGAGCCGTACTGTCGCGTGGATCCCGTCATTCCTCACCGCTGCGCGCCTCGAGGATGTCGGCACCCTCGTACTCCTTGAGTACCTGTTCGCTGGGTCCGGCGACCAGATGACCACCCACTCGGCGCACCTGCCCACCGATTCGCGACCCACCGCGCGCACCATGCTCGACAACCGCCGGCGTTCACTGCGCGAGTCGCTCGGCGGCGTCATCAAGCAGGCCTACGGGGCGGCGCGACCCGAGGCCAAGGACATCGACCCGACCTATGGCGAGATCGCGCCGTTCGCGACCCTCGACCCGGGGCTCACCCTGCAGCCGCTCATCGGTGCCACCCTCGGTGATGCGCTCGGCGGGCTCATCGACCAGATGCTCACCTCGCAGTTCCCCGAACACCCCCGCTTCGACCCGAGCAACTCCGAGGTCGTCCGCCGCGAGCTCACCGTCGTGCTCGAACACGTGAGCCTCGCTGTTCGCGACGAGAGCCGGGTCGACCCTGTCGCCCGCGACAAGCGGCCAACGCTGGCAAGGGTTACGAACGCGCTGAAGGTCGGCGAGACCTACGAGAACCACTACGTGTTCAACGCAGCGACCTTCCCGTGGCGCAACATCTTCACTGCAAAGGCAGCGGAGGAGGGTCTCACCGTCATCCCGGTCGCGCGGGTGCGCGAATGGCTTGCGCCCTACGGCATGGTTCGCGATGTTGAGAACCTGCTCATGTGCTCATGGGCGCTGCTCGATGACAAGCAGTGGATCAAATCCGGGGCGCCCGTCACCGTTGCCTCAATCGAGCAGGTCTCAGGCGACCTCGAGTTGCGTGAGCCGACCCTGCCGTCCGAGGAGTCCTGGACCCCGGCCGTCGAACGCGCAGCAGCGCTGTTCGGCGTCACCGTGTCGAGCCTGCGGTCGGCGGCGAACGTAGGGATCCTCGCCAACGGAGTGCGGGGCAAGGCGGCTGCGCTGCAGGGGAGTGCCTCGGAGCTCGTCGCAGGGCTCGAGAAGCACGCCGCCATGCTCGGCATCGACGGCACCTCGCCCCGGATGGTCTCGGCGATCTTCGGGCGGGATCTTGTTTCGCGGCTCGCTGTCGAGCGCGACGACGTGGTGCTCATCGACACACTCGCGATGGCTCCGCTTCCAGCGGAGCTGCAGCCGCTTTCGAAGTCGCTCACGTCGGCGGCTGTCGTTGACGCGGCACTGCGAGGAGCGATGTGGGACCTGCTCGCGGGTATGGCTGACATCTCGGCAGCCGACGATCGTCACGAGGCTGCGCGCGCAGTGCTGGCCTCGCTGGCGGAGGTCGCGCGGGCGAATGAGATGCACGCCTCGCTGGCTCCCGCGCTCGCGACCGCCGTTCGGGACGCGGCCGAGATTCTCGCCCGCAAGCCGCCGGTGATCGCCCCGGTGGTCGATCCCGTCATTGTTGTCCCTGACCCGCCGGTCGAGCGGCATGTCAATGACATCACGCTCGACGGCATTGACGATCGGCTCGGCTCTGTCCTCGGGCAGGCGCGGGCCGCCCTCGAGGCTGCACCGAGCAAGACGCTCAAGGTGTCCTGGTGGCTGGAGTGAGCACCGCACCAGACACTGCGATCCCGGTCGCGAACGAGCCCCTCGTTCGCCGATACGCCCAAAACCTGGTGTCGAGGATGGGCCTAGAGAGCGAGGCTCGCGTTCTCGCGATTCGGGCGCAGCCGGCGTGGAGTGGACCGGACCATCTCCTGCTCAGCGGGCCATCCGGCGAGTCGGCTCGCGTGCTCGTCCGGCCCTGTGTCTCGTCACTCGCCATTCGCGAAGCGATGAGTGCGCTCGACCCGAGCGACTTCCTCATCGTGCTCACCGACCGCAATGACGCAGATCTTGGCCTTGGCATCCTCGCCCGCTGCTTCAACCAGCATGTCGAGACCCTGAATATGTGGGTCGGGGTCGAGCAGGCGTTCAAGGCCCGTGACATCGACCCGCTGCTGCGCCGGCTGTTATGGGTCGCCGAGCCGCTCGTCGCCAATGCGCCCCCCGGCGGCTGGCCCGCGGCGCCGACCGGCATCCTCACTCGCGATCATGCCCTTTCGCACCTCACCGCGACCGTGCTCGGCTTGGAGGTGAGTGAGCTCGACCCGTCGGGTCTGCTCGCCTGGACCCTCGACCCCGCCGCGACGCTGCGCTTCAGGGAGCAGCCCACTGCGGTGCAGACGGGTCTCATCGAATGGGCGACCGCCAGCATCGGGCCGGTCGCCGGGCTCGCGATGGGCTCGGCGGCGACCGGCACCTCGGTCGATGCGATCTCCATCGGGCTGGTCGCCGACGTCCTATGGCCACCATCGGGCTCGTCATCGCCCGACATCGCTGCCGCTCGAGTTCGGCTTGAACGCTGGACGGGCGCGCGCAACCTGCCCGAGGCCACCGCACGGATCCTCGCCGACTCCAGCCGCGGGCTCATGCAACGAATGGCAGAGCGGCGCGACCCGGCACGTCCGGGCGTCCTTGCCCGCGCCACAGCACTGTTCGGCGATGTCGAATACCCAGCAGGCGCAGGGCTTTCGACGGTGCTGCCTGCCGGCTACGACACCCGGCTCCGAACCCTCGCTGCGCAGGTGCGCGCGTTCATTGCCGGCGAGCCATCGGGGGCGTTCGGCGTCGAACGTGCATTCGGCGAGCTCCTCGAGCATGAGCAGGCGGCCGAGGGCAGGCAGGCACTCGTTGCGCGCATGGCGGTTCGACTCGTGCGCTGGCTCAGCCTTTCCGACCCCGAGCCGGCGACCACCCTGCTCGAGGCGACGCTCCTGCAGGCACGCGTCGATGCGTGGGTCGACTGGGCGGCTGCCGACATCTGGGTCGGCTCGACCGACCCCGAGGTCGCAGCCGCATGGTCAGATCTGTTCGGTGCTGTTCGCGCCCGACGCCTCGGGCACGACCGCCAGTTCGCGGCACTGCTCGCCGATGCGACGACACGCGGAGTGCTGCCCGACGGGCTCGTGCCGATCGAGGCACTCGTCCGCGACACCATCACGCCACTTGCCCACGCCGACGAGCGGGTGCTGCTCGTGCTCGTCGACGGCATGAGCGCCGCGGTCGCGAGCGAACTCGTCGAGGAGGCCTGCCGGACCCAGTGGTACGAGATCGTGCCCCAGGTCGACGGCCGGCGCATGGCCTCGCTCGCTGTGCTGCCGACCCTCACCCGCTACTCGCGGACCTCGCTGTTCGCCGGGCAACTCGCAGCCGGGCAGCAGGCGGACGAGAAGCGCACCTTTCCACTCATTTCCGGCGGTGGGGCGGTCTTCCACAAGTCAGACCTCGTCGGCGCGGCTGGTGTGGCACTGCCCGGGCCGCTGCTCGAAGCCCTCTCGTCGCCGGCCTCGATCGTCGCCGTCGTCCTCAACAGCGTCGACGATGCGCTCGCCAAGCATGACCCGGGCGGCACCGACTGGACCTTGGACTCCGTGCAGCACCTGCAGGGCCTGCTCGACGAGGCGGCCCGCAGTCGCCGGATGGTGCTCCTTACGAGCGATCACGGCCACGTGGTCGAACGAGGCGGCTCGGCGCTCGCGCTCGCCGGAGCTGAGGCGCGTTGGCGCACGGCCTCCTCGGGGCCGGTCGATACCGGCACCGAGGTGTTGCTGCGGGGATCGCGCGTGCTGAGCGAAGGTGGCGAGATCATCGCGCCCTACGTCGAGGATCTCCGATACGCGGGCAAGCAGGCCGGCTACCACGGGGGAGCCTCGGCAGCGGAGGTCGTCATCCCCGTGATCGCCCTGACGAGGCAGCCCGAGCGCTACCCGCACGCAGGCTGGAATGTTGCGACGCCGCAGATCCCGGTCTGGTGGAATGACCCGGTGGCTGCTGGTCTTTCGGCCCCGGCGGCCGCACCATCGTCGCGACGCACGCCGAAGCCTGGGCCGGTCGAGGTGACGGGGCAGATCGGCCTCGAGGTCGAGGTGCCATCGCCGGAGAGCGCCCCGGTATCGCCGCTTGTCGACCAGCTCATCGCCTCGCCGATGTACCAAGCGCAGCGGCAGCGGGCTGGTGCCCGCGCGCTCGACGACGCCATCGTGCGCTCGATCGTCAGCAGTCTCGCCGAGAGTGGCGGCCGCATGCACCAGAGCACGCTCGCGGCAACTGCCGGACTCCGGGCCGACCTGATTCCCGGCGCCCTCGGGCAATTGCGCCGGTTGCTGAACCTCGAGGGCTACTTCGTCATCTCGACCGACCCCGACCAGGTGACGGTCCTGCTCGATGTGGCGCTGCTGCGAGAGCAGTTCCTTGACGACGCTGCCGGCCTGGCTGGTCCGTCGGCGGTCGGCTCGTGACCATCGAGATCAGCCCCCGACGCCGGCGCGAGATCGTGAGCGCACTGCGCGGCGGCACCGTGCCGCAGCAGGGCCTCGATGTCCTCGCCGTCGGGCTCCAGCGCTTCGAGACGGCGATCGACGAGGAGCTCTCAGCGGTCTCGGCGGGTGGCGCCGTATTCAAGGCGGTGCGCGGCGAGTACGGGGCAGGCAAGACGTTCTTCTCGCGGTGGCTCGTCGAGCGGGCTCGGCGCGCAGGGTTCGCATCGGCCGAGGTGCAGATCAGCGAGACCGAGACACCGCTCCACAAGCTCGAGACCGTCTATCGCCGCGTCACTGAGAACCTCGCGACCGCGGAGTTCCCGCCATCGGCATTCAGGGAGGTCGTCGACGGCTGGTTCTACTCCCTCGAGCAGGATGTCCTCGCATCGGAAATGGTCCAGCCCTCCGACACCGCCGGTCTTGCTACCGCGGTCGACACGCTCCTCGAGCGACGTCTCCTCGTGGTCAGCCAGACGGCCCCGGCATTCGCCAGCGCCCTGCGCGGATACCGGGCAGCCGTCGTTGCAGGCGATGCCGTGCAGGCCGATGGCCTGATCGGCTGGCTCGGCGGCCAACCGCATGTGGCGTCGTCCGTCCGGCGTTCAGCCGGCGTCCGGGGCGAACTCGACCACTTCGGCGCCTTCGGATTCCTCCAGGGGCTCATCGCCGTGCTGCGCGACTCCGGCTACGCCGGACTCGTCATCGTCCTCGACGAGGTCGAGACCCTCCAGCGGGTGCGGGGCGATGTTCGTGACAAGGCGCTCAATGCGCTGCGGCAGCTCGTCGACGAGGTGAACTCCGGTCGCTTCCCGGGGCTGTACCTCCTCATCACCGGCACGCCGGCGTTCTTCGAGGGCACCCAGGGCGTCCAGCGCCTCGCACCGCTGGCCCAGCGACTCTCCGTCGACTTCACCACCGATCCCAGATTCGACAACGCCCGCGCAGTCCAAATCCGTCTCCCTGGGTTCAGCCACGATTCCCTCTGCGAGCTCGGCGGCCGGGTACGCGACCTGTATGCGGTCGGTGCATCGCCGCGTGTGCCGACCATTGTTGACGACGCCTACATCGCGACGCTCGCGACCGCGGTTGCCGGACGACTCGGGGGCAAGGTTGGGGTAGCCCCGCGCATCTTCCTGAAGAAGCTCGTCGCCGACGTGCTCGACAGGGTCGACCAGCACGAGGACTTCGACCCGCGACGCGACTATGCGCTCACCATCAGCGACGTGGAGCTCGGCGAAGTCGAGCGTCAGGCAGCGTCGGGCATCGACGACATCGACCTCGACGTTGATGATTAGGGGGAATCCGTAATGGAGTCATCAACGATCCCGACACTGATTGCCGTCTTGATTGGCGCGCTTGCGCTGGTGACGGCGGTGGCATTGAGGACGCGTCGCCGGCCAACTGCAGAATCCGGGCTCACTGACCTACAGGTAGCTTCCGTGAACGAGGTGGCCGTCCTGCGAGAAAGCCTGGCTCTGCCCCCTGGAGTT
>CAMAWO010000173.1 GCA_945861925.1 Bifidobacterium breve | reverse complement strand
TGATGGCGAATTGGATCCATTCGTCATCTGCGCCTCGTTCAACAGTGATGCCGCGGCCCTTGTAGTTCCAATCTCGCGTCTCTCCAACTTTGTAGTCAGGGCTCCTGCATCCTGACTCCTTGACAGTCGGATAGCCGGTGAACGGGTTCCACGCATCAAGGTCCAGTGCGGCACCGTCGGGAAACGTCACAGCAATCCGGACATCAATGGAGCCGCCGATCTGCACTGCAGGTCCGGTCCCCTCAATACTTGCGATGCCTCCGTTGGGGAGAACGCCGAGTCCGTTGCTGGAATCGGACACCAGGCTCTTCAGGGTGATGGTTTGACCCGAGTTGTTCACCAGCGTGAGGTTGACGCCGAGCAGACCCCCCGCTGCCTCGCGGGTGACACTCGGACGCGCTGCGGTGGTGGAGCCGCAGCCAGCGACCATGTGGGTGGCGTGGTGATCGCATACCAGCCGGTCGCTTGCGGCTCCTTCGTTTGTGCTTCCGGGTAGTGGCATGAAGTGTCGCAAGCCGAGCTGTGTGCAATAAGTAGCAGGTCTGCTGGCCGCCTACTTGTCCATTTGACGCAAGGCAGCACGATGTGCAAAATAAGGCACAGTCTGCCCTATTTTACACATCAGAGAAGGGGAGTCGTGGTGGATGTTTCTCGACCGGAGCGGGCGTTCCTACCCTCCATGGAGGGACCTGTTCTGATGGTCTTGGCTGGCACAACGCTGCCACTCGGGATGTCCGAGCTGCACAGAATGGCGAGCAAGGGTTCTCTCGGCGGGGTTCGGCACGCCCTGGAAAGACTGGTTGAGCAGGGAGTAGTTCACCGCGTTCCTGGGGGCTACTCGTTGAACCGCGAACACCTCGCTTCGGCAGCGGTAGTCCTTCTTGCCGGGATGCGTCCCGAACTTCTGCGCCGGATAGGAGAGATTTCGGATGCTTGGGACACCACCCCACTACTTCTCGGTGTGTTCGGTTCCTTCGCTCGCCGCGACGGCGACTCGGGGAGTGATATCGACCTGCTGCTGGTGACAAAGGCCAAGGACGCAGACGAACAGGCTGGCGAACTGTCTGGACGCGTGAGGACATGGACCGGAAATCAGTGCCATGTCATGGCACTCACGCCGACTGACATCAGTCGGATGCGGAGGAACAAGGAGGGCATCCTCGAAGAGTGGGACCGAGACCTTGAACTCATCCGTGGGAACTCCGATGTACTGAAGGGTCGGTCATGAGCAGAGCAGACAGGGTGCGAACTGGTCCTTGCACAAAGACAGATGCCAAGAGCCGCCTACGGCAGGCTGAGGCGTATGTGATGGTCGCTCAGCTCTGCCTTGACGACGGGGATGATGCGGCAACACCGGGCGTTGCTGCGTCGCTGGCAGTGTTGGCTGCTATTGCCTCTGGCGATGCCGCCTGCTGCCATCGACTTGGTAAGAGGTCAAGAGCGCAGGACCACGGCCAGGCAGAAGACCTGATAGCCACTATCGAGCCGAACGGCAAGGCATTGGCCAAGAAGTTCGGCGAGGTCGTGATCGCGAAGGACGACAGTCACTACGGACTTGCGTTGGTGAGCAGCTCGAAAGCCAAGTCAATGGTCACCAAGGCCGAGGCTCTCACAAAGTGGGCTGCCAAGGTTCTCGCATCCTGACCAACTGCTCGGCCCCCGTTCGTCCGTGAAACTCACTGTCCCACCACCAACCAGTGTCCATCCGGGGCTGAATGCCTCACCGCGACTCGGACCACAGTACCGATCTCCGCCCGAAAACTACGCACTTCAAAACTCGCTGGAATAGTAGAAGGAACCGTTGTCCTGACACTTGCCCTGCACTCAGGAGAAGTTGCCGACGGGGTGCTGCCACGTGCTGGTGGCGACGACCATTTCCGGCATGATGATGCCGCGAGCGTTCGGTTTCGCCGTCGCCTGCCCTAGCGGGATCCCGTGGCGAGCGTCACGCTCTACGGTGTTCTCCCACCCGCCAGGCAGCAGCGAAGTGTCGGTGTCCTGCCACGCTGACCCTGCACGGAACCGCGGGTTGCCGACGACCGGGTGCTGTCGGCCAAGGTCGAGGAGGCGAAGGTGCTCGTCGATCTCACGGCGACGTGGATCAACATCGTCGAAGTGGACAACGCCACGAATACCTGAAAGTCACACCCGACCTGTCTGACCAGGGTTGACAACTTCTGCGGCCGCTCGCGACGCCTGACCCTGAACTACCTCACCACCGCGCAGAACCTCCACTATGCCCTGACCATCCTCGAGGGCGGCGACTACGTCGACCTCGAGGACTCGCCCGAACATGCCCGCTACCGCGTCAGGACTTCGGTAAGGGGGTGGGCATCGAGGACCCTCTCGACGTCTTTGGCGACCTGCTTTCGTTGGTCGCGGAGCTGCAGGATTTGGTTCGCGATCCCGGGCAGGACCTTTGCGGCCGCGGCGGTGCCGGGGAACGACGGTCTGGGCGGCGAGGCCGCACCAGATCTCGTCCGCGAGGCGGCCGTGGATGCGGGGTGCGTGTTTGGCGAGCTCCCGGTCGATCCGGGCCCTGCCGAGGGCGCGCAGCCCGGCGGGGCCGCCGGACTTGACGAGCAGGCAAAGGACTGCCTCGTGGGACACGATGTCTCCCAACGACTTCTCCGGGCTCGGGTGGATGTGGACGAGGAGTCCTCGCAGCCTGATGATCGCCGCGGAGCACACCTCGGCGAGGTCGTCGTCGTCATTGTGGACCGAACCTCACTGGGACTATGTCCCATCATCGTGCACGTGTTAGCGACGATAGGGCACGGCGGGCGTGAGCACTAGCGCATGTCCGTCTTGTCGGGAGCCGACTTGGGGAACCGTCGCTGCGCTCCTCCCCACCCCGGACCTACGAATTACGAGACAAATTCCTCTCCTCACGGCTATGAGAGAATTCTCGCAGTACCAATGGTTTTCGTCCCGTCCACACCCGCTGAGACCTACCCAGACCACTGGAGATAATGCTAACCGTGGGGCTGGCTTTCACCCCACGGGACGCCGCTTCGCGTCTTGCGCCTCCTCACCACCGATACGTCGGTGAGGGAAACTTTCCTAAGGCTCGCCGATTGTCGGCCGGGAGACCGAATGGTCGGCGGAACGGATGCTCGACCTACCCAGTCGCGATCGGTAAGTCCGCATTGACTGCCAGTCCTTTCCCCATCCGACTCACGGTATGTGAGTTCAGCCTCACTGTGCGACGCGACGCCGGCCGTCGCTTCGTGACAATTGGGTTTCGCCTCGGTGGGCGGTACCGTTCGGCTAGATCTCCCCCACCCGTCGTCGTTCCAGCCGGAGACACCACGTTCGTGGCACACCTCGACATCCTCGCCTTCCTCGACGAGTCCAAGAAACCAATGCGCGACCCGGCCACTGGCAAGGTCGCCGCATCGGGAGATCACTACGTCGTGGCTGCCGCCGTCGTCCTTCGCGGTGATGCGACGACCATACGCAACGAACTTCGGGACCTGCTCGCTGTCGTCGGTCACGACCTGCACTACTCGCAACTCAGTGTCCGACGCCGCGTGGTCGCCCTGACGGGCATCGCAGGTATCGCCGGACGGGATGGGTTCATCTGTGAGACAGCTACCCCAGTGCCAGCTCGCCGAACCGAGCGGCGGACCCGCGCAAGAATCCTGAGCGCTGCACTCCCCGACCTCACCGGCACTCGTGGAGCGAAGATCATCACGCTAGAGACCCGGGCCGCCCCGAAGAAAGGCTTCCACACCCTCGACCAGCACGACCACGCCACCTTGCGGTCCCTCATCGCCCGAGGCCTGATCACCGGCGGTCACACCATCACCCACGGGGACAAAGCCGAGCCCCTGCTGTGGGTCGGAGACCTGCTTGCCGGCGCCCGAAGCGACCACCTTTGCGGGGTCGACCGAGGCACGTACCCACTCATCGTCCACCGCGTCAGCCGCATCACCACGGTGGTTGGGTAGTTGGCCCGAAAAACGCAGAGGCCCCGGGACACTGAACCAGCGCCAATCCGGGGCGTACTTCCAACGAGGCTCTCGCTACTCGCGGCCCCACAAGTATGACCCACAAGCCCAAGCGGAATCAACTGGCCGTGGGGCTACGAAGCCCCACTGACGAAGTCCGCCCTCCGTGTCAGGCCGTCATGAGACATCCCGGAACCCCGGGTCAGACTTCATTGCACGACCGCTTCCCGGGTGACTTGGTGCAGCTCGACCTCGCCGCGAAAGCCAAGGCCTTGTAGTTGCCGACCACAGGACACCTCAGATGACTCACCGCGCATTCCGTGTCGGTGGTGCCGGGCGGCTGGCCAGTCACGTTGCAGCGCCCTTCATTGTTCCCGCCATCTCCGGCCGCGCGCTGCAGACTGGGAAGGGACCGTTCACCACAGGCGACTTCGGCGTTCGCGATTGAGTTTCTGGCGTTCCGTGCTTGTCGTGGGGGCAACCTGCGGCGACGTTCGTCCAAGCAGCGTCGCCACATCTGCAGCCTTTTGTGGCGCGCCCCCAAGACCTGCCATCGCTCTGAGGTAGGCGCGCTGGCTGCCCTGGCGCGACCTCAAAACCTAAGAATTCTCATAGGACCATTCGGCGTTTGGTGTCCATGGCGTGGGCGTGGTGTGGGAAACTGCCCCGGTGCGGGAATGTGGGCCCCACCCCCTTGCCCCCTGCGGGTCTCCCCGGTACAATCAACAAGGACGAAGGGAATGAACTCATGGGAGCATCACGCCTTGTCACAGCCGATACTCGTGGACGAGTGACCGTCGGTCAGGCGGATAGGCAGTACCTCGTCCACGAGGAGCCCGACGGCACGGTCGTTCTGGAGCCTGCGGTTGTCATGTCGGAGCTGGAGCGCAGGTTCCTCGAGAACGCGGCGCTCCAGGCGAGCATCGAATACGCCCGCGCGCATCCTGAGCAGCGCGTAGGTCGCCGGCCGCGCCCGTGAAGGTTGAGCTCGACCCGGCCGCAGCAGCGCAACTGGACGAGTTGTACGACCGCGACCCGGAAACCGCTGCCCGTATTGACGAGTGCCTGGACTGGGTTGAGGCCGAGCCCATGGATCCTCGTGCCTACCGCCGCATGTTCAGCGGCGGCGTGCGCGCCATCTCACGGGTCATCCGCGAGGAAGAAAGGCTCGTCCTGTGGGAGCCCGACGGCGATGTAGCAGCCATCAGAGCGATCCTGCCTGCCGATCAGCTCTGAATCGGCCGGTTTCCCACACCGTAGCCTTCGCTCTGCGCGGCCTCACCGATGGCAGAGACGTCGGTCATATCGAGGGTGAGGTTTCCGTGATCTGCGTGCCCACTCGCCGCATCCACATCCAGTCCAGCCGTCACCTTGCCGCTCGGGTCGACCGTCTGGGAGAACGACTTCACAACAGCTGCGGCCTCATGAAGTTTTTCGCTCCACCGTTCTCGCGGTGAAAGCTCGAAGAGGACGGTTCGAAGTCGGGCGGCAAATTCACTCGTGAACTGGTCGTCGTCGTGCTTCCTGACTTCGATCTCGACCACCGCCCAGCCCGCCCGTAAGGCCTTCGTTCTGAATTGACCGAGCAGGACCGTCTTCACGGCCGACAATCACGTCAGGTTCGGCACCGGCGTTAGGCGTAAACGGATTCTTGACTCGATCCGTAGGAGGGCTTTAGTGAAACTAGGGTGGTTTTGTCCGATCAACAAAACCCAAATAACTTATATAACTCACCCGCGACCAGGGCGATTCCGTCGATTGCTTCTGACATCGAGATTGTCCAGGGCAGGATGAACACTTCGGGCCTAGCCAGTCCGGCGACAACCCTCGCGTGGGCGAAGGTCGGGATGGTCTTGATATCTCTGCTGATCAGCACAAGTCCATAGTCGGCCGGCGTCTTCGACACGAACGATGTCGATTCCTTCGACCCGTCTCTTCAAACCCAGCACGAGATCCGGGTCCACGTTCTCGTCAGCGAGGAACCGTGGACTCACGACTCAAGTCGGGCGAGGAGCATGTCCCGGACACCCTCGCTCAGGTAGGAATCGACCTCGGCGCGGTGTCGAAGGTAGTGGGCGAGGAGCGCGTAGACGCCGAGGGAGGTGCGCGTACCGGGCACCATGGTGCGGCCAGCCTGGTCTCAGACCTACGAAACCGTCTCGGGTTCGATTGCCACAGCCGTCATAACGGTGCACTTCCTTGCGGTGAGAATACCGGCACCTGCCCTGCTCGTCGGTCCCCTCGTCCACGTTCGAGATCACGCGCCAGTATCGGACCCGGGCTTGATCTTCGTGAGCTCAGGAGCAAGCTCACGCTGCCTACTTCCCCAACTTCATTGAGGGAACTGAGCTCGGCGTCCGAAGGTCGCCGCTGTGCCGTACTGCTCTTCGATGCGGAATTGTGCTGGTGCACCTCATGGGCGATCGGTCTTGCGCTGTCTGTGATCATCTCGCGCTGCACCGTCGCGGACGATCGCCAGATTCTCCACGAGGGTTCGCTCGGGCCGCAGACCTAACGAGCACGCCCGGTTGGTCCGTCCCATTTCTCAGGCGTCATCACTACGCATTCCTCGGTGACAAAGTCGGATTATGCGTAGTGAAGCGCCCGCCCTGCTCCCGATCTTCCGGACCCGAGCACAAGGGGAGATCCTGGCCCTCGTCCTGCAGGACCCGGAGCAAGAATGGACCATCTCCGAACTGGCCCGTGCCACGGGAGCGCCACTCACGTCAACACAATCCGAGATCGCCCGCCTCGAGTCCGGAGACCTCGTCTCGTCGCGCAAGGTCGGCCGCACCCGGCTCGTCCACGCGAATGCCAGCAACCCCGTCACGGCACCACTGACCCAGGTCGTCATGCTCACCTTCGGCCCCCAGCCGGTGATCGCGAATGAGTTCGCCCACCTCGGTGCGAGGCGAGTGCTCATCTTCGGGTCATGGGCCGCCCGACTGCTCGGCGAACCGGGCGCAGCTCCGGCGGACATCGACGTTCTTATCGTCGGCGACGACATCCCACGCGGTGAGCTCTACGCAGCGGCCGACCGCGCGCAGGCACGGCTCGGAAGGCCGGTGAACCCGGTACTCCGCAGCACGCGTGCCTGGGCCGAGCCCGAACACGACCCACTGATCGACGAGATCCTGCGTCGCCCCAGCATTGACGTGACGCACCCCCCGACGCAACCTCGGGCCAGCTCGTGACCGGGCAACGCGGTGCCGCACGCATCGACGCCGCCGCAGCGCTGCTCATCCAGTTGACGATGTACCGCACGTGATTCACCCGAATCGAGCCTGCTTCCCAGGGCGTCGAACTCGCCACGTTGGACTCGTGGCAACACTCACGTCGCGAACCGTGCCGTTCTGGTGCCCGTCCGCTTCGCGCCGATGAACTCGGACGTGATCGGCACCCAGCCATCGGCGCCCAGCGGAACCAGCACCGCACTGTCGAGGGTCGGAGCTGCGTCGCTCACCCGGAACGGCACGTGGTGCCAGCGAGCGGCAGGCCGCGGGGCCCCGAGATCGGCAAGGCGAGCCAGCCAGTGCTCCTGCCCGTAGCGGCCAAGCGGCGCGGTGTCGGTGAGGAGGAGCGGCTGCTCCAGCGCGAGGATGCCGGGCAGGGCGCGATCGAGTGCCTCGCGCACGAAGGCCGTGAGGTTCGAGCGGTCGACGCTCGATGGGTCCGCGGAGTCG
>CAMAWO010000172.1 GCA_945861925.1 Bifidobacterium breve | reverse complement strand
GCCACGAGGTTGTAGGCCGCGAAGGTGCGCGTGACCACGGAGAGCGGGGCGTCCGGGCCCACTGGCACAAGGTTGGTGTCGAGAACGGAGGAGACGAGAGTCCCGGGCGGCTCCCGAAGGAGGCGCTGGAAGTGGGCGACCCCGAGGTACTTGCCGGTCGGTGTCTCAGTCGGGGCACGCGTGACGTAGACCTGCGACGCGAGGGCTGGGGAGAGGTCCGGGTTCCGGATGTGCGCAAGGGCATCGGCGACGGTGGCGTCGGCCGGGAGCACGATCGGCTCAGTAGTCATCATCCCGCCGGCCGAGAAGTCGTCGTAGGTGAGCAGACGGCGGATATCGTCTGCCTCATCGGGCTCCATGCGGTCGAGTAGCGCCGCGGCCTGCTCGGGTGGCAGCTCGGAGATGAGATCTGCGGCGTCGTCAGGATCCATCTCCTCGAGGACGTCGGCCGCGCGCTCGGCCTCGAGCATCGACACGATCGCGACACGATCATCCTCGGGCAGTTCCTCGAGAACGTCGGCGAGCCGCTCGTCGTCGAGCTCCCGAGCCACCTCAAGCCGCCGCTTGGGACTCAGGTCATGCAGGACGGTCGCGACGTCGGCGGGACGCATCCTGTCGAGGCTGGCGATGAGGGATTCGGCGGACTGGTCGGCGGCGGGAAGGGACAGGCCCCCGATCTCCGACCAGTCGACGACGAATCGCTCGCCGCGTCGAAATCCGCCACCGCCCCGGCGAACGAAGAGCTGGGTGACATACCAGTCGGAGGTTCGGCTCTGCTCGAATGCGACATCGAGGATGGCAACGCGATCGCCGGTCTCGAGCATTGCGACGGAGCGATCGAAGAGCTCGGCGGTTACGAGGGTCTCGCCGGCGCGCTGCTCGAAGCGGCGCAAGTTCACGGTACCCGTGACGATGACCTGTCCGGTATCAACGGCCGTGACCTTGGTCATCGGAACGAAAATGCGCCTCCTGGGCTGAACCTCGACCACGAGGCCGGTCAGTCTTGGTGGATTCGACCCTGAGCGAAGCACAACGACGCCGTCGCGTACCTTGCCCACCTGATCGCCGTTGGGATCGAAGACCCCGATTCCGGACAGGCGGGCGAGGAACACCCGGGTCGCAGCACCTGTCGTCACGGTCGAAGGCTACCGTCGCGGGTGTGAATATGGCGGCGCCGACGCAGGGTGAACCCGTAGCGGGCGGGTTCACGCGTGCGCACATGTCTCGGCCCTCTCGGATCGATGTGCTGTGGATGGGCGTCGCCGTTCTCTTCATTTCGGCATCGGGGCCGCTCATCACCGCGACGGTGGCTCCCGCCCTCGCGATCGCCTTCTGGCGTTGCTTTCTCGGGTCGGGTGCCACTGGCATCTGGGTCGCGTTCAAGGCGAGGAGTGAGTTTCGACGTCTCTCACGGGGCCAATGGCGCCTCATCATCGTGAGTGGGCTACTCCTCGGTGCGCATTTCGCCACGTGGGTGCCGTCATTGCGGTTCACGTCGGTCGCGTCCGCAACCGCGCTCGTCGCGACTCAGCCAGTGTGGGCCGCCCTCATCGCCCGGTCTCGTGGCGTCCGGATTCAGCGGCCCGTGTGGGTCGGTATGGCCATCTCTCTCGCGGGAGTCCTTGTTCTCACGGGCGTCGATGTGTCCCTCGATCCACGACAGCTCATTGGTGACGTCCTTGCCCTTCTCGGCGCGATGCTCGCAGCGGCGTACTTCACGGTCTCCGCCGAGGCGCGCAAGACCGTCTCGACGGCGACGCTCACGTTCGGCCTCTACGGGACCGCAGCCCTGCTGCTTCTCTCCTTGTGCGTGCTCCTACGGCAGCCCCTCATCGGATTCTCAGCAGAGGCCTGGATCCTCATCCTCGTGCTCACGTTGACCGCGCAACTGCTCGGCCACTCGCTCATCAACAAGGTCTTGGCGACAACATCGGCGACGGTGGTATCGCTCGCGATTCTCTTCGAGCTCCCGGCCTCGACGATCATTGCCGCCGTAGCCCTCGGGCAGGTACCGCCGTGGGGCATCATCCCTGCTGCAGCCCTCATCATCACCGGGCTTGTCATTGTCATCAGGGCGAGCAACTCGTCGGAACTTACCGAGGCGCCGCCGGTATGAGCGTCCTTGCGATCGATCAGGGAACGTCGGGTACGAAGGCGATCATCGTCGACGAGGCCGGTGTGGTTCGGGCCGTGGTCGAAATGCCGGTGCGTCCGGTGTACCTCGCTGATGGTGGAGTCGAGCAGGATCCGGACCAGTTGCTCGCCTCGGTCCTCGAGGCTGGCCGCCGGGCGTACGCCGACGCAGGCCTATCGATCGATGCCGTGGCCCTCGCGAACCAGGGCGAGACTGTGCTCGCCTGGGATCCCCGCACGGGCCAGCCGCTTTCGCAGGCGATCGTGTGGCAGGACAACCGGTCGGCCGGGATCTGTGAAGGTCTCTCAGGGCATGCCGCGCTCATCGCACTCCGCACCGGCCTCGTCCTCGATCCGTACTTCTCCGCACCCAAGATGACCTGGCTGCGCCGCAACGTCACGCTCGAAGGCGTCGTCACGACGACGGATACCTGGCTCGTCCACCATCTCACCGGGGAGTTCGTGAGCGACGTCACCACCGCGAGCAGGTCGCTCATCCTCGATCTCGATACGACCCGATGGGACCCCGAACTCCTCGGAATCTTCGGGCTCGAAGGCGAGCCATTGCCACGTCTCGTGGGATGCGACGAGGTCGTCGGCACTACATCGGCGTTCGGGCCCGAGGTACCGGTGGTGGGCCTCATCGTCGACCAGCAGGCGGCGCTGCTCGCCGAGGGGTGCCTAACCCCGGGGATGGCGAAGTGTACGTATGGAACCGGGGCCTTCGTGCTGGCGAGCACGGGGGCCGATGCCGTCCGTTCGACAACCGGGCTCACGACGTCGGTGGCATGGCGGATGAGGGGGGCCACGGACTACTGCGTCGACGGGCAGGTGCTCACCGCCGGGTCCGCTGTTCGCTGGCTGGAGGATCTTGGCATCATCGGCAGTTCGGCAGGGCTCGATGCGGCCGCTGCAGCGGATAGCGGCGGTGTCCTGTTCACTCCGGCGCTCGCTGGCCTCGCAGCACCCTGGTGGCGCTCGGATGCGCGAGCTGCGTTCACCGGCATGAGCCTGTCGACCGGCGCCTCGCATCTTGTCCGTGCAGTCATCGACGGCATCGCGGCGCAGATTGCGGACCTCGTCGGCGTGATCGCTGAAGATACCGGCGTGCCCATCGCTCGGCTGCGGGTCGATGGCGGTCTCACGAACTCGCGTGTCCTCATGCAGACGCAGGCCGATCTGCTCCAGGCGCCGGTCGACGTATACCCGTCGGCGCATGCGACTGCTCTGGGTGCTGCTGCCCTCTCCCGTCTCGCCCTAGATCCAACCCTGCGGCCCGCTGACGCTGTGGGAGGCTGGGTGCCATCAACGACCTACGAGCCGCGAATCTCCGCAGACGAGGCAGCGCACCATCTGGCGACGTGGCGGTCGGCGATTCACCGCGTGATGCCGCAGGCGGGGATATGACGACATTCGGGGAGATGATGACAGGCGGGGAGATACCGATGTTTGACGTCGCGATCATCGGAGCCGGGGTGGTGGGCTGCGCCGTCGCCCGCGAGTTGTCAGCACTGCGGATGTCGGTTGCCCTCATTGAGGCGAGGGGCGATATTGGCGACGCGACGAGTAAGGCGAACACGGCGATCCTCCACACCGGCTTCGACTGCGTCCCGGGCTCACTCGAGTCGGCGATGGTGGCGCGGGGATATCGACTCCTCGGCGACTATGCGCCGACCGTCGGCATCCCGATCGAGGGAACCGGCGCACTGCTCGTCGCCTGGTCCAAGGAGGAGCTCGACATCCTGCCGAAGCTCGCAGCGAAGGCTCGGGAGAACGGGTATTTGGCTTGCGAAATCATCGATTCGACCGCCGTCTACCTGTCGGTCCCCGATCTAGGCTCCGGTGCCCTCGGCGGCCTCACAGTCCCGGGGGAGTCGATCATCTGCTCCTGGACCACCGCCCTTGCCTACGCGACGGAGGCGAAGGCTCGAGGCTGCTCACTGCTGCTCGACACGTCCGTCACCGGTGTTCGCGTAGGCGAGCGGCTCACGACCCTCGAGACCACTCGCGGCGCCATCGGCGCCCGATGGGTCGTCAATGCCGCGGGCCTCGGGGGCGACGTCATCGACCGGATGTTTGACTTCGATCGCTTCACGATCGTGCCGCGTCGCGGCGAGCTCCTCGTGTTCGACAAGCTGAGCCGGCCGAAGGCGCCCTGCATCGTCCTGCCCGTGCCGTCCTCGAAGGGTAAGGGCGTCCTCATCAGCCCGACGATCTACGGCAACGTCATGCTCGGTCCGACCTCGGAGAACCTCACCGACCGAGGCGACACCTCGACGAGCGAGGAGGGCTTCGCCTTCCTTCTCGGCAAGGGGCGCTCGCTCATGCCATCACTGCTCGAGGAGGACGTCACCGCCGCCTACGCCGGACTTCGGGCGTCGACCGAGCACAGTGATTTCGTCGTCGCCGCGAGCGTCGAGAAGCGCTACATCCTGCTCGGCGGGATCCGCTCGACGGGGCTGACCGCGTCAATGGCGCTGGGCGAGCATGTCCGTGCGCTGCTCGAGGAGCACGGCGTGGCGACGGGAATGCGCGACGACCTGCCTGAGCCGCCCCGGATGCCGAACATCGGGGAGGCATTCCCGAGGCCGTACGAGCGGGATGACCTCATCGCAGCGGATCCCCTATACGGCACGGTCACGTGCTTCTGCGAACGGGTCACCGAGGGCGAGATCCGTGACGCCCTGCAATCGACCATCCCGCCCTGCGACCTCGACGGCCTGCGTCGCCGCACCAGGGCCCTCATGGGTCGGTGCCAGGGCTTCTTCTGCGGTGCGCAGGTGGCGGTCCTCATGGAGGGCGCGCGCGCGCCGGTCGAGGCTGCTGATGAATGAGACCCTGCGGCCCGATGTCCTCATCATCGGAGGCGGCCCAGCGGGCCTCACCGCGGCGCGGTCCCTTCGACGTCTAGGCGTGGCCGGCGTCCTCGTCCTCGATCGGGAAGAGGCAGCCGGCGGCATTCCGCGTCACAGCGATCACCTCGGCTACGGAATCAGGGACCTGCGGAGTGTCATGAGGGGCCCCGCGTATGCCCGGCGGCTCGTCGATCGGGCGCAGCAGGCTGGCGCGGAGATCATCACCTCCGCCACGGTGACCGGATGGGCGGGGGAGCGGTTACTTCTCGCGACGACCCCGCGCGGGCGGATCCGGGTCGATGCAGGCGCAGTCATCCTGGCCACCGGGGCACGCGAGCGCCCGAGGGCTGCTCGCATGGTGCCCGGCGATCGCCCCCTCGGGGTGTTCACGACCGGTCAATTGCAGCAAGAGGTGCACCTGCGTCACGCAGCGGTCGGCTCCCGGGCCGTCATCGTCGGATCCGAACTCGTGAGTTGGTCGGCGGTGCTCACGCTGCGCGATGCCGGCTGCCGGGTCGTGCTCATGACGACCGAGTTCGCCGCGCCCGAAGTCTTCGCGGCGGTCGCCGTTGCGGGCCGGGCTCTCCTCGATGGGCCGATTGCCCGCAGCTCGAGGGTTGTCCGGGTCATCGGCCGTACGCGTGTCGAGGCCGTCGAGATCGAACACCTGGTGACGGGGCAGCGGCGGGTGGTTGCCTGCGACACCGTCGTTTTCACGGGGGACTGGGTTCCTGACCACGAGCTTGCCCGCTCCGCCGGCATGGACATCGATCCGGGCCACCGCGGCCCCCTCGTCGACACGGCCCTCGCCACCTCGGTCGATGGCGTGTTCGCTGCAGGCAACCTGCTGCATCCGGTTGATACCGCTGACGTAGCTGCCCTGGACGGCAGGCATGTCGCTGCATCGGTGGTCCGGTGGCTCGGGGATGGGCCCGCCTCGCGATCAGTGGTACGCCTCGTCGCTAGCGACCCGTTCGACTGGGTCGCGCCCGGCCTGATCGGTGATCACATAGTCGGGCCTCCGCGGGATCGACTGCTCCTGTGGTCGCACCGAGCGCAGGCATTCCCGACCGTGGTTGCACGTCAAGGGGGCGCCATCATCGGCAGACGGACCCTGCCGTGGCCCGTCTCGCCAGGCCGGGTGTTCCGGGTGCCGTGGTCGCTTGTTCGTCGGGCGGATCCGCTGGGCGGCGACGTCACGATCGGGCTCAACTGATGACGGATTCGGGTGACCGACGTGCCGGGCGGGACTTCGCCGATATCGCGTGCGTGGGCGCCGTGGCGTTTGACGATGCTGGTCGGCTGCTCCTCGTCAAGCGCGCGAATCCGCCGGCACAGGGGCTCTGGTCCATTCCCGGCGGACGCGTGGAGCCGGGGGAGTCCGCTGAGATCGCGGTCGTGCGCGAGGTGCTCGAGGAGACGGGCCTGGGGGTGATGATCGTTCGCGAGGTCGGTACCGTGTACCGCGACGCGCCGAGCGGCGGCCGCTACGTCATCCGCGATTTCCTCGTGGAACTGGCGGCGGGAGCCGTGCCGGTCGCCGGTGATGATGCAGATGATGCGCGCTTCTTCACGGTGGCTGACCTCGTGCCCGATGAGCTCAGCCCCGGCCTGCTCGAGGCGTTGGGCGACTGGGATCTCATCCACAAGGAGCGCTGAAGGGGCGGGCGCCGCGCATCAGGCCCGTACGGTGGCGGCATGACCACGGGGCGCCTCTATCCGATCTCGCCGAGCAAGCTTGGCACCTGGCTTGATTGCCCGCGCAAGTTCTTCCTCCAATACGTCGAACGCCAGCGCGTGAGCGGATCATGGGCCCACCTCTCAATGGGCAACGCAATTCACAATGCGCTTCGCGACTGGTTCGACGAGCCGGCCGCGCCGCGTACGCGCGAGCGTGCCGAGTCGCTCGTGGGGGCCCACTGGACGCAGGCCGGTTTTCGCGACGCTGAGCAGAGCAGTCAGTGGCAGTCGGCCGCGGCGGCGATGGTGTGGGCGTACCTCTCGGGCCTGGATCCTGCGTTCGCACCGCACAGTGTCGAGCGCAGTCTTGGGGCAATCGCTCCGGGTATCGCGCTCAACGGTCGCATCGACCGGCTTGATGGTGGAGGCGGTGACCCGGAGTCGCTCGTCGTTGTGGACTACAAGACCGGCAAGCGCATCCTCACGAGCGATGATGCGCGCGGCTCCTTCGCACTGGCGATCTACGCTGTTTGCGTCGAGCGATCGCTGCGCCGGCCCTGCACCCGCGTCGAACTCCACCACATCCCGAGCGGGGTGATCGCCGCCCACGAATACGACCGGCAGACCCTGGAGAGGCAGGTAGGTCGGGTCGTTCAGATCGCGGGTGAGATGGCCCAGGCCGAGGAGGATCAGCGTGCCGGCGCCGGTCTCGACGAGGTCTTCCCGCCGCGACCCAGCCCGCTCTGCGGCTGGTGCGACGTCCGCGACTGGTGCCCGGAAGGGGCGGCCTCCGCTCCGAAGAAGGATCCGTGGTCTGGACTGCCGGTCGCTGAAGACGAAGCACCCCTGCCCGCCTGACCAGATGTTGATAAACATGCATATGTGTACGCAACGTCATCTTCGGTACAGTATGGCCATGGAGACACTGTCGAGTGAAGTGACGACCCGTGAGTTGCGGGGGAACCTGGC
>CAMAWO010000171.1 GCA_945861925.1 Bifidobacterium breve | reverse complement strand
GAGAAGTCAGAAGTCGTTTGAAGAGTGCCACCGCATGAAGTACCCGTCGCCTCCTTGCAGGTACTCGAGGAGTTTGGATTCCACATGTTCGGGGCGGACTCAAGGTATTTGCATGTTGATGCCATGTTCGCCCCGCACGCGAACGCCTTTGGCGATACGTAGAACACCACACCGCCCCCCGGACCGGAGTCACCTACCACGCACACCCCACCATCGGCACACGACGCACCTGCTGTCGCCTCGGCGGGCGCTGCTTCCTGCACAACCGCCGGTGCACCCGTCGAGGCCGACGATGACGTCGGTGACGGCGCAGTGGTGCCGGCGGCATCCTGCACCGCGCCGGACGAGTCCGCCGTCGTCGATGAGCATCCGGCCATCGCGGCGGTGACGAGCACCAGTCCGACGGTCAGCGTCTTGAAGCGTGTTCTCATTGCATCCCTCGATCCGTGGGGTCAGGGATGCGATTCACCCCGTACGACAGTTCGACGAAGAGTAACGGGCTTCGGTTCCCCGAATCTGCGATTAGTTCAAGCACGCCCTGTCCGGTAACCGGCAGGAGCGCACTGACGTGGACCCGAGTGCGCCCGTTGAGCGTTGCCGTTCGTGCTGCCGACGGCGCTGCGTCTCCCGTCGACTCGGCGTGCACTAGGCAGGGGCGACAACGGAATCAGACGAACCTTGGCTGTATTGAAGCTCCGACCGCTCACCAGCCTGTGAGGGTGTGAGAACGCGAACACAGGAGGGCGTTGCCGGCAAAATCGAAGTGGGGGCTGGCCATGACGACGTCACGACCAACCCCCACACACCGGACAAACGAACATGCGACTCTCAAAACAAAGGGCAGGGAAGCGCACAGAGGCACATTGATAAGTGGATGAATTGTTAAAAGGCCCGCACCGGGCGAAGGCCGCACGTGCTCGCCTTGTTGCCGCTCCAAGTCTGATACCCACTCTGGAACTTTTGGTACCACGCGTTGTCTTTATCGTACTCCGAGGAACTCCAGTAACAGGCAGCCGCGAACCCGCCAATCGCGTTCCGGCCCGTGTAGTAGTAGAGGGCGTTGAGTTCGTCCTGGGATGGCAGGGACCAGTCGGTCATCCCCCCGCCGGTGTAGCCGCGAACCTGCTCGGCGGCATTACCTGACTTGCACATGGTGAGCATCGCTGAGGTGTTCGGGTACCCGGTTCCGACAAGCGTGCCGGACGCATTCGGGATGACGCTAGTCTTTCCCGACCCAGTGCAGTAGCCGTATCCACTCCCGGTACCCGGCCCAGAAGTGCCCCAGTCTGACGTCGCGTTTGGGCTGCCCCCGCAGGACGATGACACCAGCCCTGTGCCTGACCCTGGGCAGTTGACCAGTGTCCCGTTCCACCCGTTCGGCGCGACTTCAAGGTAGTTGCATGACGATGTCACGTCGACCCCGTTGGCGACGCACGGGAACGGGGTCGACGAGGCGTAGAAGACAGTGCCCACTCCACTCGCGCCGATATCACCGCAGGTGTACGCCAAATTCGCTTCGCACACATCATTGCTGCCCGGCCCAGAGGCGCCCAGCAGATCCGGATCATCAGGTGACTCGGATCCTGAGGGTGAATCCGTCGGCGACGCAACCGGGGTTTCGGGTGCCTCGGTCGGAGTGGCGGTGGGGGTGACTGGGTCAGGTGACGGGGCTGGACCAGTCGTGGCCGCAGACGATGACGCCGAGGCGGTAGCGTCGTTCTGCACCGCCCCGACGAGCCCGCCGTCGTCGATGAGCATCCGGCCATCGCGGCGGTGGCGAGCACCAGTCCGACGGTCAGCGTCTTGAAGGGTGTTCTCATTGCATCCCTCGATCCGTGGGGTCAGGGATGCGATTCACCCCGTACGACAGTTCGACGGATAGTAACGGGCTTCGGTTCCCCGAATCTGCGATGAGTTCAAGTACGCCCCACCTGAAGTCCACTGGGCGTGCTTTGGGCGGCTCAGCGTGCTCCCTTGTTGACGGCGAGTCCGTGCTGACTGCTCAGTTGGTTGAAGTCGTCGTGCGCCCTCAGCGAACCAGGTCGGCCTAGAAACTTCTTTCGGTGGTAGTCCCACCATTGGTAGTAGGGGAGTTTCCTCCGTCGTCAGAGGACGCAGGGCGCACTCGCTGACTGGTCTCCTTGGCACGCCTGTCGCCCCTGTCAGCTAGGAGACCAGCACGCCTGTCGCCCCCGTCAACGAGTAGGCAGCCGGATCTACGTCGACTCATGCGCACTCAGCAGGCGAGGAGACATGGGCGAACATGTCGCCCTCGTAGGCGAGCAGGCACGGCACGCCAGTTGCGGCAGTGGCGCCTCGGACGTTGAGGGAAGTCACCGAACGGTGGACGTTCGAGAAGGCCGGCTTGAGTTCGCCTAGGGCGCTTAGGAGACCCCCAAGTCAGCGGCCAATGGGAGGCCAGTTGAGGCGTCCCATCGAGACGTAGTCGAGGCGTCCCAGAGATGGGTGGGACATGACGTTACCTACAGCGGATGGCACATACAGGTGTCGACGGCTGCAGCCGACTTGGTAACCAGCGTGCAGTGAGGACGGAATGCGCCCTAGTCCACACGTCCTTGCGTCAGAATCTCAATCAACGTCAGGTTGCGTTTTTCGTTGCACTATCAGTGGCCCCTACGGCGTCGCACTCATCCATTAGGGAACCTGTAGCGGCGTACGCGCCTCCCCAATAATGTGCCATGAGCACTCCTGACTCGTGACTAAATCGCCATCAGTCAAGTGTCATCAGCCTTTTTGAGGTTCTCATGCCAAACGGGGAGAACTAGGTGGCTTCGAATGAATGCGATCCGTTCAGGCTGAACGTTGCCAGTCGCTTAGTCAGCGAGCCACGATTGACTTCAAGACGCCCTGAAGATTCTGCTCAGTTTCGGTTAACGTGCCGCTGACGACCGGAACGGTGATGAGAACTTCAGCCGAGTTTGAAGAGTTGATGGGACCGCCCGGCGCGCTGAACCTGACGACGCACCCTCCACCGGTCGCTGGCATGAAGAGCGAATTACCTGAGAGCAGGCAGGGTCCAAGCACCGCGAGATCGACAGCGGTACCACTGCCGGTTGACATCACGAGTTGGACTCGCGAACCAGCGGCGTACCTCAGCACACCCTTGTTCTGCCATGGGGCACCGGCAACGCCGTCGACAATCGGGGTGACAGAGATGGGGTTGGGACGTCGCTGGGCCAGCACATTGATCTCTTGGCTCACGACGCGCGAGAGATCAAGCCGCTGGATATCTGTCTGAACGCCGTCGGAGGTGGTGTTCCGTCGGGCGTCGTCGACACCAGGCTCGTGGAAGGTCACCTGGACGTCAGCGACGCCTTTGCGTAATGGAGTCCAGAGGAACTCCACCAGACCGCCATCCACGGGCTTGTCCGGCGAGATCGCTCGACCGTCAACGGTGATACTCACCGTGCCCTTGCGATTCTCCTCAACGTTGACGGCAACGTAGGTTGGGATGCCGATGCGAACCGTCTGGGGCATGAGTAGTTGCACACGCTTGAAATCGATGCCGACCGTGAAGACGGACGGCTCGCTTGTCGAGGGGGCAAACGAGACTGTGCCGGTCTGTTGGGAGACGGTCGGAACGAATGCTGCGGTCACCGAGAACGTGGCCGTACCCTGCGGCACCCAGTCAAGCCTGGCTACGGCCACCGCGCCAGGCGCGGATCGGACAACGGCCTCCCCGATAACACCTCGGACCACCTCCGTGAAAACGACCTTTCCCCGGATCTGTTCACCGGGCCGAGAACTGAGGAGGTCGCCTGTTTCGATCGTGGCGATGAGTGGAAGCGCGGTCATTCGTGTGGGATTCGTCGGAATCGCAAGTTGTGTGATTGTCGGCATCGCCGCCGTTGTCGCTGTGGTGGAAGAAAATCCCGTTGAACTAATCGACCACACTCCGGATGCCAAAGGGGTCCACGAGACCTGCCCGACACCGAAGCGATCGAGGTTGACGGTCGCCTGTTGACTCGCTTGACCTAGGGAGATTCCAAGGGTGACGCTGCTCCCCGCCTGACTTGGAGAGATGACGTTGATCGATTGCTCGATACCCGCGGTGCCATTGCCGGTGGCGATGATCCGATCTTGATTCGGGGCGCTCCTCGCCTGCGTCGGAGCGACAAGCGCGACTCCAAGCGCCATGGCGCATACGGCTGCCGCGATCGGCCATCGTATTGCGGTACTCATCGAAGGCCAGAGAGGATAGGAACCCTGTTCACGTTCAGAGGGTGAACGTTCAACGGCTGTCTCGTAATCCACATGTCGCCATCCTCCCACACTATGTTGAACGCAGCAGACCGACCCTCGCAGCTGACTGGACTGCAGGGTGGAGGCTCGCACTTCTCGGTCGGAACTCGTACTGTGGTGCCGCTGGCTCAGAATTTTCCGACGGAAGGTCAAACCCGTGAGTTTCACTCGAATCTCGGCAGGACTCCTTGCCGCATTTGCACTGTCGGCCTTTTCGGTGGGGACCGCTGTGGCTGCCGCGCCGCAGGCTCCTGTGACTCGCTACTCCTCTGACTTAGGGATCGCGCCGCGCCTTCAGTGGAATTCGAACTTTGGGTATTGCGGCGAGACAAGTTTCATTAGTGCCGGTATGTATTTTGGCCAGTACACGTCGCAGTGGACAGCTCGCAGCGCAGCCTCGCCGGGTGTGCCACAGACCGAGGAGGAGAGTCAACTTCTCCTCGGGGTAAACGACATGGATGCGGCTGAGGCGATGCGATTGCAAGCAGTGGAGTTCGACAGTGAATCCCAGCGGTCGACCAAGCAGTACCTCACCTGGGTGAAGTCGATGGTGGCTCGGGGGTTCCCGGTGATCATCGGGGTGTTCCTCAACATGGATGATGACTCATCTGATGGCCAGTCGGAGTATGACCACATCGTCCCGGTGCTCGGAGTCGGGTCGAATGCGCCCCTGTCGGCGACGAATCGCACGTACCGCGCCACGGACGTCATTTCGTTCAGTGATAATGCACTTCTCGACGGGGACACCTCAACCGATGCAGCAGTGTTCCGCTATCGGTTCGGTCCTTTTCAAAAGAGCAGATCACAGGCCAACGACCCTGACGGCGAAACATACGCCCTGCGCAATCGGCCAATGAATTATGCAGCTGCCGTGACCGGAGTCATGGACCCTGACAGGGTGACCATCCCGATCCGATTGACCTCGAATGCGAATGGGGAGGGGATGCAAGAGGAGGAGCGACTGGCGGCTGCGCCAGCCCCCCGGCCGATCGATCTCACCGCCACTGTCACGATTCCTGATCCAAACGTTGGGTACACCGTCTATCTCTATGACGACTTTACGAAGGTGCCGATCAGAAACTTCAACACATTCGCCTCGAATGCCATTCAGTCATGGTCAATTGCGCCGGGTTCGGGTCGGTCGTGGTCGAAGACCATCAGCATCATGTCCGATCAGACCCGAGTGTTTCGAGCGGTGCCAAGTTCTGCACCGTGACGTCAACGCCGATTGACAGGGCGCCAGCGTGGATGCTTGCTGTCGTCGCGATGATCTCCGTGCAACTCGGCGCGGCTATCTCGTTGGGCCTGTTCGAGGAGATCGGGGTCGCAGGTACTGCGTGGATACGCATCACGATCGGTGCGATCGGCTTCGTCCTGATCGCTCGACCCCGCTATTGGAAATGGTCACGCCAGGAACTGCGTGCCCCCTTCCTTCTCGGGATTGTCTCGGCGGGAATGACGCTGAGCTTCCTTGCCGCAATCAATCTGCTGCCATTGGGTACGGCGGTGGCCATCGAATTCCTCGGTCCGCTCACTGTCGCGACAATCCATAGCCATTCGCGCCGCGCCCTCACGTGGCCGGCCCTTGCTCTGGTCGGGGTGGTGCTCCTGACGGAGCCATGGGAGGGAACCCCGAGCCTCCTCGGCATCGGCTTTGCGGTCCTCTCGGGTGTCGGCTGGGGGCTGTACATCGTCATCACCCAGCACGTCGGTGATCGATTCGCCGGCGTCGATGGCTTGGCGATTTCGATGCCCGTGGCAGCGGTCGTGACAATGTTCGTTGGGCTGCCACAGGCGTGGGGCCACCTGACCCTTGAGGTGCTGATCGTCGCGCTGGTCGCAGCGGTGCTTCTCCCGCTCATCCCGTGGACCCTCGAACTGTATGCACTCAGGCGACTGACGAAAGCCGCATTCGGGACGCTCATGGCACTAGAGCCTGCTCTGGCTCTGGCCATCGGCATACTCGTGTTGCGCCAGATCCCCGCCGGGGCGCAGGTGGTCGGCATGGGTTGCGTTGTCCTCGCTGGTGTTGCCGCCGAGCGGACGGGGCACAGGCAGGACCATCTCGGCGATTTCATGTAACCGTCGCACAAGAATCGAAGCCACGCCAACGACAATCCTGCATTGTCATGCCCACGTTCGCTATGGTTCTGAGTGCTCTTACCTACTTGGAGGAAATCATGTCCGTCGTGGAATCCGCACCTACCGCCAACCAATCATTCAGCGTCGGTGGCGCCATCGGTTTCGGGTGGCGCAAGACCTGGACCAACTTCTGGCGACTGCTCCTCGTCGTCATCGTGTTCGGCATCATCAATGCTGTGATCAGCGTGATCGGCGGTGCCGGATCGACCTCCAGCATCGACATGTCCAATGTCGACCTGTCCAACCCGGACACGATCACGGTCGATCAACTCTGGCAGACCGGTAATCTGGGACTCTCAATCGCCGGAAGCGTCGTGCAGTGGCTGGCGAGCCTCTTCCTCGCGCTCGGCGTCATCCGCATTGCTCTCTCGGTCACGCAAGGCGAGAAGGTCGAACTGGGCAAGGTGTTCAGTTTCGCGGGCTATGGCCGATACATCATCAACTCGATCATCGTCGGGATCCTCGTCGCCATCGGGATCCTCGTCGGCGTCGTTCCAGGTCTTCTCATCGCCTATTCGACTGACGCCATCGTCTGGGCAGCAGTCGGCTCGGTCGTCGGGATTCTTTTGGCCATCATCTTGACGCTGGCTTTCACGTTCTTCGGATACCTCATCCTTGACCGCGATGCTCGCGGCCTGTCAAGCCTCGGTGCATCGTGGAAGCTCGTCATGCCGCACTTTGGTGGTCTCCTGGGGCTCTTTATCCTCATCGTGATCATTGACTTCGGACTCATCATTGCTGCCATGTTCCTCGGCATCTTGATGCTCGTCGTCGGCCTCCTCATCACCCTGCCGGTGGCTGGTGTGGTGGTCTTCGGTATTTCGGCACTCTCTGTCGCATACGCATACAAGACGATTTCTGGGGGTCCGGTCGCCTCCTGACCTCAGGGTGCATCGCTCAAGGGGTCGCTCGCGCCGATGGCGGGGGCGGCCCCTCTTGCTGTTGCCCCGGAGGTGCAGGTGCGCAGAGTGCCGCCGTGGCGTCGAAGTGAATCGATCCCTTGGTCCGGACGTAGCCGGCGAGCTCGCCTTCAAATGTGACAGCGACCTGCGACGAGTAGGGGAACAGGCTGTTGTGGCGGGTGAAGCCGTCGAACCCGATGACTGCGACCCCATCGACCTTGAAGGTCGGGATGCCGTGGGAGATGACCTCGGTTGCCGCTGGGGGTGTTGCCCGAATGACAGATCGGACCGCCTCAAGTGCCCGGCGCTGCTCCGCGCCGAAAAGCGCGAGGTGATCGTCGATCGGATTCACCGGA
>CAMAWO010000170.1 GCA_945861925.1 Bifidobacterium breve | reverse complement strand
CGGCCAGATCCACCCCGAATCCCGACGAGTTGCCGTCCAGGGCCCAACTGGGGCGGATTCGGGGTGGATCTGGGGCAGTGGGAGTCGCCGAGCGATCGTGGCGCGGCAGACGATGAGCAGTGACACCCGCTGAACCCACCCAACCCCGTACCACCAACCCCACGGGGCGCAGCGAGTTCACTGACCCCGGCCAGATCCACCCCGAATCCCGACGAGTTGCCGTCCAGGGCCCAACTGGGGCGGATTCGGGGTGGATCTGGGGCAGTGGGAGTCGCCCTGCCTGTGGACAACGTGGACCGAAGGCATCGGAACCTGCAGGGTGGGCGAATGCAGCGTCATGCCCAGGTTGTCGCGACAGTCGACGCGATCATCGAACGGGCAGGTCCCGGTGTGACGTCAACGCGCGAACTTATTGCCCGGGGGATCACCGACTCGAGGATCGAAACTGCAGTTGCCCGCGGGGAGCTGCTGAGCCTGCGCCGCGGTTCGGTGCTCCCCACCGCGACATGGGCTGCTGCGACGCCTGCTGATCGTCACCGACTCGCGATCGATGCCGCCCTGATCGCCCACCCGACCGCCGTCGTCAGTCATACCTCGGCAGCGCAGATCCTCAGCCTCCCGCTCGCAAGCTGGACCCCAAGGGTGAATCCTTACCCAAGCACACGACTCGACAACGGATCCGGCACCCGAACCAGCGGACGGATCGGGAGTTCCTCCGCGCCATTGGGAATTCCAACGGTGCATCTCACGATTCCCGGTCGCCACCGTACGGATGCTTGGCTGCGCATCCACGGGTCGCCTCTCCCGGCAGCGCAATGGACGACCGTTGGCGCTGTCCCGCTGACCGGCTACTCCCGGACCCTTGCGGACACCGCATCGATGCTCAAGCCCGGGCCCGCTCTGGCGCTCGCAGATGCGGCTGTTCGCAAGATCGTGGGAATGATCGACCCCCGTGCAGATCAGCGCCACGCCGCGCAGGATGACCGTTGCCGCGCCGCCGCCTGCCGCGCGGTCAGTACCGTCCTCGATACCTGCGCGCATCGAACCGGCATCGACGCGGCACGTCGGGCACTGGCCCTCGTCGATCCGGCGTCGGAATCCGTCCTCGAATCCATCTCGCGCTGGCACATGCACCGGCACCGAATCCCGATGCCTCAGTGCGGGATGCCGATCACCGGGGATGACGGGCGAACCTACTGGGCCGATTTCGTGTGGTGGGGCTTGAAGATCATCGGGGAAGCCGATGGTGCGCTGAAGTACGCCACCCGAGACGATCTCATCCGCGAGAAGGCGCGGCAAGAAGCGCTCGAACGCGCAGGTTGGCTGGTCATCCGCTGGAATTGGGCTGAGGCCGTCACCGATCCGAGCATCATGATTCGCCGCATTGAGCGTGCGATCGAGAGACGCCGGTTGTAAGCGCCGGTCGTGCGCGGAGGCCGAAAACAGCCGCCGTCGGCGTTTTTCAGCCTCCAACGCAAGTGGTCTGTTGGGGTCATGTACGGGTTCGGTGAGGACTGCTGTGGTTGGCTGATTGACGTTCATTCCTGCGTCATCGTTGCGGCATGGCGATCATCGAGTTGCAGGAATCAGGGCGGTGCCACCCGGCAACTGCCCAAGGTTCGACGAGCCAGAACAGCACATCGGCTGAGCCGTCCAACCCGGTCGTGAGATTGCGCCGGCCGAAGCGCGCTCGAGCCGAGAGCAGTGATGTCACAGCCCTGTGTCTCTTCGTCTTGGTCGTGACCCTCGGGTTGTGGTGGCAGCACGGAGGCGTTACCGCGATCATGGAGGCAGGCGTCGACCGGCTCCGTGCGTTCGGCCAGCTCACCGGGCTCATCGCGGCACTGGCATCACTCGGGGCGATCATCCTTACGGCCCGTCCGGCTTTCCTCGAGCGCACGTATGGGTTCGACCATTTATTGGCTGCCCACCGCTGGTTCGGCATCACAACGGTCATCTTCGTGGTGGCGCACAGTGTCATCGGCACCTTGGCATGGGCCGCACTCGCGCAAATGAGTGTCACCAACGGCCTTGTCGACCTGCTCGCAAATGAGGCGTGGATGGTGGCGGCCCTTGTCTCGACCACGCTGTTCGTCATCATCGGGCTCTCGTCGTATCGTCGCATCAAGAATGCGCTCGCCTACGAGACCTGGTACTTCCTCCACCTCACCGGATACCTCGCCGTGCTCCTCGGCTTCGGCCATCAGCTCACCCTCGGCTCAGACTTCCTCGTCGACCGGATCGCCCGCTGGTGGTGGATCGGTCTGGCGGTCGCGACACTCGCGATCGTCATCTGGTCACGTATCGGCTTCATCGTGCGATCGTTCAGCAGGCGCCTGTATGTCACCGCAGTTTCTCGCGAGGGCACCGGCATCGGCTCTATCCACATCAACGGCCCCAGCCTTGAGCGGATGCGCATCGCGGGCGGGCAGTTCTTTCTTGTGCGACCACTGACGAAGGGCCTGTGGTGGCAGGCGCACCCGTTTTCGGTTTCGGCGGCACCGACTACCGCTGGCATCCGTTTCACAATCAAGCAGCTCGGCGACGACACCCCCAACCTTCTCAAGGTCAAGCCCGGTACACGTGTCCTCCTCGAGGGGCCCTATGGCGTGTTCACAGCCGAGCGGGCGGCCGGCAGCCCGGTTGTTCTTGTCGCGGGGGGCGTCGGGCTCGCCCCGATCCGGGCCATCCTCGAGGACTGCAGTCCAGACCAGCAGCCGATCCTCATCGTCCGTTTGCGCCACGAGGGCGACTTCGCCCATCGCGACGAGATCGAGGATCTCATCAAGGCCAGGGGCGGCCAACTCCACCTCATCGTTGGCCCACGCGAGTGGTTTGCGGCACGGGATCCTTTCTCGGTCCAGAGCCTGACCACCATGATCCCCGACATCACCGGCAGGCACGCCTTCATCTGCGGACCGGCGTCCCTTGAGTCCGCCGTTGTCAAAGGCCTGCGCAAGGCGGGCATGCAGTCGTCATCCATCCATCTCGAGCGATTCGGAGTCTGACCATGGGAACCCTTGCACGACGCCTCGCACCGGCCGCCGCTCTCGGCGGGCTCGCCATTGTCATCGTGGGCCTGCTTGATCCGGCCCTCGCGGCAGTCAGGTCACCCTCCGGTGACGACATGACTGCCATGGCTCCGACCGATAACGCTGTGCAGCAGGGTGGTGCGACCACCGCCACCTGCGACACGGCCGAGACTGTGACGGGCCCGATCGTCACGACGAGGTGGGGTCCCGTGCAGGTCGCAGCGACGATCGCGGGGGACACCCTCTGCGAGGCCCACGCCGTGGTGTGGCCGACCGGCGAACGGCAGTCGCGTCAGATCAGCACCTACGCGGTGCCCGAACTCGATGCCCAGGCCACCCAGCAAGGGGTCATGCTCGACGGCGTATCTGGCGCGACCTACACCACCGAGGGCTACCGCGAGTCCCTGCAGCAGTTGGTGGACTCGCTGTGAACGCCAGCCTCGCGGGGATTCGCCCCCGTCACAAGGTGGTGTTTGAGACGATGGGCACGATGGCAACATTGACCATTGCGTCGAATGTTGACGCCGACCAGGTGGGTCACGCCGCCCACGTATGCGAGGCCTCCCTCGCTGGCGATGACCATCGCTTCAGCCACTACGACGTGCGAAGTGAGATCACGCGCTGGATGAACGGCGCTCCGATCGGCGAGGCCGCCCGCAGGGACATTCAGTTCGTTAGGGATCAATGCATCCTGCTCAACATTGCATCCGAGGGCGTCTTCTCGGCCATCGATCCGGTGACGGGGCGATTGGACACGGCGGGCTACGCGAAGGGGCACGCCATCGGCAAGGCCGTTCAGGCCCTGCGCTCCATGGGAGTCCAAGACTTCAGTATCACTGTTGGTGGTGACACTTTTTGCTCCGGGCGTCCGGACTCCAAGCGCACCTGGACGATCGGAGTCGCGGACCCGACTCGCAAGCGACGCGTGATAGCGGTTCTTGAGGTGCGTGACGGTGCTGTCGCCACATCGGGTGCGGCCGAGCGCGGCTCGCACATCTGGAACCGTCGTCCGTCTTCGAACCTGCTCTCCTTCACCGTCACCGGACCAGACATCGCGACAGCCGATGCCTACGCGACCATCGGATTCGCGATGGGGGAGTCGGGGATCGACTGGGTTGGCCAACATGAGGGTTACTCGTCCCTCGCAATTCGGGCTGATGGCGTGATCATCAGCGATGCGCGGGGGCTCCTCGCCGGTTGAGTATGACTGCCGAGTCGCCCGCCACCACTAGGGTCTGTCGAGTGGGCATGACACCGGGCTACGACACCGATGACGCGGCACGATTCGTTGTCGAGCCGGTCAAGGAGACTGTTCGAAGTCCGTTTGCTCGTGACCGGGCGCGGGTCTTGCACTCGGTCGGCCTGCGACGGCTCGCGGCGAAGACCCAGGTGATGCTCGCCGGGGTTGCCGACTTTCCCCGGACCCGGCTCACCCACACCCTCGAGGTCGCGCAGATCGCCCGCGAGCTCGGCGATGCACTCGGCTGCGACCCTGACGTCGTCGAGGTGGCTGGACTCGCGCATGATCTCGGTCATCCGCCCTTCGGCCACAACGGCGAGGAGGAACTTGATCACCTGGCCCGGGGAATCGGCGGATTCGAGGGCAATGCACAGACCCTTCGGGTGCTCTCGAGACTTGAGGCGAAGGTCACCGACGACACCGGTGCGAGCGCCGGGCTGAACCTCACGCGGGCATCGCTCGATGCATCCTGCAAATACCCGTGGCAGCGCAAGCCCGGACTCACGAAATTTGGTTACTACGCTGACGACGCAGCGGTGTTTGACTGGCTGCGCCAAGGCGCGCCTGGCGAGCGCACCTGCCTCGAGGAGCAGGTCATGGACTGGTCCGATGACGTCGCCTACTCGGTTCACGACGCCGAGGACGCTGTCCATTCCGGCCTGCTCGACCTCGCGGAGTTCCGCTCTCCGGCAGTGCAGGATGAACTCATCGCGATTGCGCGCGAACGGTATGCACCCGACCGCGACGTCCATGCGCTGAGCGAGGCGATGGGACGTCTCACCAACCTCGAGTACTGGCCCGGTCACTTCGACGGCTCGATGTCCTCACTCGTCGCGCTCAAGACTTTCACGAGCTACCTCATCGGACGATTCTGCGTGAGCGCGCAAATCGCGACCCAGATTGAGTTCGGCGCCGAGCCGCTCACGCGCTACGCCGCGAGCCTTGTAGTGCCAGACGAGGTTCGCGATGAGGTGTCGGTGATGAAGGCTGTCGCAGTGAAGTACGTGATGAACCGGACCGGAGCGGGCGGGGAGTACGCCCGTCAGCGGGAGCTCATCGCCGAACTCGTGCACGGGCTCACCCTGGACGAGGGCCGGTCGCTCGAACCTTGGCTCAAGCCGACGTACGATGCGGCCTCGAGCGATGCCGAACGTTTCCGGGTCATCGTCGATCAGGTGGCGAGCCTCACCGACGTCAGCATTGTCAGTTGGCATCGCCGAATCGTCAGGTGAGCGACACGACGATAGTGACGAGCGTGTCGATCTCGTCGTGCGTGTTGTAGGCGTGGGGTGAGATGCGGACGAGGCCTTCGACACCGTGCCCGTCGAAGTCGATGCGCGAGTAGTCGGGCGTTGAGAGTGAGACGTTGACGCCGGCTGATTTGATGCGGGCCGCGAGTTCCGGTGCGGGGATGCTCGAATGGGTGATGGTGACGATGCCGCTCGGGTGCGCGCCACGATCGAGGACGGTGATCCCGGGGACCCCGGCGAGTGAGGACCGCGCGTAGCCGGCGAGTTGTTGGATCCGCGCAGCGAGGGCATCGATGCCGCAGTCGAGCGCATAGTCGACTGCCGCACCAAGGCCAAGGAGTGCGGCGTACGACTTCTCCCATGACTCGAACCGGGTCGCCCCTGATGCGACCTCGTAGCCATCGGACTGCCATACCGCCGAGTGGAGGTCGAGCGGAAACGGCTCGAGTTCGGTGATGGCTCGGTCGGACGCGACGAGGAAGCCAGTGCCGCGGGGACCTCGCAGGAACTTGCGGCCGGTCGCTGACAGGAAGTCGGCGCCGATAACCGAAGCGGAGACCGGAAGCTGGCCGACCGACTGGCAGGCATCGACGAGGTACCAGGCGTCGGAGCCCGAGGCGCGCAGGGCGGTCCCGATCGCGGCCACGTCGTTCACGAGCCCGTTCTGCGAGGGGCAGTGATTCACGGCAACGACCGCAACGTCGGGACCCAGCATGGACGTGAAGGCGCCGACATCGGTGCAGCCGTCGGTGCCGTCCGGGATGAACTCAACCGTTACCCCTCGCGACCGCGCGAGTTGCAGAATCGGCAGGACGTTCGAGGCGTACTCATTGGACGAGGCGAGGACACGGTCGCCGGCCCCGAGCGGCCGGGTGTTGTGGATCGCTGCGAAGCCCCTTCCCCAGGCGGCGGTCGCGGATTCGAGGAGGGCCACCTGGTCGCGACGGCTGTGGGTGAGCGCGGCCACAGAGTCGTAGACGGCATCGATGTGGTTCTGGGCGCGCGCGTGTGCCTCATAGCCACCGATGGACTCCTCGAGGCGCAGGTGGTCGACCTGGGCTTGAGTGACGATAGCGGGGGGAAGAGCCGAGCCCGCGTTGTTCAGATGGGTGACGCTTTCGCATCCGGGGGTCTCGGCTCGAAGTCGCTCGATATCGAGGGCGGGGGGAGCGGGATTCGTCATGGGGCTATTCAACCGCACGTACACTCGCGAGCATGGCTGGACGGATCCGCGATGACGATATTGCTGTCGTGCGTGAGCGTGCCCGCATCGATGAGGTCGTGCGGGAGTACGTCACATTAAAGTCCGCTGGCGGTGGTTCACTCAAAGGCCTGTGCCCGTTCCACGACGAGCGCAGCCCCAGCTTTCACGTCACCCCGAGCCGCGGCATGTGGTACTGCTTCGGCTGCGGTGAGGGCGGCGACGTCCTGAACTTCGTCCAAAAAATCGACCACCTCACCTTCGCTGAATCGGTCGAGAAACTCGCCGCCAAAACCGGAGTCGAACTGCGCTACGTCGATGGTGGGGCGGCGATCAACAAGCAGCAGGGTCAGCGAACGAGGCTCGTCGAGGCTCATAAGTTGGCGGCCGCCTACTACGTCGAGCAGTTGAGCTCTCCGGAGGCTGCGCAGGGTCGCGCGTTCCTCACCCAACGGGGTTTCGATCCCGCGGTCGTGAAGATATTCGGAGTCGGCTTCGCCCCGAAATCATGGGACGCTCTGACGAAGCACCTGCGCGGCAAGGGTTTCACCGATGCTGAACTCATGGCCGGGGGTCTGGTGAGCCAGGGCAACCGCGGCATCTACGACCGCTTCAGGGGCAGGCTCGTCTGGCCGATTCGCGACCTCGGTGGCGACGTCGTCGGATTCGGTGCCCGCAAACTCTTCGACGATGACGATGGCCCCAAGTACCTCAACACACCTGAGACCCCGCTCTATAAGAAGAGTCAGGTGCTGTACGGAATCGACCTCGCGCGGAAAGAGATCTCCAAGCAGCAGCGCGGTGTGATCGTCGAGGGCTACACCGATGTCATGGCCTGCCATGTCGCTGGAGTCACGACTGCCGTCGCGACTTGCGGCACGTCATTTGGTACCGACCACATCAAGGTGTTGCGCCGGCTCCTCATGGACGACGACCAGATGCGCGGTGAGGTCATTTTCACCTTCGATGGCGATGCGGCCGGCCAGAAGGCGGCGCTGCGGGCCTTCGACGAGGACCAGCGGTTCGTGACCCAGACCTTCGTTGCTGTCGAACCGACCGGCCTCGATCCTTGCGATCTGCGGCTCCAGCACGGAGACCAGGCCGTGCAGGCCCTCGTCGAGCGCAGGGTGCCGCTCTTCCAGTTTGC
>CAMAWO010000169.1 GCA_945861925.1 Bifidobacterium breve | reverse complement strand
ACGCCGGGTCTGGTAATTGACATCGACTCGTGGCTCGGCGACTTCACCCCCGTGCTCGAGAGCCTGAAGCTTGACGAATGCCACCTGTTCAGCTCTCGCATGATGCCCGGCCCGAACTGGAAGGTTGCCATCGAGGGGTACCTCGAGGGCTACCACTTTGCCTCGCTCCACAAGGACACAGTCTTCAAGACGAACCTGAGCAATACGGCGATCTTCGACTCCTATGGAGCACATGAGCGCGTCTCCTTCGCCCTTCGGGAGATTGAGAACCACCTCGATGATCCCGAGGAGACCTGGGATCCGACAGCCAATGTCGGGGTCATCAACTGGATCTTCCCTGGCTTCTCGATCGCCGGTGGCTGGCGCCAGAGAATGGCGATCGGCTTCCCGCTGCCTGGCACCTCGGTCACCGAGTCCATGACTGAACAGCGGATCCTCGTCCGGACACCGATCCCCGACGACGAGCAGGAGCTTCACGAGCTCGAAGTGATGCGCGACTGGTTCTACGACGTCACCTACGGCGAGGACTACATCACCGGGTTCGGCGTGCAAAAGGGGGTCTCCGTCACCGGTGGAAAGACCCAGATCTTCGGGCGTAATGAGCCCGGTGTTCAGTACGTCCATCGGACCATCAACCGGTTGATGACTGAGCACCACCGCGAGGGGCTCCCCCTCCCGCGGGTCATCGAGCGCTAGGCAGCGCTCTTGCCCGATGCTAGGGCGACCAATGTTGGGGTTTCCATTGACGGACTCCAGTAAGTGGTGTGAGATGACGACACAACGAGTCGGCGGCCCGATGGCGGGCCACCACGAGCAGCAGGAGTTCACATGGGAAACAGTCTCCAGGGCCGTGTCGCGGTCATCACCGCTGGCAGCACCGGCATCGGCTTCGGCATCGCGAAGGCGTTTGTCGATGAGGGCGCGTCGGTCGTGCTCGGAAACCGCAGCGAGGAAAAGGGTGCCCACGCCCTCGCGCGCCTAGCCGCTGGGGATCGAGCGACCTTTGTCAAGACTGACGCCCTCGACCGCGCACAGGTGGATTCCCTCGTCGACGGAGCGGTCGCCAAGTTCGGCAAAATCGACATTATGGTGAACTGTGCCGGCGGCTCCGACGGTTGGGCCCTTGTCGGCGACCTCAGCGATGAGGCGTGGCTCAAGGGACTCGAGTGGAATGCGAGCACGGCATTCTGGGGCACCCGCCGGGCGCTGAAGTACATGCTGCCTGCAGGGTATGGACGCATCATCAATATCTCCTCGATCGAGGGCAAGATCGCCTCGAAGCCGATGGTGAGCCACTACATCGCTGGCAAGCACGCGATGATCGGCCTGACCAAAGCGACAGCAGTCGAATACGGCACCTCCGGAGTCACCTGCAATGCGATCTGCCCAGGGCCGATTGAGACTGAGTTGATGCAGGACGCTGGCGCTCAGGTTGCCGCCGCAGCCGGGATCACCTACCAGCAGTTCATGGATGATTTCGCGGCCGACTGCCTGACCAAGGAACTCCAGACGGTGGAGCAGGTTGCCGGCATGGCCGTGCTCCTCGCCGGCCCGCTTGGTAATGGCATGACGGGCTCGACCTTCAATGTCGACGGGGGCTCTGCGCCCTTCTAGGCCGGAGCATTCCCGAGATCGACGAAAGGCGCCCGCATGATTGACTCCTGGATCGTCGACTGGGATCGCGACGAGGACCTCCCCTACTACACGCGTGCGAACGCTGGGGAGGTCCTTGCCGATCCGGCGAGCCCGCTCGGCTGGTCACTCACCTTCGAGGAGGGACTGCTGCCGGGTTGGTTCCGGGGGTTCGTCGACTTCGGCATCTACGCCGAGGATGAGATGAGCGGCCCGAAGTACCCCGTCGTCGGCATCTTCGGCGGGTACTTCTATCTCAACCTGTCGCATATGCGGTTGCTCGGGCTGCGACTCGGCGCAGACCTCGCGAAATTCGACGCCGACCTCCTCGGATCCCATCCGGACACCCCGCCCTATGTCCCGCGAGAGGGCGATGTTCGCCCCGATCTCACCGCCAAGGCGATGGCGACGATCGGGGAGATCCTCGGGGCGACGAGCTTCCCGGAGATCGAGGAGGATCGGCGACGCACCGGCCGATTCCGATCCGAGCGGCCAGACCTAGCTGCGCTCACCGATGCCGAGCTCGTCTTGCGCGCCCGCTCGTTCATCCCAGAGCTCGACAACGCCTTCTTTCGTCATGATTTATCGAGCCTCGGTTCGACGCTGGGCCCAAGCATGCTCATCGGGATCTGCGAGTCGGTCGGCCGGCCGGAACTGCAGCTGGAACTCATCTCGGGCCTCGGCGAGGTGCAATCGGCTGCCCCGTCGACGGGACTTTGGGACCTTTCGCGCGCGGCGAATGATTCGACCGAGGTCACTGCGCTGTTTGATCAGGGCCCCGAGGTGGTGCTCGCGGCCGTCACCGATCCCACGACTGTCGAACTGCGCGCATTCGCCGAGAAGTTCGAGGGATTCCTCTTCGAATACGGGTTTCGGGGGCCGAATGAATGGGATATCCACTCGCTCTCGTGGGAGTGCGATCCGTTGCAGCCGATGCGACTTGTCAACGGAATCCGCCGAGCGCCTGACGCCGATTCGCCGGCCGCGCGGCACGAGTTCCTTGCAGGTCGTCGCGCAGCGGCAGCCGACACCGTCCGCGCTCTCCTCGCAGGCAACGACGAGGCCCTCGGCACCTTCGAGATGGCATTCGCTTCTGCGCAGCGAACCGTACCGCTGCGTGAGATGACGAAGGCCACCTCCTGCGCGACCATCAACGAGGTGCGCATGGCCATCCGGGAGCTGGGCAGGCGCGGGGTCGAGGCGGGCCTCTACGGAAAGCCGGAGGACGTCATGATGCTCATGAATGACGAACTCGACGCCTACGTGCAAGATCCGTCGGCCTTTCGCGACCACATCGCCACGCGACTCGGGGAGTACGTGCAGCTCTTCGATCTCGATCCGCCATTCATCATCTCGTCCGACCCGCTGCCGCTGTCGCAGTGGAAGCGCCGGGCCTCGAAGCGGGTGACGCCGTTGGGTGAGGGCGATGTCATCGCTGGTATCGGTGGGGGAGCGGGTCGCTACACCGGACGTGTCTGCGTGCTCCATAACCCGTCTGACATGGCTCGGCTTGAACCGGGCGATGTCCTCGTCGCCCCGTTCACTGATGCTGCGTGGACTCCGCTCTTCCTCATCGCGGGGGCCGTTGTCGTCGATGTTGGCGCGCTCAATTCGCATGCAGTGGTCGTGAGCCGCGAGCTCGGGATTCCGAGTGTTCTGTCGGTCACCATCGGGACGACCTCGCTCGTCGATGGCATGGAGGTGACCGTTGACGGCACCGCCGGCACGGTGACGGTGGTCTCGACTGATGCTGCCGCTACGGTCTAGGGGTGTCTGATTCGAGTGTGTCCGCGAGCATCGTGGACGAGTTCCGTGAATTGCTCATCATCGGGCGGCGAGATGAGGCTGACGGCATCGTCTCACTTCGACTCGCCGACCCTTCTGGCGCTCCACTGCCCGCATGGGAGCCAGGTGCCCACGTCGATGTGCTCCTTGATGGGGGCCTTGAGCGCCAGTACTCCCTGTGCAGCCGGGTGGGGGAACCAACCTGGCGGATTGCCATCCTGCGCGAGCTGGCAGGGCGCGGTGGCTCGGCCGCCATCCATGATGGGGCCAAGCAGGACGGACTACTGAGGGTCCGCGGGCCTCGCAACCACTTCGCTCTTATAGAAGCGCCGGACTATCTGTTCATTGCCGGCGGCATCGGCGTGACACCGCTCATGCCGATGCTCGCCGCGACGCAGGCCCGAGGGGCAACCTGGCGATTCATGTATGGGGGCCGCTCTCGAGCTTCGATGGCGTTCGTCGATCAGCTGACCGAATTCGGAGTCGTTGCGTGGCCGCAGGATGAACAGGGACTCCTGCCGATCGCCGATCTCATCGCCGGATGCTCGCCTGAGACGGCCGTGTACTGCTGCGGACCCGAGCCCCTCATCTCAGCCGTCGAGCAGGCGTGTGCGGCTGCTGGCAGGCCCGCACCACATGTCGAGCGATTCGCGCCGAAGGTCATCGACACGACTGGTGATCATGGCGACCATTCGTTCACGGTGGTCGTGAACAGCAATGGCCATGAGTATCTCGTTCCAGCGGACCGGAGCATTGCCGAGGTGCTGCAGGCGGCGGGTGAAAAGCTTGTCACGAGTTGCGCCGAGGGAATCTGCGGCACGTGCGAGACCAAGGTCATCTCCGGTGTCATCGTCCATCGGGATTCTCTCCTTTCCGAGGAGGATCGCGAGGAGGGCATCTTCATGATGCCGTGCGTTTCGAGGTGTGTTGGCGACCGACTGGTGCTTGATCTCTGAGCGGGCACCCGTCCCAGCCACCCGTCAATTCCTTGTAAGTTGTATAGACAACTGATAGATTTTGGCTCCTTGGCCCTTCTTGAAAGGCATCCTGATGGTCTTCGTCCCCACCCGCGGCGATCGCACGCTGCGCTTCGGCCCTGATATCCCGAACACCCCCTTCCAGCCGGGGAGCGTCCCTGCGAGCTGGTACACGGATCCGGAGCGGTTCGATCTCGAGCGTAGGTACGTGCTGAATCCGAACTGGCAGATGATGTTCCGGGCCGAGCAGATACCCAACACGGGAGATCATTACGTGTGGGAGGGCCAGGGGGAGACCGTCGTCTTCACTCGGCGCAAGGACGGCAGCATCGCTGGATTCCACAACATCTGCCAGCACCGCGGTTCGCGGATCGTGCGCAATGCCGGGTGTGGCGCCCGACGATTCACCTGTCCCTTCCACGACTGGGTGTACGACTTCGATGGCCAGGTCATCGGCATTCCGGACCGCGAGGATTTCGACCAGACCAAGGTTGAGGGCCTGCGCTCACCGAGCGTCGAGGTCGGTGAATGGGGCGGCTGGGTCTGGGCGGTGCTTGATGGCCCCGGTGTCGCACCGCCGCTGCTCGATTGGCTCGGCGAGGACATCATCGAAGACCTCGGCGCCTACCAGATGGAGAACATGTTCCTGAAGGAGAAGGTCGTCTGGGACGTCGACGTGAACTGGAAGGTCATCATGGATGCCTTCAACGAGTTCTACCACGCGCCGGCGCTCCACCATATTTCGCCGCAGGATGTCAAGGACGGCCGCGAGATGCGCATCTTCGAGTTTGATCACCACGCGATGATGATCGTGCCGCTCAAGGGCGCCCTGCCGAAGCTGAAGGAGAACCCCGACCACCAGTCGGTCGCAATCTGCCACTACACGATCTTCCCGTCGGGAGTCTTCAACAACAATCCAGAACATCTGCAGTTGTTTCGGCCGGTCCCGATCTCGCACAACAAGACGAGGTTCGAGACCTGGGAACTCTGGTACAAGTCCGATGATGAGGCCTATCTCGACCGCACCGAGCGCCACTGGGAGCACCTGAAGATCGTTGTGGGTGAAGACGTTTGGACCTGGGAGGACATCGCGGCGACCTCCCGGTCGATGTACTACAAGGAGAATGTCTACAACAACCGCGAGGGGAAGATCCCGTTCTTCCACAATCAGGTGAACGACCTCATTGTGGAGGGCCAAAGGCGTGACGCCGCCAGCAAGTAGCGCGACGCTCACGCCTGCTGACTTCACCTTCTCCTGGAACTGCATCCCCGACATCCCGCTGGCGGAGCGATTCGCCGCGGTTCGGGATGCTGGGTTTCGTGATGTCGGTCTGAGCATCCGCTGGATGACGGATTTTCTCGTCGATCACTCGCTCTCCGAGGTCGATGACCTGCTGGACGAGTTCGGGCTGGTCGTCACTGAGATCGAGGCCGCGCGGGTGATGCTCGCTGATCCCGACCCCCGCTTGGTCGTCGCGGCAACCTTGGCCGAGCACTTCCGGCCGCAGCGACTCCAGGCAACCGGTGACTTCGACGGCACGTTCGACGATGCCGCGCGGTATGCCGGCGCAGTGGCCGATCAGTTTGCCGAGTTCGGCGCCGAGGTCGTGCTTGAACCCCTGCCGTTTACCAACATGACCACCTCGGCCGACTCGGCTCGCATCATCGAACTCGCCGGCCGCGAGAACATCAGTATCTGCATGGATGTCTGGCACCTCTACCGCAATCAACTGCCGCTGTCGGCCCTTGACGATGCCTGGCCGCACATCAGCACCCTGCAGTTCAACGACGGCACCATCGAGCAGGAGGAGCCCGATCTCCGCGACGACTGCTTGCATAACCGTCGCATTCTGGGCGAGGGTGAATTCGATCTCATCGGATTGCTGCGCGAGCGCGACAAGCACCGCCCCGACACGACCTTCTCGATCGAGGTCATTAGCACCCGATTGCGAGCGCAGGACCCTGCGCTCACCGCGCGGCAGATCGCCCAGGGCATCTCGAACGTCATCTCCCAACTTCAATAGCACCACACATTCAGAAAGCACCGCGCAAACCCAAGAACCGCGCATAAGGAGGTAGTCATGTCCATGGCCCGCGTCGAGGGGCTGCGCATCGGTGATCGCTACGACATCGAGCAGCTCATGTACAAGTACTGCAAGGCCGCTGATATGGCTGATGTTGACACGCAGGCTGACCTGTTCCACGATGACTGCCGCGTGCGCTACAGCGGCACATCCTGGATCGAGGGCCGCGAGGCATTGCGTGCGTCGCTCCGCAATGCCTTCACCCGCTACCTCCAGACCTCTCACGCGGTCACCAACATCACGATCGAGTTTCAGGACACTGATTACGCGACCGCGGAGAGCCTCGTCACCGCTTGGCACCGCGATGCGGAGGGCAAGGAGTGGACCCTCCACGGACGCTACATCGACTCGTGGAAGAAGGACCGCCACGGCTGGAAGATGCAGACCCGCGAGATTCTTGCAGCCGGTGCCGTGAACCGTGATGAGTCATCACTCAACATGATTCAGCGGGTCGCCGTCAGCGACGAACGCTGATGAGCGCGTTGCCAAGCGGCCGGCTCGCAGGCAAGTCGGCCGTGGTCACTGGCGGAGCCCGGGGTATCGGCGAGGGCATCGTGCGCCTCTATGTTGAGGAGGGTGCCCGTTGCATCATCGCCGACGTTGACGACGAGGCCGGGGAGCGGCTCGAGGCTGAGTTGGCTCCGAATGCGATATTCGTCCACACGGACGTCACGAGTGAATCCGATATCGATTCCGCCATCTCGGCGGCAATCCTCGAATTCGGCGGCCTCGACATCATGGTGAACAACGCAGGGGTCGTCGGAGTCATCGGTCATATTGGTGACACCAAGCTCGCCGACTACGAGCGCACGATGTCGATCCTGCTCACGAGCGTGTTCCTCGGAACGAAGCTCGCGACCAATGTCTTCAAGCGCCAGCGCTCCGGGGTTGTCATCAACACCTCCAGCACGGCCGGCATCAATGGCGGCCTTGGCCCGCACATCTACACCGCCGCGAAGCACGCGGTTATCGGGTTGTCGAAGAGCGTTGCTGTCGAGATGGCCCCGCATGACGTGCGCGTGAATGTGCTGTGCCCGGGCGCCACTGTGTCGTCGCTGACTGCCGGAATCGTCACAGGCGATAAGGACAATCTCGCGGACGCGGCGGTGAAGATGGGTGCGAAGTACGCGAGTGGAAGGGCGCCGATGCCGCGCGACATGGCCAACGCAGCGGTGTTCATGGCAAGCGACGAATCCGCGTTCATGAACGGCGCCGTCATCGTCATCGACTCGGGCAAGGAAGTCCTGAGTGATCGCGGGCGCGACAAGTTCTACCCAGCGTAGCTAGCTCGCTGAGCGCCCTACTGCCGAACTTCCGCTGAGGATCGCTCGCTCATTCGTCACACGAGTCCTGAGCAGGGCCTCTCCCCGCTCGATGAAATCGTGATTGACGGTATCCA
>CAMAWO010000168.1 GCA_945861925.1 Bifidobacterium breve | reverse complement strand
ACGTCTTGGCTGTCTACGCCCGGCCTTACGATTCGGCCTATCCGGTGGTCGTGATGGACGAGAAGCCACTGCAGTTGCTCGCAGACGCCAGGCCTGGCACGCCGGCCAAGCCGGGGCAGGTCGCCCGAGAGGACTCCGAATACGTCCGCGACGGGACCTGCTCGATCTTCGTGTGGGCCGAACCACTGCGCGGATGGCGCCGCGCCTACGCCGAAGCGACCCGGACCCGCGTCGACTGGGCAAATGGCGTCGATCATCTGCTGACCGTCGCCTACCCCGACGCGGACAAGGTCGTCCTGGTGATGGACAACCTCAACACCCACAACATCGCCTCGCTCTACCAGGCGTTCCCGCCAGACAAGGCCTTCGCCCTCGCCGGCCGCCTGGAGATCCACCACACGCCCAAGCACGGCAGCTGGCGTGGCATCGCCGAGATCGAACTGTCCTGCTTGACCCGGCAATGCCTAGGCCGACGCATCGCCGACCTCGACGTCCTCAACGCAGAGCTCGACGCCTGGACCCACGCCACCAACGCCGACAAGCGCCAAGTCGACTGGCAATTCACCACCAGCGACGCCCGCATCAAACTCCGACATCTATACCCTGTGCTTTAGCGACGACGGTCTACTAGCTGAAGCGCCCCACCCATGAATCTTCGCTGCTAAGGACATGAATTCCTCAAAATCACGAATGTAGTCAACCTCATCGAAGTTCTGGTCGCAAATAACCAGTAATTGACTGTCCGGCTCTGTGTATCTCTGAGTCGCCCATATCATGGTTGGGACCACCAAGCCTGTGCCGGAGTTGGTCAAATGATGAACTCTTTCTGTCTGTCCATTCGTGGACATGACGGTTACTCCCCCACTCACGGCAACGAGCAACTGTTGACATCTGCGGTGAGCATGGTCGCCACGAGTTTCGCCGACGTTGGCCTCCACGAGAAACGCTCTCACAGCTGGGAAAGGGATTGCTCCCTCCTCGAAAACCGTAACTTTTCCATTCTCCTCATTAAAACTTCGGAGCTGGAGAAGGTAAACATCTATCACACCCACAACTTAGCAGTGGCGTTCAGTGCAGCAACTTGAACAACTGATTACCTGCCAAAGTCAATATCGAACCTTGACCGTGCCAATGGCCACGTTGAGGGGTCGGGTCCCCCTTCTCCTATGTCAAGAAGAGGACGGATTCGTGTTCGTGGATGCTGCGGCGGCACCGAGGAGAGTGGGGTCGCGTTCACTTTCTCCTATGTCAAACCGCGGATAGCTCCGTGTCCGTGGATGCTGCGACGGCATCGAGGAGCAGTGCGCGGAAGACGACGTCGGACAGTCGTCGCTTGAGGACGCGGATCGATTCGGACTTGCTGTCTCCGTTCTCACGCCGGCGTTGAAGGAGGGCTCTGGCGCCATCGTGCGAACAGGCCTGCGTGATCGCGATCCGGTGGAGGCAGGCGTTGATCTGGCGGTTGCCGGTGCGGCTCAGTCGGTGCCGATTTCGGTTCCCGGACCAGACAGGCAAAGGGGCGGTGCCGTGGTGCCGGGCGTAGGCGTCCTTGGACTTGAAGCGGTGCACGTCCGCGGCCTCGCCGATGAGCTTCGCAGCGGTAAGCAGACCGACGCCGTGCACCGCCAGCAGTGCTGGTGCTATGGGCGTGACCAGTGCATCGAGCTCCCCCTCGACATTCCGGATCTCCTCGGTGAGCTCCGCGCATCGGGAGACCATGCCCACAGCCAGCCGGGCTACGAGACCGTCCTCGCCGGCCAGGCGATTGCTGACGGCCTTGAGGTGCTTGGGCCGCCAGAGGTTGCGCGCCGGGACGTCGAAGGCCGGGTCGATCTCGTGCAGATGCCACCGCAAACGGTTGATAACCCTCGTTCTTTCCTCGACGAGGTTGTCACGGTGGTCCCCGAGAAGGCGAGCCTGACGCGACGGGCCGTCCAGGCGGGCGGCCGGCAGGTCAGGCTCGCGCAAGGCCGCCCGCGCGACGGCGAGCGCATCGATCGGGTCCGACTTGCCGTACGTGCGGGCCGAATCCCGGGCATGCACCATCAGCTTGGGCGGCACCCGGACGATGATCTCACCGGCCCCAAGCAGGTCGCGTTCGAGCCGGCGGGACAGCTGCCGGCAGTCCTCAACTGCCCACGTCCGCTCACTACCGAACCGCTCGACCCACGCGAATATATCCAGGTGGTTGGCACTGATCGTTCCGGTCGTTCGCTCACCGAGTTTCCTGCCACGATCGTCGATCGCGACCAAGGTGTGATTGCGCTTGTGCGCGTCGATTCCGAGGACCACCATGATCCTTGTCTCCCTTCATCCAGGCGGACACGGGACCGGCAGGCACACATCAGTGGGGGGCGAAGCCACGCTCCTATCAAGCCATGCCGGTCGATCTCAAGCCGATCCGGATGGCCGCAAAAGGAGACCAGGCCAACAAGACGGCAGGGAGTGGTTGAGCGAGCCGGGGAGTGTCAGGAAGTCGGTGTAACTGGCCATCGTTGTGGTTTCAGTTACTGGTGTTGAGGATACGGCCTTCGAAGGTTACGGCGAAGGCGTTCAGTGGCTTTTTTATCGGTTTATCCCGCGTTGTCTTCCCTTGCCGGTGGGGTCCAGGCTGCGCACGGTGAGGTAGACGCACTTGAGGGCGGCGGACTCGGTCGGGAAGTGGCCCCGAGCACGCACGGCCCTGCGGGACCGGGCGTGGATGCTCTCGATCGCGTTCGTGGAGTAGACCACGGACCGGATCTCGGGATCGAACTGCAAGAACGGCACGAACTCCGCCCACGCCGATTCCCAGAGTCTGGTGGTCGCTTGATATTGGCGGCCCCACTTCTCGTCGAAGTCTTCGAACCGCTGCCGCGCGGCGGCCTCGGTCGCCGCTTGGTAGACCGGTCGCAGGTCCGCGGCGATCGCCGGCCAGTCCGACTTGGATGCGTACCGGAACATGTTGTGGATCAGGTGCAGCACGCACGTCTGATGAATCGCCTCGGGCCAGGTCGCGGTGATCGACTCGCTCAGCCCGGTCAGCCCGTCCGACACCACGATGCAGGCGTCCTTGACGCCGCGGTTCTTGATCTCGGTCAGGACCTTCTGCCAGTACTTCGCGCCCTCGCGACCGGTCCCGACCCACAAGCCTAGGATGTCCCGTTCGCCGTCGACGGTGACGCCGACAGCGCAGTAGACCGGGCGGTTCGCGACCAGACCGTCGCGGATCTTGACGACCATCGCATCGATGAAGATAACCGGATAGACACTGTCCAGGGGCCGGTTCTGCCATTCGGCCATCTCCGCCAGCTCCTTGTCGGTGATCTTGGAGATGGTGTCCTTGGACACGTCCGCTCCGTAGAACTCGGCGAACAGCGCCGAGATCTCACCGGTCGTCAGGCCCCTCGCGGACAGCGAGATCACCAGCTCGTCGACGCCGGGCATCCGCCGCGAGTGCTTCTTGACCGTCTTCGGCTCGAACGTTCCCTCACGATCCCGCGGCACCTCAATCGTGACCGGGCCCGCCTCGGTCAGCACCGTTTTGGAGCGCGAACCGTTCCTGGAGTTCCCGTTGCTGCGGCCCTCCACGGCATCCTTGTCGCAGCCGAGGTGCTCGCCCATCTCCACCTCCAGAGCCGTCTCAAGCACGGCCCTCGTCAGCCCATTCAATAGACCACCAGGTCCGACGAGCCCCACCCCGTCGCTCCTTGCCTGGTCCACGAGCTGCTCAGCGATCTGTTGATCCGTAAGCCTCACCTGAGAGGCCTCCATCATGGGTTCGGTACTCACTGCACGTCCTTCCCGCCAGGCAGTACGCCCAGCGTGTCAGACGACGCCAGTTACACCGACTTTCTGACAGTCCCCTTCCACAGCGGCGGGCCTGCGTGCGACGGATTGGGGCACACGAGTTCACCAGGCGGCTTCGGTGCCACGAGAACCCCCGTTCCCCAGCGAGGGCGGTGCCCCTCGGCGCAGGAGTAATGGTAACGCGCCAGGGGATGACACATTTATGCGCCCTGACCCCACTAATCTGCCGAATGTGCAAACAGCCACGCCCCCACGGACTCACCCCCGGAAAATCAAAGACCCGCTGAAATCAACAACCCCGATGAAATGGTTGGGCTAAGACTTGAAAGTATATTCTAGTGCCGTGGTCTTCAGTTCACTTTTTTCCGTCCCGGCATCCTAAGGTGCACCGGGATAGCCTTCGCCGCTAAAGGGTCATGAGCCTGCAACACAATCTAATGCATGGGGAAATGTTCATATTGCGCACGTAGGGCGGTGGCGGATGTCTAGCAGTGGTTCACTGGTGCAATCACAGCCTCTTGATAGCAGACGCCTTGACATCCAAGGGCTGCGTGCCGTCGCAGTGCTGATGGTTATCACGTTTCATGCCGGTCTTCCAATACCAGGCGGGTTTGTGGGTGTTGACGTCTTTTTCGTTATCTCGGGTTTCGTCATCACGACAGTGCTCCAACGGAAGAGGGTTCGTGATGGACACGTGGCATTTGGTGCCTTCTACTGGCTTCGTTTCAAACGATTGATGCCTGCGCTTTCGCTGGTAACAACCGTGACGATGATCCTCTCCATTTTGATCCTTTCTCCATTTGGGCCCCAGCAGACTGCTGCGGGAACCGCGATCGGGGCCATGTTCGGTGTCTCGAATGTTGTGATCGCCAGTACTACCGGCGGCTACTTTGATGCTCAAGCAGAAACAAACCCTTTTCTACAAATGTGGTCCCTCTCTGTCGAAGAACAGTTTTACGTAGTTTTCCCGGCTGTGCTCGCTCTGGGCTGGACTTTTTCCCTACGTTGGCGTCGATTTTCGCTTATGCCCTACTTCGCTGTCGGCACGCTTGCGTTGGCGTCAGTATCTTTTTTGGTTTGCGGGTCATTCGGCGTGTTCGGTGAGGGGAACCAGTTCATTACCGGGTTTTACAGCCCCTTCACTCGGGCATGGGAATTCGCGGTAGGCGCGCTGCTAGCGCTTCTATTGAACGACAAGTTCGTTTTGAGTGCTTTATTCAGGACACTTGCCGGCGCAGTTGGTGCCGGTATGGTAGGTGGATCGGTGTTGATGATAACCGGGGAGACGCCCTTTCCCGGCAAATGGACGCTGTTGCCTGTCGTGGGAACGGTGCTTCTACTGGCGGCAGGGAGCGGCGGCGGTAGCCTTGTTGCGCAGCTGCTCTCTATTCGCCCCTTGGTCAAAATCGGTGATTGGTCCTATTCGATCTATCTGTGGCACTGGCCACTCATTGTTTTCGCCATTTTGTTGTGGCCGCTTGAAGATTTGGCGCCCCTTCTGGCTTGCACTCTGGCCATTCCACTCGCTGCTATTTCCTATCGATGGCTCGAACGACCTCTTCGTCAGCACCATTTTCGCAGCAGATCGCGAGCCCTAGCATTCTCTTCCATGATTATTGCCATTCCGACCATTGTCGCGACGGCAACGTGGATCCAAGCCGCTGACTTTTGGCAACCCCGATACCAATCGGGACAGATGGTAGCCGCGAATTCAGGCACCATTGGCATTGAGGCGACATTCGACATTCTGAAGAGCCACTATTTTCCATGCGCATTCAATCAAGTCGATGACCAGGCTCAATTCTCCTTCGGAGTAAGGCGCTGTTTACAGTCCGCGGCACACTCAGATGTCGGAGTGGTGATTCTCGGGGATAGTCACGCTGAGCACTTGTTTGTCGGCCTAGCGGAGGTGCTTCCAAAAACGAACGTTGCGTACGTTTATCTGGATGCGTGGCCCACGCGCGCCTCAATGAATTCATCCGAGACATTTAGGCAAGTTTCTGAAACTCCAAGCATAAAAGTGGTGGTGCTGTCCTCATATTGGAAAACCCAAGCATTGAACGACAAACTTGGTAGGGATATACAGTTACTTCTCCATTCAGGTAAGCGGGTATTGGTAACTGACGATGTTCCAGATTATCCGTTCGACGCTTTTGCCTGCAAGTACAAGAATGGCCTTTTTGGCCAACCCTTGTGTTCGCGTCCTGCTAAAGAATTCTGGCAAGAACATGAAACTTCATTAGCGCCCGTGCGCGAAGCGGTGGCGCACAATCCTGGCGCAGAATTGGTCGAAACTGCCCGGTACTTCTGCGGCGATATAGAGTGTTCAATGGCCTTTCACGGTGAAGTCCTTTACGCCGACTCACATCACCTAAACGTTGCAGGGTCGAGATTCTTGGTGTCACGTTTGAGGCAGGACCACAAGTACTTGTTTGATGAACCGGGTTGGGATGACGACCTGCCATCGGGTGGATGATCGGGGAAGCGACCTAGGGCCGTCAGTTTCGCATTCCCAATGCTTTGCGTTGTCAACCTGAGTGAAGCGCCCTAGGTTCCGTGCCGCGCCTAGTCGGGTCGCAGGTCTCGGTTGAGGACTGAGTAGCGGGCGTGCTTGAACTCTGCGGGGGTCAGGTATTTGAGGCTACTGTGGAGACCGTGGTTGTTCCTCCCAGGTTCCGCAGTACATGGACACGTGGATGGGCGAACCTTGTGGGAGCGCAGGGGATTTGACGATTTCAGTTGATGAGGGTCGTGCGTCCACGCCCACTGGGGGTCTAACCCGGGTTCCGCAGTTCGTGGACATTCGGGGGGTTGATGGGGCCGGATTCTTGAGGCGGGGCGGCGCTTTTCGCTGCTGAGCGGTTCGGAAACGTGGACAGACACACAACGTTGCCGTGTTTTGCGTGCGACGGTAATGGTCTACGGGCATGCTGGTGTGCACGTACCTGCGGGTGACGAGACGGATGGACGCCGGTGGCTCGGTGGTGCGCTACGTGGCGCTGGCGCATAACGAGCGCGCCGGTGGGCAGACGCGGGCGCGTGTGCTGCGGGGCCTGGGCCGCGAGGACGGGCTGGACACCGATGGCCTGCGACGGCTGGTGTCCCGGTCTCCGGGTTCCTGGGCGACGCGGATCCGTACGCGGCAGGGAGCGGGGAGCGGGCTGACCTGGTGCGCATGACGAGCTCGACGTCGATGGGCGGGGCATGGCTGCTCGACGGGCTCTGGAAGCAGCTGGGCATCGATGCCGCGTTGCGCCAGCTGCTCGGCCCGCGCAGGCTTTCCACCGACGTGGAGCGGGTGCTGTTCGCGCTGGTCGCGAACCGGGCGCTGGATCAGTCCTCCAAGCTCGCCGCGTCGGAATGGGCGGAGCGGGATGCGCGATCGGCGGCCCAGGCTCGATGAGCGACGACCAGGCGTACCGGGCGATGGACCTGCTGATCGAGGCCGGTGCGACTGCGAAGGTCCGGGAGGTGCGTGTTCTTCGCCGTGGCGAACCTGCTGAACCTCGAGACCGGTGTGCATCTGGCCGGCACGACCAGCACCTGCTTCGAGGCCGAGGCCGATGTCGGCGCCGACGGCGAGCCGGGGCTTGCGGCGCTACGTGCATTCCAAGGACCACCGGCCCGACCTCCCCCAGGTCGTCATCGGGCTGGCCGTGACCAAGGAGGGCATCTGGGTGCGGGTCTGGTCCTGGCGCGGGAACACCAGCGACACCAGCGTGCTCCCCGGTGGTCCGCGACGGGATGCGGGACTGGCAGCTCGGCCGGGTCGTCACGGTCGCCGGCCCTCTGAAGCACGCCACCGCCAACGCGCACGCTGCGAGGACCGCATCCGAGACGCCAAAGACACCGGACTGGACCGACTGCCCTACGCAGACGCCCCATCCAATACCATCTGGCTCCAGATCGTCCTGCTTGCCATCGACCTCACCACCTGGACCCAGCAACTCGCGCTCACCGGCGAATGGCGCCTGGCGCGCCCGCGGACCCTGCGGATCCGGCTCTTCGCGAACGCCGCCAGGCACATCACCGCATCACGCCGCCGGATCATCGACCTCGACCCCGACTGGCCCTGCGTCACAACCGTCCACGACGCACTCAAACACCTCGCCTGG
>CAMAWO010000167.1 GCA_945861925.1 Bifidobacterium breve | reverse complement strand
GGGTCATCAAACGCAAAATGTCCAAATGGCCCCTCAAACGCGCCCACCATCGCAACCCAGCACGTCCGCAGGCACCACCCGGCGACACGATCATCATCACCGGCCCCTCACGGCCTGAGTCTCGAAAACGCCAGCCCACCAGTCCTGCCGTCGAATCGGACTCTAACTAAGTGGTATTGGGGCTAAAGCCCGGATGCCAGCGGCATCGAGGGAGGGACCCAATGGCCTCTGCCGCGGCAGGACGGGAACGCGCCGCCGTTGAGATGGAGGTACCGACTCATCACCCACCGCGTCAGCGACATCACTCCGTGGTTGGGTAGTTGGCCGCCTCGGGGAACCGTCGCTGTGCTCCTCAACACCCCGGACCTACGCATTACGAGCCGTTCATCGGCCCCCTATGGCCACGCTCATACTCGTGCCTACCCCGGCATATTCGGCCGTACCTGCGCCATGTTCCGGGGCATAACCGGGGCGAGATGCTCACCGGTAGATCTCGCGTCGATGACCAATCCGGACGACGTGGACCAGGAGCACAGCGTCCAGGACCTCGTAGACGATCCGGTAGTCGCCGACCCGCACCCAGTAGACCGAGTCCTCACCCTGCATCGCGACGCAGTTCGGCGGCCGAGGGTTGTCGGCCAGCAGATCCAGCGCCGCCCGGATCCGCTGCTGCTCCCGACGCTGCAATGCCGAGAGTGCCCTGGCGGCTCGCCGAGCGAGCCTGACTTCGTACTTCGCGGTCACGACAGGCCGAGGTCGGCCTTGACCTGCTCCCACGGGATGTAGTCATCCTCATCTCGCGCCAGCGCAAGCTCAGCACGATCGAGTGCGTCCTCCGCGTCATCAAGGAGCTTCTCGAACACCACAGGATCGACGACCACGGCGACCGCGCGACCGCGCCTGGTCAGGTAGACCGGCTCACCCGTCCGCTGAGCGCTGTCGATCACGTCCGCCAAGTGCTCCCGGGCCTCGCTCACCGCCATCTCCATCATGTACGAATCGTACAAGATGAGTGGCCGAACCTCGGACCGGCTGCGTCTGGCCAAACAGAGTCGCAAAAGGCAGTAGTCAACATCGCATTCTTCTCAGTCGCGCCCGCCAGCCGGCAATACCGGCGCATACACTCCAGCGGCTACTCCGAGCTCTCCGCCATCGTCCGGCAGATCCTCGCCACAGCCGAGGCACACGGAGAGCTGGTCGCTGCGATAGATGTGGACAACGAATCCGCCGCGCTGATCCACGCAACTCAGGGACTCCATTCCGTGGACCCAGCGCTTCCGGCAACCCTTGGCCCAGGCACGGACCTGCTCGTGGGTCATGACTTCACCGCCTGCGGCGATATCGACGTGCGGTTTCGCCTGATCTCGACGTGACCGTGGAATCACGTAGCCCACGGGAGGGGTCCACGTGACGGCATCAATCAGTTCACCTTGGTCGCGCGTGAAGTAGCCGGAGTGTCGGTCGAAAACCAGCATCGTGCGCAGCAGGCCGCGCAGGCTATGCCCACGTTCGGTAGTGCCGACCTGTCGCAGGCATTCGCGCAGGTGCATCGCATTCAAGTCTCGGCATTTGAGGTTGTCTCGTTCTGCAATCTCGCGGAGTGGTCTGAAGTCAGCCTTGCGCTGAGCCCTTGTCTTGTCGCTCCATTTGCCGCTCTTTCCTCGACGTCCGACATAGTCATTGATGAAAGCTGCGAGACTCGCGCTCTCGAACTCCGGTCGCCCGAACAAGGCCAGTTCGGCTGGAGTGAACACATACCCGAGATCGCTATCGACGTGTACAACCACCGCGACAGGATGGTTTCGGCAACCAAGGCTCGCAGCCATGCGTCTTGCTGGTTGGCCCACGTGACGAGCAGTCGCCGAGGGCTGGCATCTCCACGGTTGACCACCAGGTTTGGCGTCGACATCCGTGCCTCCCGTAGCTACTCACCGGCCCTTCTGGCTTCTGTCTTGTGGGGCTGCTAGAACTCGACTCTGAAGCGGGGTGTGAAGGTACTCGCGGTCGGACGGATGCCCACGATGTGGTCGACGCGATAGCTGCGCAGTAGCCCACGGTCGTTCACGACGAAGAGGACCAGGAGACCGTCCGCCGTACGACGAAGTGAGTACGGCTCCACCACCCGGGGCCCTTGACGACCCTGGACAGCGCGGTAATCGATCTCGACCTTCAGGCGGTTGGCGCCGGCATATCGAAGAAGCTCGAGAGGGAACTTCTGGTGCCATGAGGCGATCCCCTGAGGTGCTTCCCATGCACTGACCTGCCCGTCGCTTGCGCGCGGAAGGTGGGTGGTTGGCGATGACCCCTCGAGCCAACCGAAGACCTCGTCAAGGGCACTCCAGAAAGCTGAGAATGGGACAAGCGGGCGCGGGAGCTGGTGCCCCAGCATGTTCTCCCATTCCTCTTCTATCTCCGCTCGGAACGGAGAGGAGCGAATTGTGTCCGCCGATGGAGGTGGACGACGTCATAGAGATCGCGTGGGCGACATCGCTCGGCCAGGGCCCGCAACTTCTCACCAAATAGCTCGGCAATCGAGTAGCTCAGCACGCGCGCTTGCGGGAGCACGTCTCGATAGGGGTGTCCAATTGGGCGAAGCTCGCCTGGCGCGACGAGAAGCTCGACTGAAGTGAGGTCGAGCTTTACCTTCGGCATGGAGGGACTCGCGTTCGGGCCTCGGTAGGCGACCTTCCCAACCGTCGTGGCGCGACCGCGCTTATTCCGTGTGCGCTTGAAGGAGCGATCGTCGACGACCAACTCAATGCCTGATGCCTCCCGGACCCACGCGGCGACATCCTCGAAAATCCGCAGGAGGTCCGCTGGCTCTTCCGGACCGCCTTCGATGATCGTGAAGTCCAGGTCCTCAGAGAAGCGGTATGTCTCGTAGTAGCACTTGCGCAGACACGTTCCGCCCTTGAACACCCACGTGTTGGCAAGCTCGGCGTTCTCAGTGATCCCCGACAGCAGCCATCCGAGCACGTAGTCCCTCTCGATGACGTCCTGGCCCAAGGACCATTCCGCGCGCAGCGCGGCCAGTTCCCGTTGCGAAATCATGAGGCACCGTCACGTGCGATTGTTGCGTTGACACGCAAGCCCCAGCGCGAGACGCGTTGGCCTCCGGGCGGTCCGGCGGGGTCGAGCGCTGAGATGCCAGCCGTCAGCCTTTCCAGACAAGCCAAGACGAGCACGCTATCGCCGAGACCGAGTTGTTCGGCGAGATAGCCCAATCGCTTGAAGACCGCGCCGTTGTCGAGGCGTTCAGCGGCGTCGATCAGGAGCGCGGAGTCATGCTCCTTGAGAAAGCTTGCGAGGACTTCGGCGGAATGGCGCATCCCACCGCCGAGTTGTGGGTCGGCCAAGATGTCAACAACAGTCCGAGCGGCCGTAGCGAACTGCAATCGCTCGCCGTCGTTCCACTCGCTTACCAGGCCCCAGGTCAGGGCTGCGGGATCGGTGTGCACAACCATGTAGTCGTAGTCCAGCAGATTTGGCCTCGATTCACGGACTCGAGCAGAAGACTTGAGCACTGTGGTCCGGAAAACCTGCTCAGTCAGAGCCCAATGCCGTGCGGCCGTCCAGCCCGTGAAGTAGCAGGGATCCCAGACCCGCGCGGCGATCACGAAGGCATCGTCGGACCAAGCGCGAGGGTTGGACGCTTCGACAGGGACGCCGATGTACAGCCCGCGCCGGACTCGCCGCAGCCAGCCGTCTCGGGCCCACCGTGCCAGCCGCTGCGTCGCCGCGGTCGAGTCGACGTGCAACTCGGCCGCCACGTCCGCCGGCGTCACGAAGCGCCGACCGCGAAGCACGAGCGCGAGCTCTTCTCGGCCAGTCGCGCTGATCCCTCCCACAAGGACATCGTACTGCCGAATCATTGCTCGCAGAGACATTTAATGGCTATTCGATGTTGAACATTTCGACACATCAACTCCAGTTGATTCTTCTGGGAGGGTTTTTCTGGTGTTTTTATGTCGAAACCGCCCCACGTGTTAGGCGTGCCTAGCATGGGTGGGGAGTGCCGTGGGGAGGGCGGAACGTTGGTTCCACGATGTTGATTCACCCCGCGAAAAAGCTTTTGAACTTATCACTGTCCACACGAATCGGCCCTCCGCCAGCCCTGATCCGGAAACGCGCACACCCATGCCTCCCACAGCGCGTCCAACCTCTCGGGAAGACTCGCCCCCCGATCGATCTGCACGTCCCGCCTTGCACGGTCATGGGCGCGCTCCTGTCTCACCCGGGGCTGAGGTGCGCCCTTGCTACGAGGGACCATCCGTCGACGACCGCAAGCAAGTGGGGCAGAGACCGGAATTCGCTACTCCGTTCGCGGCGAGCATGCATGGTCGGCTCTGGCCATACGCCTCGAGCGCAGCGAGTTCCCTACTGCTGACCAAGCCACTGTCGCGGCCCACGGCCGTTCCCCCGCAGCGAAGTGCGCGCAATGCGCCACCTTCGCTGCGCTCCTCCCCACCCCGGATCTACCGCATTACGAGCGGCTTCCCTCATAGAAGTTGTTCCGCTACCGGCCATTTCCGTCATGGAGTTCCGTGACAGTTTGGGTGGCGCCGGGTTATTAGCAGGGGCTCGACAACTCTTCGACTGGCTCGTCCCGGGACGCAATCCTGACTGCATTCGGAGCGACCAGCCAGAGCCAAGTGTCGGGGTTCCCATCCATAATCGTCCAGTGACTGGGCGCATAGGACTGGCTGGGGACTGGCACGGCAATGTGTCGTGGGCCATGTCCCGCATCCGCCTGTTCGCCGCACAGGGCATCTCCACGATCTATCACGTCGGTGACTTCGGCCTTTGGCCCGGAGCAACTGGTGAGTACTTCCTGAAGACCCTGCATCGCGCATGCGTCGACCGCGATCTCGAGATGTTCATCGTGCTCGGCAATCACGAGGACTACCACCGAGCCGCTGCGATGCAACTGGACGAGCAGGGATGGCTTTGCCTGGAGAGCTACCCGCGCTTCCGCTTCGCGCCGCGCGGTCACACCTGGATCGATGCGCACGGCGCCCGGTTTGCAGCACTGGGAGGAGCCGGATCGATCGATCGCAATACCCGCAGGATCGGTATCGACTGGTGGCCGCAGGAGGAACTCACCCAGTTCGACTGCGATCGGCTCGTCGCGAACGTGCGCAGTCAGCAGTGGGCTCGCGTGGACGTGATGCTGACCCACGACGCTCCTGCCGGCCTGCGGCGTTTCGGCATGACCGAGCGGCCAGCCTGGTTCACCCCGGAAATCGAGGACTACTGCGCGATTCAGCGGATAAGGCTTCGGCACGCCATGGATGAGGTGCTTCCACGCTGGCTGGCGCACGGTCACTGGCATGACTACTTCCGCGACAGTTGGGATGGCCTGTCAGCCTCGGGTACCTACTACCACTGCGAGGTCTTGGGCCTGGCTGCCGACGGCATGCGGGGCAACGCAGTGATCGCCGAGGTCCTTCCGGGTTTCGGGTTGGGCGCGATCACGGAGTTGCTCCCATGACCGTGCTCACCACGACCTTGCATATCAGTAATTCGGATAGTATTATCCATTTTGTGAGAGAAACTCCGCCACTGCTGCTTCCCCTGTTTCGATCTGCGAATCAGGCGCGTCTGCTCAGTGCCTTGTTCTTGGGCCACGACCCCCAGTCACTCAGCGAACTCGCCAAGGTCCTCGCGATCCCTTACTCGACCGTCCACCGGGAGACTGCCCAACTGCTCGATGCCGGCATTCTCGTCGAGCGTCGAGTCGGCAACACTCGACTGCTGGAGCCGAACACCACATCGCCCTTCCACGGTCCGCTACGTGAGCTGTTGGAGATCGCCTTCGGCCCTGTCCCGCTGCTGAAAGCAGCGTTCGAGCACATCAGCGGAGTCGAGGCCGCCGCGATCTTCGGATCCTGGGCGCATCGAACCCTCGGCAAGCCTGGGGCCCCGCCTGCCGACATTGACGTTCTGGTCGTCGGAACACCCGATCCAGCCAAGATCTACGACGCTTGCTCACGCGTTGGCGCGACCCTGAGACGGCCGGTGAATCCGACGATCCTGACATCGCATGAGTGGAATCAGCGCACGCCATTTCTCGATGAGGTCCGCCGCGGCGGCTTGCTCGCCATTGTCGGCGACCTAGACGAGGACTCGAAGGAATGACAGCGATACTCACCGAAGAGCAGGCCGTAGCGGTCGCCTCCCTCGTCACGGCCAATCGCATCACGCATGTGCCGGTTGACATCGGCAAGGCACGACGATTCGTGACGATGGCCAGTGATGCGCTTGGCGAGATCGCCAACCTCGGCAGTCAGTCCGTACGCTACGACATTGCCTACAACGCCGCCCACGACATCGGCGAAGCCCTTCTGGCTGCCCTCGGCTACCGCACCTCATCCGGTGCGGGACAGCACGCGGCCGTGGGCCTGTTCCTCGAAGCCGTCTGCAAGGGAACCGATGCGGTCGAAGCGGCGCAGAGATTCGATCGGCTGCGCAACACCAGAAACCAACTGCGCTACGCAGCTGCACCCATCGGCAGGGCCCAGGCCGACCTCGCAACAACCACAGCTGCATCCCTTCTCGCGTATGCGCACGAGGTCATGGATCGTTCCGACTCCTAGGAAAGCGCGTCATCCCGACTCTCAGTTCCTACCCTCAGTACGCCTCACTGCAGGGTCGACGCCTCAACAGACGACTCAAAGACGCGCAAGTCGAATGGTTGTCTCGTCATTGGCAAGAGCATCGCGCCAGTTGATTCGCCAGCAGCTCAGTACCGCGAGGATCCTGTGGATAACAGGGAGCATCCGACGACGACGACAAGCGCTAAGGCCAGAGACCGGAATTCGATGCTCCATTCGCGACGCACATGCATGGTCGGCTCTGGCCATACGCCTCGAGCGCAGCGAGTTCCTGACGGCTGACGAAGCCACTGTCGCGGCCTACGGCCGTTCCCCCGCAGCGAAGTGCGCGCAATGCGCCACCGTCGCTGCGCTCCTCCCCACCCCGGATCTACCGCATTACGAGTGCTTCAGCCGACACCAGCGATGCGGTCCGCTCGTCGGTGCCCCGCTCGGCAAGGGTCGCCGCCGCGAGCTCGGCCGGCAGGGCCACGGAGAACTTGAGACCTTCAAGTGCCTTCGGGTCGAGAACCGCCGCAGGAAGACCGGATTCGAGGACGGACGTCAGCGCGCGGATCGACTCGCCAGTGAGGCCCTGGCCTCGAACGGCTTCGGCGTTGGAGTGCGCCTTGATCCCGAGCGACGCTAGCCCGGCGACGAGTGAAGCATTGGCCTTCGTTCCGGCGAACGTCCACCACGACTGATCGCTGCCGGACGAGGCGACAACCGTGCCCGAATGGTCAACATCGGTCGCGCGTTCATCGCACACCCGTGCGAGCGTCGACTGGGCCCGTCGCGATAACTCGACCGGCACCTGCGCCCCGAGCAGCACCTCGCGCATGGCCCTCGTTAACTCGTATCCCTGGCTCGGCACGCCGCCCGCCCACCGGGACCGGCTGCCTTCGGCGTGCTCCACCACGTTGATGGTCCGATGGCGCCAGTCGATCGAGGTGACGACCCACGAACGCCCGGCGAGCAGGAGGGTGCGCGCCTGGCCAGGCTCGAGCGACGCGGTCACGGTGTGTGGCGACACCGTCCCGAGCTCGCGGCGGCCGAGGAGCACGTGCATCTCGGGGTCGGCTGTGAAGACGGATGTGAGCTCGAGGAAGTTGCGACGGCCGAATCGCCGCTCTGCTTCTCCCCCGATGAACAACATGCCGGAGTCGGAGTCCAGGAAGCCTGCGGTGCACAGGTAGTCGAGCACCGCATCGCCGTCGTCCATCACTGCGAGGCTGCCCCACCATTCGCGCCAGGTGCGCGCTCCGAACTGCCCCTCCTGCAAGGCGAGCGCCAAAAACTGCTGCGCCGCAATGTGTCTGGGGTTCGGGGGCGGAATGACAGGTTCAACGAACCCGGT
>CAMAWO010000166.1 GCA_945861925.1 Bifidobacterium breve | reverse complement strand
ACGGTATCCATGACGAGATCCATAGCGGTCGAGAACGCACGACTGGCGTTCTCGTAGTCGCGGATGACGTCGGTGAGGACGAGGGAGTCGCCCATCTGGGCTCCCGCGACGGCGGCGGCGACGTCAGCATTTCCGGTCGCGTTTGCGACGTCTCCGGCAAAGGCGAGGTACTCAGGAATTTCAGTTCGCATGACCGAGATCTCACGCTCACTGGCATTGGCGCAGTCGTTTAGCACGACCATAAGCATGTGCAAGCGGATCTGCTGGGCTGGGTCGGTGATCATGGGAAGGATGTCACGGGTGAGCTCTTCCACGACATCTTCGAGCACGCGTGAGGTCGATGGACGGGTGATCATGAGGTGACCTCCGAGTAGGGCAGCTCGAGTGAGTAATCGAGGTACAGGTTGTTGAAGTGTGCATAAGCGGTCATGAGGAAGGTGCCCATCACGCCGCGGTGGAGCCCGTCGGTCACATCCTGCGCGCCGCGAATGATGTCGACCATCAGGTGGCTGGTGCCGAGGAGCAGAAAGTACTTCGCGATTGCCGGGTTGATTTGTTCCTCGGTGAGACCGGTCAGGGCTCGGTAGCTCGCAAGGAAGGCCTCGGGATCCGGATGGTAGAGATGTGGTGGCATCGGAATTTGAAGGTAGTAGCCGATGTCGAGCCGCGGATCTCCGATTCGGGCGAACTCCCAGTCGATGATGTAGGGGTCAGTGCCGTCCGATAGCAGGAAATTCCCTGGCTGGAGATCCCCGTGCACGAGTGCCATGGGCACCTCGGCCGGCATGCTCATCCGGATCTTCTTGAGCGTGTAGCGAAGGACAGGATCGCAATTGTCGATGATGTCGAGCATGCGCTCGTAGTTCGCAATGACATCTTCAATGTGGTCGCGCCAGCTCGAGGGGCGTTCAATTGCCACGTCGATGGAGTCGAGCGGCGTGTTGTGGGCCGAGGCCATGATCGCTACGAAATCATCCCGGGCCTTGTCGAGATCTGGGCCGCTATCGAGATACTTCTGCATTGAGGTGGAGTCGATGGCCCCCGAGACGATGGCCTTGCAGCCCATGTACTCGCCGGTGGCGTCGAAATAGCGCGGGGTCGGAATCCGGAAGTCGGGGAGGTCCTTGACTGCCTGCAGCATGGCCCACTCCGCGGCGCGATCGCTTCGGAAGACACTGCTCTCGTCTGGCGGGTCGCCGCGAAGCACGAACCTCTCGGTGGTTCCGTCGGCCCACTGAACCTCCGTCAACACGGAAAGGCGGCTGTAGCCGCCGGGGAGGGCAACGGCGCTGAGGACTCGAGCCCCGCGATCCGGTTCGACTGCATCCAAGAAGGCTTGGAAACGCTCGATATCCATTGGTGCTCCCTCTTCCTTAGTGCGTCAGGCTTCGTGCGGACGGTAGCTGAGATCCGTGGTGTCTCGGGTGCCCCTGACGGTGTGTGGCCGAAGGTGCAAGTAATCGTCGGCTATCGGCTCGGTCCTTGTCCAGTCAACGACCTCTGTTCGGTGCGACATCAGCCACGAGCCATTCACTCGACGATAGCGATCGATGTACCGGCCGCAGATAAATCGGTCGAAGCCCTCGGATGCGTGCTTGTGATACGCCTGGAAGTACACCTCGCCTGTGGCCTCGTCACCGTCGATCTGCATGTTGATCTGGCCGAGGAGGTGCTGGGTGTCGCTGTATGCCGACAGCGCCTTCATGGCCATGGCGGCCATCTCGTCTGGGCCACCGGTGAAGGAGCCGTAGTGCGTTGTCGCGTCGTCGGTGAAGACGCTGCGCACGAGTGCGCCATCCGCGCGGTCGAGGCCGCGCATGTAGGCGGCCGACAGTGCCCGCAACTCCTCACGGTCGAGGAGCCATTGGAGGCGGGTGGGATCGATTCCGATCATGGAGTGATGACGCATTCCATGTGTCCGAAGCCGGAATCGGCGGGGTTGTCGAGATTCACACAGGTGGCGAACTGCTCCGCCCATGCGTCCGGGCGCTGCACGAACCAGCCGGCTGGGTCGCCGACATTGATCGGATGCGTGACATCCCAGACCTCGCCATCGTGGAACTCATCGCCGCGGAACACGCCGCGACCGAGGCCATCGGCGAAGCCATCGTGGTAGCCGCCGCCCTGCAGGTACACGGGCCAGCCCACGGGCGTGTTGAGGAACCGGTCGATGCTGCCGTCGGGGCGGGTGAGGGCAATGGTGGATTCCTTGAGGCGCGGGTGGCCATCGATGCGCTCGTGCGTGACGCTGGCGTCGACATATGACCACCACTCCTGCGTCGTGTCGTTTGGGATGACGATGGTCTCGAGTTGGTTGAAGGAGCCATCGGGTTGCTGGTGGAACTGCCAGAACATCACTCGGTCCGGCATCTTGAACATGGTCCACTGACGCATCGCGAATCCGCGGCGTGGATCCTTGCCCGAATCTGGGGCGACACCTGCGTTCTTGCCTCCCGTGCGACCCATGCCCCAGGAGTGAGCGCGCACGCCGACCCACGACTTCGGCGAGACTTGCAGTGTGCGGCCTCCGACATTGATGGTGCCGGTTACATCGAGGCACTGGTCGTAGTTGTTGCGCGTGTAGACCTTGCGACCACCGGAATAGCGGATGATCTCGTCCTCGAGGTACGGCTCGTGGAGCGCAGTCCACTCGAGGTCGTAGCTGATCCCGTACGGATTCTCGTCGCAGGACAGGCGCATCCGCTTCAAGGGTTCGAGGATCTCGAGGGCAAGGGGGCCGACTTGGATGTCGTCGATATTGGGCCGGAGCCGCCTCGACCAGCGCACATTGTGCTGGCGTCCGTCGACCGTGACGCAGGCGAATCCGTCGATGACATCGGTATTGGAATACAGGCGCAAGCCCGCGAACAGACTGGCACCCGTCTCGCGGTCACCGAGCGTGAAGTAGTAGCCGTCACTCCAGTTGGGGGAGTCGCTCGCGACCGAGTTGAAGGTGCCGGTGGTCTGGTGTCGTGGGAACTCGTCGAACGCGGTCAGGCGCTGCTCGGTCATGTTCTTAGTCTATCGGCGCGAGGGGCTCTATGGGATAAAATGTCCCACAATGCTTGAAGGAGGGCTAGGGTCCTCCCATGGAAACCCTCATCCTCGGTGGCAGCACCTTTGTCGGACGGCGCATGGTCGAGCACCTGCGGGCCGCCGGCCACGAAGTCACGGTGCTCAACCGCGGGAGAACGGCAACCGATTTGCCACCCGGCGTCAGTCGCATCGTTGGAGACCGCACGAGCACTAAGTCGATGCGGTTGGCCCTCGAGGGCACCGCGTGGGACGCCGTTATCGACGTGTCGGGCTTCGTCATGGCCGCCGGGGGAGGGCTCTTCGAAGACCTGATCGAACTCCTCGACGGCCGAGTCGGCGCGTATGTGTTCGTCTCGTCGATCATGGCCTACGAGCCCACCGGACTGATGCCCTGGACAGAGGATCAGCCTTTGCGTGATGAGCCGGAAACGACCTACGGTGGATTCAAGGCCCATGCCGAGCGCGCGATCCTGGAGAGATTCACTTCAACCGGCTTCCCCGGCTCGATCGGCCGGCCGGCTGCGATCTACGGGCCAGACAACAACATCCACGACATGGAGACCGCGATGTTCCTGCGGCTGCGCCGGGGCCTGCCCATCCTGCTGCCGCACGAGGGCCTCGTCACCACCTCGTACGGTCATGTCGATGACCTCTGTGCGAACCTGCTCGAGATGGCGCTTCTGCCCGCCGCCCGCGGCGAGATCGTTAACCTCACCGGACAGGGCTGTTCCGCCCGTGAGTACGCACTTCGACTCTCCCGAATCGTCGACGTTGAACCCGACATTATTGAAGTTCCGACATGGGTCGGAGATGGTCAGGCACCATTCGGCCACCTGTTCAAGGACAAGCACCACGGAATCCTCTCAGTGGAGAAGGCCCGCGACCTCGGGCTCACCGCGGAGCGAGGCTTCATGGACGGCCATCAGGAGACCTACGACTGGTTCTGCTCGACTGACCTCGTCGATGCTCCTGATGCCTTCGCTGATCCAATGTGGGGCGCGGGCTACGACTTTGGAGTCGAGGCAGCGTTAGTCAAGGAACTGCGCGGGTGACCATTCGCATCGCTGACCAGGCGCTGGCCGAAGCGATTGCTCGCGCGCATGCGGCTTCCGACATCGCTCACGGTGACGTGAGTCAGTGGGCCGGAATCGAGAAATATGCTGCGACCCGCGGTGAGGATCCGACTCCTGAACGCGCTGCCGTGATCGCCGACCTGCTTGGCCTGCCAGTTGGCACATCCAGCGAGGCGGCATACGAGGCTGCAGCCCGGTCAATGCTCGCGACCTTCGGCCACACTCCGCTGCGCGAGCACCTCGTGACCTGGTTGCGTGAGGACATCACAGTTGCCGAGCCGCTCCTGAGCGTGTTTACCGGCCATGGCACCGATGTCGAGCATCCAGTGCTCGAGGTCGACCAGGCAGAAGTCACCAAGCTGGCTGCCTGGCTCACCGCTGAGCACAAGTCACCCGTCGAGGTCCTGCGCGCCGAGGTGATCGGGGGAGGGTTCTCCCGGCGGATGTGGCGAACGACCATCACGGTGGCCGGCAGCACCCGCAATGTCATCGTTCGCAGCGAGCAGGGTGGGATGTTCGGCACCGACACGATGACGGAGGTCGCCGCGATGCGCGGCCTGCTCAGCGCGGGCTACCGGGTGCCAGCGATCTTGCACGTCGAGCCAACAGGCACCGTGCTCGGCGAGCCCTTCTTCATCATGGAGGAGGTCAGTGGACAGGTGCGACTTGACGATGCCGGGCTCGACGACATCATCCGATCGGTGGCCGAACTACATCGGGTGCCCGTTACCGCGATTGACCCGTCTGAACGTACGGCCGAGCAGGTGATCGGCGACAACATCGACGACTGGCTCAGTCTCTACCGCAAGCATTCGTCCAAGCCCATCCCGCTCATCGAGCAGGGGGCTGCGTGGCTGCGCGCCAATCTTGAGCCCACCGGGCCAAGTGTCATCGTCCACGGCGATGCGGGCCCCGGGAATGCGCTCTTCGATGAGGAGCGCGGGCTCACGGTGCTCGATTGGGAGTTCGCCCATGTCGGCGACGCGGCAGAGGACTGGACGTACCTCGCCCTCATCCGTGGCCGCCGCACAATGAGCGCGGACGCATGGAAGAGCCGCCTCAACGAGACGATCGGCCTCGAACTCACCGAGCTCCAGTGGCGAAACTGGCTGGCGTACAACCACTTTCGGGGGGCGTGCGTGAACCTTACCGCGCTCACGGTGTTCCGCGACGGTAGACACCGCACCGCTGATCAGCTCGCAATCGGCATTGCCGTGCACTTGCGGTTCCTCGGGCAACTCACTGAGATCACCTGCAACGAGTCATGACCACCGATGCTCGCTACGAGCGCTCGAAGGCCGCCGTTTTCGAAGCCGTTCGCACGGTGATCGTGGCCGATGGCATCGCGGGCCTGACGGCCGACCGACTGGCCGAGGCGTCGGGTGTCTCGCGCAGCACGATCTACCGCAATTGGCCCGACCTCGCGGCGCTCACCTGCGAGGTTTTTGACGAACTCATGCATCGGGACTCCTCGAAGTTCGGGGGTGACGCGGTCACGGCGTTGCGTGACTATCTCGCCGACTACGCCCGACGCCTCAACGACCCCACCTATTGCGCGGTGCTGATCGCACTCATCGAGGGCTCGATGCGCGATGAAGCCTTCGCTGACGTGCACAGCAGAAGCTTCTCTCAGACGCGCTCGCGCGCTGCGGTGATCATCAGGCGCGGTCAGTCAGAGGGAGCGTTTCGCGCGGATCTCGATGCGAAGCAGGGCGTGGAGGAGATCGTGTCGCCGTTCCTCTATCGAAGGCTGGTGACCCAGTCGCAGATCACGTCACGACAGGTCGAGCACCTGCATCAGCGCTTGATCGGCGCGTGGAGCCCACCGTCCTGAAGTGACCGGTCGCGCGAGGTGCCCTCGTGGTAGTCGGCCTCCAGCATCACGGTGAGACCGTCGAAGACGACGAAGCTCAGGCCCTCGACGATCCATTTCTTGCCCTTGTGCTCGGCGCCCTTTGAGTCGTCGAGCACGGTCGCACTCATCACCCACTGGAGGGCTAAGCCATCGGGACGCGCCCAGAACTCGCCGGTCGGCTCGAGGACGAGATCGGGGTAGCGCTCGAGCCCGTGGGCGAAGTACTCGCGGATGGTGGGCCAGCCGTCCTTCTGGCCGCCGATCGAATCCCACAGGATGCCGTTCTCGGCCATGAACGAACGTGGAGCGTCAGCATCGCCGCTACTCCAAGCTGCGAAGAGCTGCTTGACGATCTCGATGCGCTGCAGATCAAGTTCGGTGAACTCGGCCACGATGTACCTCCTGTTATCCGGGAAACATCACGCCACCGTTGGCGGTGATGGTCTGACCTGTGACGAATGATGCTCCGTCGGAAGCGACGAAGTTGATGACATTGGCGATCTCCTGCGAGGTGGCGGCCCGGCCCACGGCGATGCCACCGATGAGGCGGGCATGCCGCTCCTCGGAAATACGACCGGCGACGAGCTCGGTATCGCCGGTGTAGCCGGGAGCCACGACATTGCACGTGATCCCGCGGGGGCCCTGGGTGCGGGTGAGGCTCACGACGTAGGTCTGGAGCGCAGCCTTGGCGGCCGAGTAGGCGATCGACCCGGTGCCGAACTGCGCTGCGAAGGAGCCGGTGATGACGATCCGGCCGCCAGGGGAGGTCATCTGGGGCAGCAGTGCTTCAGTAACAAGGACGGCACTCATGAGGTTGCCGCGGATCGTGGATTCCCACACATCGGCAACGTTTTGCAGCCCACCCTCGAAGGCAGGCTGGGTGGAGCCGGCGTTGTTCACGAGCACGTCGATCGACGGAAGCGACTCGATCGCCCAGGCCGCAAATGCCTCGACCGCAGGAACACTGGCGACATCGACCGACATCGCGTGAGCCGTGACTGTGGGGTGGCTCGCCTTGATGTCGGCGGCCACCTCCTCCAGCTTGGCAAGGCGCCGGCCGAGGAGCACGATGGTGCTGCACGAATTTGCCAGGGTGCGAGCGGTTGCAGCGCCGATCCCCGTTCCGGCACCGGTGATGACGGCAGTCCGGGAAATGACCGAGCCGATAGGCGTGTTTGTCACAGGAGGGTGACGGTGCCGGTTGAACCGTTGACCTCGACCATTGCGCCGTCCGGGATCCGCTCGGATGCGCCCTCAAGCCCTGCCACGCAAGGAATACCGAGTTCGCGGCTCACGATCATCGCGTGGCTGCTCAGGGCACCCACACCGACGACGACCGCGCTCGCCACGACGAACAGCGGGGTCCATGACGGATCAGTCTGCGGGGCGATCAGGACGTCGCCGGGCTCGAAGGCCGCGATCTCGCCCGGGTTGAGGATGACCCGTGCACGACCCGTCGCCACTCCCGATGAGGCAGGGGTGCCGGTGAGGACATCGCCGGACGCGGCGACAACAATGCTCGCGGCCGACTTGCGGGGCAGGTCGGCGAGCGGGGTCATCGGCGCACCCGCCTGGAGGAAGAGTGGGAGGACGAGATTGCCGAGGTCCTGCCATTCGGTCTCACGCGCGGCGAGCCGCTCGGTGAGGGCACCCGGCTCAAGCACGATGAGGTCGAGCTCCTCGTCGAGGGCCATGAAGATCTGGCCCGGGTGCGCGATGTGGCCATCGGCCGCGAGTCGTCGCCCGAACTCGCGCATCGCGACCCGGGACTCATTGAGGACCTTGATGCAGTTGGCCTTGCCGAGTTCACGCCATGAGGCCACTCGACGTGCCGAGTCGACCGCCATGCGCAAGGTTGCCTGAGCCTCGGCATTGCCAGCGAGGGAGGAGTGCACCGTCTCAAAGGCACGCTCGGCACGCTCGGCGCTCTCAGCCCTGCGCACCGCAGGTGCTGCTGAGTCGTCAAGTTGACGCATGCGATCGAGCAGTGACAGTGCGAGCTCTGGCCGGGTCTCCCACGAGTCGGCGCCGAGATCCCACTCTGAG
>CAMAWO010000165.1 GCA_945861925.1 Bifidobacterium breve | reverse complement strand
CGACGTCCGGTCCTACCTATCGACGGCCCGCAAACACGGCCAGAGCGCGATGGTCGTACTCCGCGACCTCTTCACCGGCCAGCCCTGGATCCCCGCAATCGGCGCCAGCCCATAAGGGGCACGCCCGTCAGCGGACCTGAATAGTTACCCGCTGGCGCCCTTGCTTACCGCTTCCCGCGTGGGCAAGCGGACGCGGGGTCGTGTGATTCTGTTCCTCGCCTCGACCGTGGCGGCGCTCGCGTGCGCATTGGCGGCGGGGCCAATGTCCCTCACTCTCTTGAACAACAGGCGGCTGAGGGAGAGTGCGGAGACTTTTTGGTGGGGGTTCTGGCAGTATCTCGGGCCCCTTGATACCCCGTTTTGGAGGTTCAGTTTCGCCCTAGTTGTCGCCGTAGGGATCTTGCTGACTTACCAGAGAGGGTGGACGTCTTTCCCTGGTGCACTGACCTTGATGGCGATCGCCGCTTTGGCTGCATCAAATAGCTTCGGTCACGTTCGGATCGAGATGGTCTTGCCGTTGGGTGTCTTTCTGCTTCGCACAATCCGCGGGCAATTGATCTACCTGACCAGCGTTATCCTGTGGTCTTTGGTGCCCCTATACGACTTCTTTCGGTATGGAAGCATCTTTGCTGATGCGGATGTGAGCCCTTTCGTGTACTCACTATTGGTCGTGTACACAAATGCGCCTTTGCTGTTGATCTTGTGCGTCTGGCTTTGTGCAATTCCATGGCGCAGCCTGACGACGGCCCTTACTCGCCCTTCCATCTTCGAGCCGAATGCACTCAGCCGATTCCAGCGCCAAGCACCGCCCGATATCATCAAGATAAATCATGGTTGACGGAATTTCACCCAGAGTCGCGCTAGGAGTCCTTCATTGAACTGGGTCTTTCTCGCCGCGTATCTGACCCTGCCCGTCTTTGCCCTAGCGAGAGTGCGCAGTGTTACTTGGCTCGCCATCTCCCTGACTGCCGGAATGGCGCTTGGCGGAGCCCTAGTCGCACTCGGGCAGCAATTGGGCTACTCGTGGAGCAGGAGTTCCCTACAACTATTGCTGCTCCTCGTTTTTCTAGGGATTGCTGCCGTGAGCGTGACGACGCGTGGCGTTTCTTGGCAGGAGTCACCGGTGGGATTGCGGCGGCAACTCATTGTCGTCGGTGTCCCAATGCTGATCATCGCCTTGGCGATCATTGCGGTGAGGCGGATCGCAGATGCCGACGGGTTGTGGAGCGTGGTGACCTACTACATCAACCAGCCGGTCGCTGAGGACAACTCAAAGTGGCTGGACTTCACCGCCCAACTCGCAGGCGGCGGCCCCATCCACAAGGGCGTGCCGATGGGGGGGCCACTGCAACTCTTCCTCGTCCTCATCAGCACCATGACCGCGGCACTGTCCGTGGTGGTCCTCGGTGGCGTCAACGAGGTTTTCGTCGCTGCATGGACGGCGCTCTTCGCCCAGTTCGGCCTCGTGGTTCTCGTGCCGCTGGCGCTCGCGCCGCTCGTCGAGTCCAGGGTCCGGGTCGGCGGCCCGAAGAGGGGCTGGAGCCTCGCCCTCATCCCGCTCCCACTGATCTGGCTGGCGATGCTCGTCATGGTGTCGGCGAGTTTCCTCGTCACCCGGAACGGGCACCTGACCTTGCAATTCGTGTTCCTCACCACGGGACTTTGGGTCGTCACCTTTGTTTCCGGGCTCACCGGAAGTCGATCTCGAGTACTCCTCTCGTTGGCGATGGTCGTGGCTGCGACAGTGTGGCTGCCGCTCAACCTCGTTTCCGTCGGCATCCTCGTGTGCCTGATCGTCGTGTTCATCCGCAGGCTCATCCTCGCGCTCCGCTCCGCCAGTGGCCTTCGCCAATATGACTGGGTGTCATTCGGGGCCTTGGTCTTCATCGGGGTGGCCATGTGGTCACCGCTGCTGAGCGGGCTCATCTTTGGCGCCAACATCAGCGCGGCAGGTGCTCCCGGGAGCCTCATGTCCGGCGCCGGTGTTCGGACGGTGGCGGCACTCATCCCGCGAGGTGAGACCTTCCTCGAGGGCCTTCAGTTGTTCACGGCAAATGGGGGCACGGCGGCAACGGGGCCGATCCTCGGACTGCTTGCCGGAGCATCGCTCGTTCTCGCAATCGCGATCATGTCCCGGGCGGCCATGCCGGAGGCTGCGACAAGGCTCCAGCGGGTTATGCCATTCGCGCCAGCCTTGGTACTCATCGTCTACGTCAGCCTCCTCACTGTCGCTGACATGTGGGTGACCGGTTCCGGTCCGCACTACGGCGCTCTCAAGATGATGTTCTTCGTTACCGTCGTGGTGCTGAGTGCCTGCCTTCCCTTCGCCCTCATGGCCATCGACAGGCGCAGGGCGGGGCTGACGCTCATTCGCGGTTCAGCAGTCGTGGTCGTTGCCTACCTGCTGGTCCTCGACGGAATACTGCCTAGGGCCGCTGCGGAAATCAGGCCGACCCAGTGGCCGAAGGAACTCCTATACGGCGTCAAGTACTGGGGGCCGGCCGAGGTGAAGCCGAACGCGGTGAACCAGTCGATTGCCAGTAATCCCATCGGCTGCGTCTACCTTCCTCCGGAGGCCGAGGTCCCGACCGTGCTGCCCGACGGCCAACGGCTCTACAACTGCACCCGAATCCTCATCGGCCTCTCCGGTATGGACGCGACGGCGCAACCGCTCGTCGACTGGATGCGACGCGAGTGGCTCACGAACACCGGATCGTGGATGAATGAATACGACTGGTTGGCGGGACTGCCCCCGGAGGTGCGGGCGAAGAACCTGATCCTGCTCGACGAGGAAAACCGCGTTGTCGGGCTCGAGAGCATCGGCAGCCTCGTCTCTCGCTTCCCGAAGTTCGCCGGCAAGACCCCGGAAGAGCTGGTGGAGCTCGGCGTGACCCCAACCTCAGGGTGATCTGGCAGCGTCGACTTCGTGCTTTACCTGGCCGTCAGGCCGGGCAACTGCAGACGCCTGAGGATGTCGTCGTACACGGCCCGTGCCCCTGCTGCCAGGTGAGTTGGGGTGGGCATGGCGCTCGCACTGCACTCGATGGCGGATGGAATAAGTCGCAGGTCATGGACCTGACCAACTGAGCTCGGGTGCGAGCCGAGCGCGAGGGGCACCCGCTTCTTCGTGACCGTCTGCACTGTACGGATCACATGGCTCAGTGCGACCGGCTCGCCTGATGCAATGACCAGTATTCGGTGGCTTGCTCGGTTGGGCGTTCCATCGAGAGCACTTCGGGTGTGCGCGACAGCCTGGGCGGCTGCGTCCTCGACGAACAGATAGTCGCGAAGGGTATCGAGGGAGACGAACATGTTGAGCGGCTGACGAGTCGCGGTGGCGAGCGCGAGCCTGGAGACGATGCCCTGGAGCTTGTCGAGATTCTGCCCCGGGCCGTAGATGTTGCTGAACCGGCCGATCACGACCTCGCACACGTCGCGAAGCCCCCGGATCACCGCTTGCTCCTGAAGCAGCTTGGCCTCGCCGTAGTCGTTCAACGGCCGTGGAACGGTGTGATCGTCGAATGGTGGCTTGGCAGACCCTGAGTAGACGCCGCCAGCAGACGACGCCAGAAAGAAGACGCCGGGTCCGGCCGGGGGATCCGCTCGTAGCGCCTGCAGGAGGGCGGTGAGGGAATCGACCTCGGTCAGGCACTGTGCACTCGTGCTCGACACGGTCGCAGCTCCAGCCGCCCAGAAGATCGCCCATGGCTGGGATCCGGCCGCCTGCGCAAAGGCCTTCGCTCCGTTGGCCAGGGATTCCTGGGCGGCACGCGGATCGGCCCAGGGAATCGGGTCGGGGTTGAACGTGGTCCCGGGCAGCATGAGCGCTGACCGGCGGGCGATCGCGCTCCCGATCAGGCCGGTCGAACCGATCGTCCAGGTGATCAACGATCCTCGTCGCTGGCAGCGGGATCAAAGGTGAGTGCAGGGTCTCGCACCACGACGTAGAGCGGCTTGCCGAGCGACATGTTCGTTGCGGCGCCCACATACTGGGCGACGATACCGAGGCTCAGGAGCACGGCGCCGCCAACGATCGTGATCGCGACGAAGGTGGACGCCCAGCCGAGGGGCACGTCGTCGGTGAAACGCCGGAAGAGAACCCACAGTGTGACAAGGCTCCCGAGGGTGACGAATGCGATACCCAGCCAGGATACGAATAGGAGCGGCTTTGTCCCAGAGGAGACCATGAGGCGGCCGAAGTGCGACACGAGTCTGCCGAGCGAATAGTTGCTCGCCGGACGACCCTCATCGCGTGAGGTCACCGGGCAGGTGGTGACATCGGCGACGACCCAGCTCAGCGCCACATCGAGGTATACCCCGGTGCCGGTGTAGGCGGCGACGCTGCGCCCCACCTCCCCGAGGATGAGACGGTAGCTGTTGAACTCGGCGAAGTCCTGGTCGGCGAGCGCCGTGGCGAAGAGCTTCTTGGCGAACTTGGAACCTGCGTTGCGAAGTGCCCCGTGCGGTGGCGGGTTCGTTGGCGCGCCGTAGACGAGTTGAGCGCCGTCGCGGTAGGCGGCATCGAGCATGGCCCCGAGGTGTGCCGGGTCGTGCTGACCGTCCTCGTCGATGGTTGCGATCCAGTGGCCGCCGGATGAGGTCATGCCGGCGAGGGTGGCAGCGTGCTGACCGAAATTCCGGGAGAGCCAGATCGGACGGACCCAGTCGTGCGTGGCAGCGAGGCGCCGAATGACCTGATCGCTTCGGCCGGGGCCGCGATCCCATACGAGGAGCACCTCGGCGATTCGAAACGTTCGGCCATCGGGGGTGAGGGTCGCCCGCGTCAGCGGTTCGATTTCGTCGAGGAGTGCGGGAAGGGTTTGCTCCCCCTGATACACGGGGATGACGACGCTGATCTCAAGCGGCGACGAGTCGGCCGCGAACGATGAGGGGGCGTCCTGCGTCACGTCGTGAGTCTAGACGGCGCGGGATTCAAATGAGCCCTTCATCCTGAGCCACCGGTAGGCAGCTCGACGCAGGAGCGCCTGCGTATGCAGGCCGAGGAAGGCTCGCCGGCGCTCGGCGGTCGTCGGGGGGATCGCGAGCGAGGCCGCGAAGGTGTCCTGCCACAACCGGAACTGCCGGACCTGCTCGCCCACGAGGCGGGTCGACCACGACTGCGTGCTCACCCGGAAGGCGCCGATCGACTCCTTGCGCACGACGACTTCACCGGTGCGCGCGACCTTGGCGTAGAGGGTGAGGTCGAGAAGGAATGGGTTGCTGTCGTCCCACGAGAGTGCGCGCAGGAGGGCGTCTCGGCGAAACAGCACCGACACGGGCTCCCCGAAGACGTTCGTGCCGCGCAAGTAGGCGACCTTGATCGCCCCCTCTCCGTCGACGAGACCGCGGCGGAGACCGGCGCACCCCCTCTGGCGATAGACGACCGATCCCCTCGCATCGATGATGTCGCGCTGGGCGACCGCCATCACTGCGGTCGGATTGGCCTCGAGGTCGTCGACCTGCTTGGCGATCGCATCGGGGTGCAGAACGTCGTCCTGGCAGACGAGTTTGATGAACTCACCGTGGGCGGACTGCGATGCGGCATCCCAGTTTGCCGCTGCGCTCGTGCCCTTCGGGTTGGTGAGCACCCGTACCCGGGGGTCGGCGATCGCCTGGAGAAAGGAGAGGGACGCGTCAGACGAGCCACCGTCAACGAAGACCACGTCGAGGAAGCCATGTGTTTGCGCAAGGATGGATTCCACGAGGACGGTGAGGTGGGGGAGGCCGTTGAACACCGGCACGACCACCGACACCAAGGGGCTCACTCGCTAGAGTATTGCCGATGCAGGGCACGAGAGTTGCGGTGGGCTACGGGCCCCGAGCCTGGTTGAGTTACCTGCCCGGTTTGCTTGTCTGGTTGGGCCTCTACATCGCCATCATCCGAAACGGCGGGCGCTTCCTCTACGAGGAGCGGTTCAGCATGTGGCAGAGCCTCGACCCCAACGCGCTGGCCGAGCAGTTCTGGCCCAGCCTGCTATCCCTGCACATCCAACCGCCGCTGCTCAATGCGATGTACGGAGTCACCGACGGGCCCGAAGCACCGAGGAATCTGGGGCTGGTGTTCGCCCTCGCTTCACTCCTCACGATCCTCATGGTGGTGCACACCGTGCGGCTCGTGGGGCTTGGATCTCGGTGGGCAGCGGTCTCAGGTCTGCTCTATGCCCTGCTCCCGGGCACGATCCTGTACTCGCTGTTTCCCTACAGCACGACAATCGTCGCCTTCTTCATGATGGCGTGCATCTGGGGCGTGGCCCTCGCGAAATCGCATCCCAGCCTTGGCGTGATCATGAGCGCGCTGGGGGCTACCGGGCTCTTCCTCACGAGGGCTTCGTTCCTGTGGGCCTTCGTCCTCGTTTGGCTGGTGGCTCTTGGCGTTCTCTTCGCTCGGGTCAGGTCACCTGACCGTCGAACAGGAATGATCGTCGTTCTTGCCTCATGCGCGGTCGCCGTCATCGTGGTTCAGGGTCACTACTTCATCTCGTTCGGCACCCCGACCCTGTCGTCCTGGTCCGGACAGAACCTCTACGGTGCAATAAGCGAGGTGGGCCTCTCGCCGGAGACGCGGGCGGAGCTCGCAGCCCAGGATCCGTGCTTCGCCGAACTCATTGCCGTGCGTCCGTGGCAGCCACCGAGCTCATACCCGACCTGCCTTGGGGTCGGTGCGGAGCCGCTCGGCGGGACCCTCGCCCTCGACGAGGCGGCGAAGGTCTCGCCAGGTGTCGGGATCAACTTCAACAACGGGAGCCTGCTGCTTCTCAGCAGGCAATGGTCGGCCCTCAGTCAGGCCGCCGTGTTGCAGGAACCTTCCGCGGAGTGGGGGCTCATCGCTGGGGAGGATGGCAAGGACGGCTCGCTCGCCCTGTTCCTCGGTCGATCGGACGTCTATTACGAGACGCTCGACCTGCAGAAGACCTTCGCCCCATGGCTGTGGAGCCTGCTCGGAGTCTGGTCGTGGATCTTCCCGAAGCTGGCCTGGGCAATCCTGCTTCTATCGTTGATCCGTGCCGCGGTCGACCGCCGGGCGAGGCGGCAGTTGCCGACGGTCTTCTGGTTCGCGTCAGGCCTGCTGCTGTTCCACGCAGCAGTGAGCATCGCGGCCGAAATCGGCGAGAACCAGCGATTCCGCGCTGAAGCCGACCCGGTGCTCGTCGTTGCAATGCTCCTTGCGGGAGCGAGCCTGCTGACGTGGCGGCGGCGCGAGGTAGCCTGCGCAGATGCCGCAGACCTGCCAACTCGTCATGAGGACGCGCGCGGCAGTGGGGCGCTTGGCGTCTCGGGTCTACCCGGGACTTGACGAGGCGCTCTGGACCCGCAAGCGCGACCGGGAGATGCGTGCGGAGATCGAGGGTGGGGGCTACGCCTCCGCGCTGCTCGATCTCTCGGCCCCGGCTGAAGCCGGGCCGCGCTCGTCCCGTGAGAGTCATCTGGTCGTCGTTCCGCAGGTCGGTCCCAACATCGACACGTGGAAGGCGGCCGGCGGTAATTTCTTCTACGAGATAGCCCAGGCCGCCCGGGAGTATGCCGGTGCCGAGAAGGTCACCATCTTCGGAGTCGAGGCAGGCGAGCCTGCGCATGAGTGGCACGCCAGGCTGATCAGGTTCCTCGTCGAGTCAGGGGCAACGCACCTCATTGCCCAGGTCGAGGCGGATCCGAACTCGGGCCAGCAGCTTCACAGCTGGGACACCTTCTACTCGCAATTGCTCCCTCGGTGGGATGGCGTCCTCCTCGGAGTCGTGACGGACTCGTCCTATAAGTGGATCACCATCAATGCCCGGCGTCTCGGGCGAATGTCCGACAGATTCGTCCTCGTCGATATCTGCATGCCGATGGACGGGTCTATGCGTCGCGGCCGAGTCGAGGTCGGGCCGGTGAACATGCCCGTCTGCAATGAGTCGCTTGCGGTCGTCGACGAGCGAACCGCCGGCATGGCGAAGATCCACGACGTTGCGTTCATCGGGGTGCTCTACCCATACCGCGTGGAGATGCTCGACGCCCTTCGCGAGCACGGGGTTCGGGTGGCCGTC
>CAMAWO010000164.1 GCA_945861925.1 Bifidobacterium breve | reverse complement strand
TTCGGGTCTGGCGAGGAGGCGTTGGAGGTCGCCGCGGAGCGGCGGCCAGAGGTGCTCATGACGATCGCACTGATCCACCGCATGCACTACCGGGAATTCATGGGCTTCCGTGAAAACTGGGCCATCCACTCGGCATATTTCCCGGTTTTCCCAACCGATGACCCGTCTAGTACACGCTGAAGGAGCCTGCACGAGCGGAGGCACCTCGCATAGTCATTGCCGCTGGTCTGTCCATTGCCTTGGACGGCGGCGTGGCAGGATCAATGGGTGTTTACTAGCGAGCATTATCACGCGGCATTAGAGCGTGATGCCGCCGCGTTCGCAGAGATCATGCGTGCTGGCGACCTCGGCCGCGAAGTCGTGGCATGCCCAGGCTGGACTACGCAGGACTTGGCGGAGCATCTAGGCGGCGTGCATCGGTGGGCGGCACAGGTCATCGTTACCGGAGCGCCCGGTGAAGCACCGGTAGGTCCTAGCGACCGCGACGAGATAAGTACCTGGTTCACCGATGGCGCGGCCCGACTCCTGGACCTCCTACGGACGACCGATCCGGGTGCGCCAACGTGGACATTCGGACCTCAACCGCAGCTGGTCTCCTTCTGGTCGCGACGACAGGCGCACGAGACGGCCATCCACCTTTGGGATGCGCGCCGAGCACAGGGCGAGGCGAGTGCACTTGATACCGCATTGGCGGCGGATGGAGTCGATGAGGTTATCTCTGTCATCTTTCCGCGCCAGGTGCGGCTAGGTCGCATCCCGCCGCTGACCCACGGGGTGCGGATTGTGCTCAGCGACGGCCCCAAAACTTCATACGTGCTGGCCGGTGATGGTACCGATCTGAGCGCTGCCACCGAGTCCACGGTTACCGGGCCCGCCGAGCGAGTGCTGCTGGCACTTTGGGGGCGCGTTGACCTCGAAGGTCTGGACGTAACCGGTGATCCGGCTTTGGTTCGGGCCACTTTGAAGACCGGATTCACGCCCTGATCGACGGCTGGCGTCTGTGAACGTTGGTGGCTTGGAGTAGCCGGGGTAGGGCCCGCCGCTTCGGTTCAGTCAGCCTGAAAGCAGCTTTCTTCTGGGGGTCAGTGCGCGCGGGAGGTGAACGGCTGGCGTGAGTGGCGCGGTGGTCCGGCTGCACGTGGAGTTGGCGATGACCCCGGTTCCGTAGGCGGCGCCAGCCATCAGTCGTAGCGCGAGGTAACGCGCGGGGTCGATGGGGGGTCGCTGCGTTGTCCATTCCCAAAGGATGGGTGCGAGTATGCATAAGGCCGCCACGCGGGAGATGCGTGATTTGTGCACGGTCGCGAGTGCTGCCGCACCGATCGGCCACCACTCTTGGCGCAGCAGGTGGCCGATCGCTGCCGTGTCCGCGACGAAACCTTTAGCGACGACCTCCGCTGCGAGCCGGGTTCGGTCGGGCATCGGGTGTAGTTGCCGTGCGAGCGCGATAGTTTCCGCCGCGATCACCGCACCGGCACCGGCGGGTTGGCCAGCCGCCAGGAGTGCCAGGGCGGTCAGGTTCCATGCGGATAGGCGGGCGGGGGTGAGGTTGCCGGGGTGCCTTGACTCGAGCGCTCCAGCGGACGTGCCGTAGTCAAATCCCCGTTTTAGCCATGCAACTGGGTTGCTCCGCGTTTCGTGGGTGACGGTGACTGATGGGTCGTAACGGACCAGCCAGCCGGCTTCGTGAAGCCGCCAGACGAGATCGACGTCCTCCCCGAGTCGGAGTCGTTCGTCGAAGCCGCCGAGCGCCGAGCGGCGCACGACGAGTGCTGCCGTCGGGACGAAGCCGAGCCGGGCTCCTGGCTTGACAAGTTCGCGATGGCGTCCCATGTCGAGCGCTGATCGGGCGGATTCGTAGCGTTCAATGGCTGTGCTGAAGGGTCGGCCGGGCCGCACGCGGGGCGCGACCGCCGCCAAGGTGGGGTCGTTGAAGTGATGGAGCATCGACTGCGGCCACCCGGTAGGTGCGACGCAGTCGGAGTCGAGGAACGCGACGAACTCTGAGGTGGTCTCCCGCAGTCCGGTGTTGCGTGCGGCTGCGGGACCGCGATTGTGGGGATGGCGAATGAGGCGTGCACGATACCTATTTGCGACGGCCTCAACGGTGGCTGCGTCAACGGATCCGTCATCGATCACCGTGATGTCCTGCGAGTGCAAAGAAGCGAGGCATCGCTCAAGGCTCTGCGCGCGATCCTTCGCCGGGACGAGAACCGAGCAGGAGCTAGCGCCCCGATTCGGTCCCGGTAAGGGGAACGCGAATCCGCGGTCTACGAGTTCGCGAAAGACGGCCAGGTCGTGGCCTGCCCGGAGGCCGGCTGCGCCTCGGCGCTGTAGGTCAGCAACGACGGCGCGCGCGCGTGCTGCAAGTCTGCTGATGCGCCACGGTGATCCCCCGATGAGTATTGCTCCCTCGGACCATGAGGTGACGCGCGGGTCGAGTACCAGCATCATGTCGGGGGGCAAGGCGCGGTCGTCAGGTGGCGGGGGGACGGCGGCCATCATCGATTGCCCTCCGATGGATCGGCGTACTCACGCAGTGCGAAGTCGGTGAGATTGAAGATCTCTTCCAGCGTGCGGTCATCACCGTCGAGCCATTGCTCATACACCGACAGTGCGATCGCCAAAGACACCTGCCCGACCATTCTGGGTACGAGGCTGCTTGCGGGGACCTTCAGCCGATCGGCGACATAGTCGGCGATTACGGCTCGCCATTGGCGGTAGCGCAGGACCGAGTGGGCTTGGAGGGCAGGAGTCCGGAGGATTAGGGTCATGCGCTGGCGATGCTGGGGGAGCGCCTCGTCGTCGAAGCGATTAAAGTCGATCATGGCGCGGTGCACGGCCTCGAACAAGGAAATGTCATTGGGCTGGTCCAAGAGGGTCTGCCGGAAATTGGCAAGACTGGCGTCGAACTGTCCCCAGGGAATGTCGTTCTTGGAGGGGAAGTACCGAAACAGCGTGCGCCGCCCCACGTCGAGAGCGGCGGCGATGTCCTCCATGGTGGTGTCCTCGAAGCCCTGCGTCGCGAACAGGTGGAAGGAGACCGCCTCGATTTCGGCGTGACTTGTCACCGGCGGGCGGCCGGTCACGGGCTTCGGGCCTGCGCTCATATCAGGCCGAAGGTAGCAGTCATTTCGAAGACAATCTCGTTAACTCTTGTCTTTTGGCGCTCAGTGCCACTATATTATGGAAACTTACTTAGTTGGCAGACCGATTCGAAAGGATTCGCAATGGAGCCGAACCCCACACCACCGGGCGTTGAAGAAATGACCGTTGAGACTTTGATCGAGGACGTATCGATCGACGGCATGTGCGGCGTCTACTAGGACTAATGGGATGCCAATAGCAGTGACAACGATGCTTGACGAGCCGTGGCGGCTGTCCCCGGATGTGGCGCTTCGTCCGGAGCCCTTCGGTGCCCTCGCGTACGACTTCGGCACGCGCCGGCTGACATTCCTAAAGCGACCTGAACTCGTCACCGTGGTGCAAGGGTTGGCCGCGGGCGCTGATGTCCGGGGAGCACTTAAGGGTGCGCATGTTCCCGAGTCGCAGTGGCCAGTTTTCGTTCAGGCGCTGGAGTCGCTCGCGGCTGCAGGGACGATTCAGCGGCGCTCGTCGGTGACGACATCGTGACCGCGACCGACCGGCTCGGTCGAAATGCGTTGGCCGTGCGACCGATAGGCGGGTCGCTTATCGACCAGTTCGAACTCGGACTCAACGCGCCCATTTGCCTCACTTGGGAACTGACCTACGCATGCAACCTGGCGTGCGTGCACTGCCTGTCATCGTCTGGGCGCCGCGACCCGCGCGAACTGAGCACAGCGCAATGCGAGGCGGTGATCGACGAGTTCCAGGCGATGCAGGTGTTCTACATCAACATCGGCGGCGGTGAGCCAACAGTCCGTCCTGATTTCTGGCACCTGCTCGAGTACGCGATAGACCACCAGGTCGGAGTTAAGTTCTCGACTAACGGCGTCCGCGTGACGCCAGAGCGAGCGCGCTTCCTCGCCGCCACCAACTACGTCGACGTGCAGGTATCGATAGACGGGGCGACGGCCGAGGTCAACGACCGGGTGCGCGGTCATGGCTCCTATGACATGGCGATCCGCGCGTTGGAGAACCTGTCCGATGCGGGCTTTGTGGACGCGAAGATCTCGGTCGTGGTGACGCGGGAAAATGTCGGGCAACTTGACCTGTTCAAGGCACTCGCCGACCGGAACGGAGCCACACTTCGACTTACGAGGCTGCGCCCGTCGGGCCGCGGCGCGGAGGTATGGGACGAACTGCATGTCACCGCGACCCAACAGCGTGAACTTTATGACTGGTTGTTGAAAGCGGGGGATAACGTCCTCACCGGTGACTCGTTCTTTCATCTAGCTGCCTACGGGGAACCGCTCCCCGGGCTGAACCTGTGCGGCGCCGGACGAGTCGTATGCCTGATCGACCCCATAGGCGACGTGTATGCCTGCCCCTTCGCGATCCACGAGGAGTTCCTGGCGGGCAACGTCCTGGCCCCCGGTGGATTCGACAATGTCTGGAAGAACTCGGAACTGTTCGCGGACCTCAGGTCACCGCAAACATCCGGGGCGTGCACCAAATGCCAGTTCTTCGACTCGTGCCGCGGCGGCTGTATGGCCGCGAAATTCTTCACCGGTTTGCCACTCGATGGCCCGGACCCTGAGTGCGTGCTTGGAAACAGCGAGCAGGCCCTCATGGAGATCGGACGCACGATCCCCCCGGCGAGCCAGGACCATTCGCGACTCGATCCTCGCCGAGGCGCCGAGCCTGTTCTCGTTCAGATCGGCGCATTGAGTCCGGGGCGCCCGCCCGCGCATGCATGCTCGGAGAGCCCACTCGCCGACTTCCACGCCAGCGTGCTGTAGTACCCAAGAGTCAGGGAGTACCAGTTGGGAAATGCATGGTTCGAGTCGGTCGCGGAAGCGCAACGACGTGCGAAGAAGCGGTTGCCGTCCTCCGTCTACAGCGCACTGCTCGCCGGGAATGAAAAGGGCGTCTCCTACAACGACAACACCAACGCGTTCTCCGAACTGGGGCTCGCACCGCGCGTTGCGGGCTTGCATTCGGAGCGCGACCTCGCCACGTCCTTCATGGGCCAACCGATCTCCTTCCCCGTTGTCACCTCTCCGACCGGAGTGCAGGCCGTGCATCCCGACGGTGAACTTGCGATCGCCAGGGCGACGGCGGCGCGCGGGACGGCGATGGGGCTAAGTTCTTTCGGGAGCAAGGCACTTGCGGACGTCATCGGGGCGAACCCGTTGACCTTCTTCCAGATGTATTGGATGGGCACCCGCGATTCGATGATCACTCGCCTGGCACAAGCCCGTGATTGCGGCGCCAAGGGATTGATCCTCACACTTGATTGGTCGTTCTCCAATGGTCGCGACTGGGGCAGCCCGGTGATACCCGAGAAGGTCAACTTCAGGGCGATGGTGCAGTTCGCGCCACAGGTGATACTGCGTCCCCGATGGCTGACGGCATTCGTAAAGGGAGGCGGCATCCCGAACCTCACCACGCCCAACCTCAAGGATGCTGCAGGCGTCGCGCCGACTTTCTTTGGTGCCTACTACGAGTGGATGCAGACTCCACCTGCGACGTGGGAGGACTTGGCTTGGCTACGCGCCGAATGGGGTGGGCCGATCATGTTGAAAGGCATCTGCAGGGTCGACGACGCAAGGCTGGCGGTCGACGCGGGCTTCACCGCGATCTCGGTGTCCAACCACGGCGGCAACAACCTCGACTCAACCCCCGCCCCGATCCGCGTGCTTTCTTCGATAGCCATGGCGGTCGGCGACCAGATCGAGATCGTCATGGACGGCGGGATCCGCCGAGGCAGCGACGTCGTGAAGGCACTCGCGCTCGGTGCCCGCTCGGTCATGATCGGACGCCCCTACCTGTGGGCGTTGGCGGCCAACGGCCAAGCCGGAGTCGAGAACGTACTGGACATCCTCCGCGGCGGCATAGACACGACCGTGTACGGACTCGGACACCGATCGATCCACGACCTCTCACCCGCGGATGTCGTGATACCGGAGGGTTTTGCTCGCACGCTCGGCTCCCCGGTAACCGGGTAGTGGTCACTTCGCGGCGACTCTCACAAATCGCCTGGGTGGATGTTCCTTCTAAGCCACTTATCCTCGTCCCGGTTGGTTCGACGGAGCAGCACGGACCGCACCTGCCGTTCGACACCGACACGGTGATCGCGGTGGCGGCCGCCGAAGGGATCGCGACAGTCCTTGCCAATCACGACATCGAAGCCCTCGTCGCACCGGCGATCGCATACGGTGCGAGCGGAGAGCATCAGGGTTTCCCGGGGACGATGTCGATCGGCCACGAGGCACTTCGCGTCCAGGTGATAGAACTGGTTCGCTCGCTGTCTAACTGGGCGGGCCGAGTTATTTTCATCAACGGGCACGGGGGTAATGTGCCGACGCTCGCCTCCGCCATTGTTCAGATGCGCGATGAGCAGCACGACGTATGTTGGCTCGCCTGCGCGTTCGAAACCACTTCCGACGCCCATGCGGGAGCGGCCGAAACTTCGGTGATGCTGCACCTCGCCCCCTCGCGAGTTGACATGTCGAGGGCGGCCCCAGGCCAACTCGCGCCCCTCGCGGACTTGATGGCGGCGCTACAATTAAATGGAGTCAGGGCGGTGTCGGAATCGGGAGTTCTTGGCGACCCGACGGCCGCAAGTTCGGCGCGAGGTGCGGAATTGATGGAGTGGCTCGTTGTCGATGGCTCCGCTCGCATACGCCTTTCCCGCCTCGATGACCGGGGGCGCCTGGTGGCATCTTCGGTTGGCGCGACGTGATGGACACGAAGGCGCCTCCAGAGCACCGAGTGGCGCTCGTCACCGGTGCCGCTCGCGGGATCGGGCGCGCCACGGTCGACATCTTGTGTGGGCAGGGATATAGCGTCGTTGCGGTCGACTCGTGTGCAGGTGAAGGGCCAAACCGGCCCGCCGGTGTCGGGTACCCACTGGCTACCCCCGAAGAATTGTCGTCCCTGGAGTTGGCATACCCAGGTCGAGTCGTGACTTCGATGACCGATGTTCGCGACGTCGAGGCGATGGGTCGAGCGGCCCTGCTCGCCGTTGACAGCTTCGGTCACCTAGACGCTGCCGTGGCATGCGCCGCGGTAATTATCGGCGGTCAACCGCAATGGGGGACACCTCAGGCGCACTTCCAGACGCTCTTGGATGTAGATGTTGTCGGAGTATGGAACACAGCCGCCGCCACCGTGCCCATGATGTTGAACGGTCCTAACCCACACGGGTGCCGATTTGTCGCCGTCGCATCCGCAGCAGGAACCCGCGGCCTGTTCCACCTCGCTGGCTACAACGCCGCGAAGCACGCCGTCGTCGGCCTGGTTCGAGGCCTGGCCGCGGATCTCGTGGGCACGGGCGTAACCGCCGTCGCCGTATCCCCAGGATCCACCGACACCGCCATGCTTAAGGCCACCGCCAGCCTCTATGGCCTGGCGGACGTCGAGGAGTTCGCCTCCTCGCAACTCGTGCAGCGCCTGCTCCGCCCCCACGAAGTCGCGGCCACGATAGCGTTTTGCTGCTCTCCGGACGGTGCGGCTCTCAACGGATCAGTTGTCGAGGCAACCGGCGGTTTCACCGCCTAGCGACCTTTCGGAGGGGGTCTGTCGGGTGCGGTGCACGGAGAACGGGGTCGAGCGGTTGGTCAGCGACATCGAACCTCCAGAGGGCGGCTTTAAGGAATCGTTGAAAGAGTGACCCCGCATAATGCGCGTTGATTATTAGTAGAGTCGTTAGCTACTTCCCCGGACGGCCTTGCGTTCTCGTGTGTCGCAGCCACCAAAGCCCAACAACGGGCAACACGAGTGGGATGAACCCGTAGCCGCTGCCGAATCCGGTCCAAACTGACGCGACGGCGAAAGCGTCTGGCAATAACAAACTGGCAGCACCGACAACGAGCACTCCGATAAGTTCGATGCTGATGGAGATAGTTGCTACGCGTCTTGACGTTTTATCCCCGCGGGCAAGTGCCACGGTAGCCACCAGGTAGATAACTGCGGCGAGTGCGGAAAGCAGATAGGCCAG